>JAKACB010000022.1 GCA_021796445.1 Nanobdellota archaeon
TTTAGTTCTTGCGACTGAGATTATAGAGAGAAGAATACATTTACTCTGCCTAGTCATTGATTTTATCATGCCTTCAGTTATGTTTTGCTCAAGTGATTCCGCTGCTGTATCAAGTTCTTCTTCAGTTATTATTGATTTCCCCAGCTGCTGTGTTCTCTCACCGGCAACCTTCAACAAGTCCAAAGCTTTTCTTATGTCACCGTGCTCCTGGGCAACCATTGCAGCGCATTTCCTTAAAACCCCTTCATTCAATGCATTATCATAAAATGCATCTTTAGAGCGGTTTAATAGAATATCAAATATTTCATCTGCATTGTAAGGCCTGAATATTATCTCTACAGGATTCAAAGAGCTCCTTACTCTCTGATCTAATGATGCTTTAAGATCGATGTTGTTTGAAATTCCGATTATTGCGATCTTTGCGTGTTTCAAGGATTCATTCAACCTCAAAAGGCTGTATAATACTCCATCGCCTGCATGCTGTATAAGCTTCTCTATTTCATCCAATACTAGTATAAGATATGTACTCTCTGCATCTATGGTTTTGACAAGTCTTTTGTATAGGCTGTTAACTGAAAGGCCGCTTTCCGGGACATTTATATTGAAGACAGCACAGAGATTTGCAATAAGCCTGTATTCAGTGTTATTGTTTTCCAGTCTGCAGTTTATGTAAACCGGAAGCACGTTCGCTTTTTTCTCTTCTGCCGAACTTGCCAATTTTTTAGCAACAAATTTTGTTACCAAAGACTTGCCTGTTCCTGAAAAGCCGTATACCAACACATTGGAGATTCCTTCAAACAACAGACTTGGGGCCATTATCCTTGAAAGAGTTGCTATTTCATTGTTCCTGTGCATTATGCCTTCCGGGACAAATGAAGAAGACAACACATCTTTGTTCTTGAATATGCGCTTGCTGGTAAGAAACTCATTGAATATGGCAATAGGATCAACGTTGCTTATTTTATCTGTATCTGTTTTCTGGAAAAAATCATTATTGGATTGAAAGGCTTCCATATGTTCGTAAATTATTCTATCTTTACTCATTTAAATAACTATTATTAATTTTAATTATGTCATTCTAATTATATAAACTTAATCACAGTGATTGAAACATAATTTTGCTTTATAAATTCATTTAACTAAAAACACAGAGACACCTACGTTTCTTATGGAGAATCATCTAAATAATTTTTTATACTGTTTAATCCTATATATATCTATATATTCTATATAGAATTATAATAAATATAATAATAAGGCTTCCATAGGAAATATAGGGGTGTTCCATAGGAAATAATTTTCATCAAAGCAGCTCGATTGTAAGTCAAATGCAACGACGGTTTGTTCCATAGGAAATAGGGGTGTCCCTGTACCCCATATATATAGTATTCTTTACTACTAAATAAAAGTAATTTGATAGAAAGCTTTAAATATGAGTAACTTCCATAAACTTAAATCAAAAAATTATGGTGCAAAAAAATATCGGCGTTGTAATTTGTATTTCAGTGTTACTAGCAGTAATACTTTTGTTGTTTGTAAATTCTGGAGTAAGCAATGCTTTTTCCTGTTCAAACCAGAATATAACCTTGACAAATTTCTCTAATTTTGTTTGCACGTCACAATGGGTAAATGTTCCAGATCCAGTTTATCTTGCTAACGTAAATATAATTGCAAAAGGGATGTTCATAAATAATACCTTTAGTATTACTGGTGATTCTGTTTTGAATGTTAGCAGAATAATTAACAATGGAACATCCAACATAAATGCAACATTGCTAAGTGGAAGTTTGTTTAAGAATTACGGAACTATTGTTTTGGAGAGGCCGATTTTCCTCAACTTTACCTATTTCTTTAACAAAGGTTTGATCAGCAATAAGAACTACTTAAACAACGGCGGATATGCTAATAGCTATAATTCATACGGAGAAAAGAATTATGGCTGTGGCGGAGAGAGCTTTCCAAGCTCCTTTGCAGGAAGCGGCGGCGCGAGTATCTCTTACAGTGCATGCGACGGCGGCAGTACTTTAGTAGATGGAGGTTCCGGAGAATCGATAGGGAATGAAGGTTATCCTGCAGCTTATTGGAATACCTCTGGAAGTCATGTGTATTCTAAGCTTTCAAACTACACATTTAATCTAAGCCTGCTGAGCAGTGCTGGCGGGGCCTCATATAACGAAGCAAGCAACGCATATTTATTGAGAGGAGGAAGCGGGGTATTTCCTTTGATAATAATAGCAAGGCAGTTTGATAACCTTGGGAAAATAACTAATCAAGGCCAGTCTATAAACTATTCAAAGATACAAAACGCAAGCGATTTTCTTGATCAAGGAATAGTAGGGGCAGGAAGTGGTGGGATTTTAGAGATAATTTCGCAAGGCTTTATTAATAATGGCACAACGAACGTAAGCGGAGGAAAAGTCTATTTTAACACTTCAATGCCTTTACCCTACCATTATACAGCCAATGACTTTGGGAACGGCGGCAAAGGAAATGCCTTTTTCTTCAGGGCCGGCAGCAATCTTCTATCAAATTCAATAAAGAATTACAGTTTTGGCACTGAGCAGGAAAGCTTTGGCATAAATGATTCAAACAGTTCAAAAGTCAATCTATACAGCTTAAAGGTTGCTTTTCCAGTTATTTACGGTTGTGATTATGCTTCTTTATACTTGAAGGCCAGCGGCATTTATGACAACAATAGCTTTTCAAAGATCCAGCCAGTTAATGATGATGATTTCTCGCTGAATTCATCCGATAAGAATATCTCTTTTTCAATGTCAGGAAGCGATCCAATTTCGAAGTATTACAACAGTACAAGCCTTTTTGTTAATAATCTTTCAAATGACACAACCGTAAATCTGGGCTTTAAAGATACAATACCTGTCAGCGTGTCTTTCCAAAATACTAATAACACAAATTTCTCCCTGCAATCCGCAAATAATACTTTATTCTCAGGGTCTACTTCACTTCCTTTAACATTCGAATTAAGGCCAGGAAATTATTCTCTTTTCATTGGGAATAAATCAGAGAATTACACTTATTATTTATTTGTCCAGAGGAACTGTCTTGGCTACCAAAACATAACCATCCCAGTAGGCCAGGATTATTATGATTATGATTCATTGAAAATACCTGCAAAGCCGTTAATAGTTTATAAAATGGATCAATCAGTGCTGAAAGTAGTCAAATATGTAGGCATGGACAGCTGCAGTTTCAATGATTCACAGCTTTTGGGTCTTGATAGCTCGATATTGCAAAGTCTTTCAGCAATCAACAGGAGCCTGCTAAAAGACGGAAATACAAATTACAGCGAAATCATAAACAAAGAGGCAAATTACACAAATTACGTGCTGAATAAATATGCAAGCAAACCAAAAACTACTGGAAACATATCTATGAACCAAAGCGGTCTGAATCTTTTGGATTACTTTAACAGCGGGAACTTTACAAAAGAAGTATTCCAGGTAAATAGCAAAGGCACAATAAATCTAAGCTATGGGAGCGGGAGCAAAATACAGATAGTGGTGACAAGCAAACCAACACAAAACATTTTAGTGTCTGTGAGCAATACGGTCGTAAAGGCCTTTGCATATGTCCCTTCCCTGTTTCTAGGGTTTTTAGGAGGGTTATGATGGAAGAAGAACTTAAGCAGCTTTATGAAGCGGTATTGAAAATGAATGAAAAACTGTCGCAGGTAAACAGCAAGAATGAGCAGCTCGAATCGCTGATAAATGCAATGTCCCAGTATATGCTTTCCAAAAATGATGGGGAAATAACAGAGCAGGAAATGGTCGTACTGGATCCTTTTAACATGAGCGGGTACAAGAATGTTTCAACTTCAAACGGCAGTGTTTTTAAGGTAAGATCAAAGGGCCTATGTGTAAACGGAAGGCACTCTGTCGATGAAAACTCCAATGTAAAAATCTGCTCAAAGTGCAATGGTATAATCTGCGAAACACATGACACGGGTTTGAATCCTCCAATGTGCGTGAACTGCATAAAGGATCAGATAAAAGATTTAGAGCTGCTGGACATTTACATATTAAGTGCAATCAACAACGGAATAAGCATAAACCAGCTAAGGAAGTTGATAAAAGGGTCATATAAGGAATTCAATATCTCTCAGCAGAAACTTTTAAAAGAAGGGTATATCGACAAGGACCTTCTCTTCAGGAAAATACTGACAACAAAAGGTGCATCTGCTCTATCGCTGGGCAGCACGGTATATGACCTTTCATTTATAGGGTAAGATAAATGGAAGAGCAGCTCCAAGGAATAATCAAAAAACTAAGTTTATTCCGGGAATTCACTGACACCAGTAAGATTGAGGGCCTTATCTCCAGGCTAAGCAAAACAAAAGACCCAGGGATGCAGGTTTTCCTTCTTTCAAATATAATGAAGGAATTTAAGGATCTTGAAGCGGCGTTTCCAGTTTCGGATCCTTTATTTCCCATCATAAAGAGAAAGGAAGGAATGGAAATCGGCAGTATTTTATATCAAGAACAAAAAATCGGCAGACTTTCGCTTTCTCTGGAGGATTTAAACAGAAATATACTTATAGTGGGTTCGACCGGCCATGGTAAAACATCACTAATATATAGTATACTAAAAAAGGCATCCGAGAACGGTATAAACTATCTTATATTCGACATGAAAAAAGATTACAGGGCCCTGGGTTTGGGCAAAGACTCGGTTTACATTGATGCAAATGACCTGAGGATAAACCCTTTAGAGGTTCCTGCAAATACCAAAGAAAAGGAATGGGCAGTGCATTTTGCGGATATTTTTTCAGATAGTTTTTCGCTTCTTATAGGAAGCAGGGATTATCTTTTGGAAAACACCATAAACCTTTTTTCTTCATGGGACAAAAATTATCCTCCAAGGCTGGCAGATTTGCTGCTTTACATTACCTTGAATGGCAAAAGAAATGATTACTTTAAGGTTATTGAAGGAAGGTTGAAAAGCCTTGTTTCATCCACTTCTATGTTTGACTGCAACTTGGGTATTTCTTTTGAGAGAATGAAGGATAAAAACATTATAATAGGGATTGAAAATGTGGGTATTGCAGAGCAGTATTTCCTTGTTTCGTTTATCCTTTCTTCATTTTATTACTCTAACCTTGGAATAAGCAGCAGAAAATTCAATAGGCTTGTTGTGATAGACGACGCACATTCAATATTGGATGCAAACAAGGAAAGGGACTACGCTAAAGGGATACCGTTAATTCATTCAATAATTGCAAAGATAAGAGAGATGGGGTTCGGCTTTATTTTTTCAGACCAGCAGCTTTCGTCCATATTATCAAGCGCTATACAGAATACCAACACAAAATTCATAGGAAGAGTAAACCTTTACTCCGATCTTTATAGAATACTGCCGGGCAATGCAAACGTAGTTTCAGATTTTATCTCTAAGTTAAACAAGTCGGAGTTTTTGGTTTTTAACGAGTCAATACGGCCTTTTTGTTTGTTTGAAGCTGACAGGGTAAATATTGCAAAGTCGGTAGATCCTTCAATGTTTGCAGTAAAAACCGCAATGGACAGGCAGTTCCTGAATTTTTTTAAGGCAGACAGTTTTTCCGCAAAAGAAGAAAGTTTTCTCGCTGAAATAAATTCAAACTACTTTTTGAATTTGACCCTGCATATGCAGAATTTATCAGAAATTATGGACAAAGAGGAATTTAATTCGATTAAAAACATGTTTTTGAAAAATAAGGTTATATCGCAAGTTTCTCTGGATTTCCCAAGCGGGAAAACCTCCAAGTTCTTATTTATAAATAAAGACTCTAATGGTAAAGCTGGCAGGATAAGAGATTTAAACCCGTTAACAGAAGAAGAATTTTTCAGGAATTTATTCAAGTACTTGGTCGTTAATCAGCTGAAAATAAGCAAGTCAAACTTTGAAGAATATGAAGATGGGTTTTTGATAAAAGGCCTGCTTAAAAAATACATTTTAGTAGATTACAATATTGCAAGTCTTAAAAGAATACTTGAAACAAAATTCGATTCCGTGATATTTTTAGTAAATGATAATCTATCTGAGCAGGATGTTCTTGCAGAATTAATAAAGGAAAGCGATCAAAAACAATTGCTTAATATGAAAGCATTAAAGATAGTTCATTACAAGGACTTTAAAATTTAGCTTATAAAATCAAAGTATCCTGAAATAAACACCTATATAAGATTTTGTTAAGATAAAATAAAAAATGATAGATAATAATTTATCTATCGCGCAATCCTCTTACTAGACATTAAGTGACTAAATTTTAAAATCCGCCCAAATAAAACAAAAATTCGGCCCAGTTATCCTTTCGTTTCGGTTTAAGCTTCTTTAATAATTCTATAGTCTCATATCCAGTAAATTCTAAACTATGCTTTATGTTAGGTAAAATGTATCTTGACTCTCCTTTATAGACTTTATTATGTGGTAGTGCAAGATCAATGTACCACCTGCCCAACTTTCCATTTAATTTTTTAAAGTGAAGCTCTGAATCTTGCATTCCATCACATGCATTATTACCAAGTTCATCAACATAAATTTTACTTCTAAATGCATCTTCTCCAAAATCATCCCCTGCCTTTTTACCGTAAACCTTGCAATTTCTTATTTGTTTCAATGCTTTCTCGTCGGCTTCACCAAAATGTATTTCGCTGTTTTCTGCATAATCCGCTAACCACTCTTCAGCTTTATCAACATAAAGTTTTGATTTTTTCATGCTATTGCCTGCACCGAGTCCAGCTTTTTTAGCGAATATTGTAGAATGATCCGCACCCTGGCCGAGAAAATCGCCGGCATCATGAACGTATATCGTTGAACCAACCGAGTCACGTCCTAAACCCTCGTCAGCTTTGTAAATATGCATCTCTGATTTAATCATTTCTTTACCTGCTTCATAACCTGCGGTTTTGGCAAATATCTTACTATTTACAATTCCTTCTCCAAGATTATTCCCAGCTACATTTACATGTCCTTCAGCATCTCTTAATCCATATAATAACTTGTCTATAGGTCTCGGAGAGTTTATGTAAACCTTCTCTCTAGGTTTTATAACATTGTTTATTGCTGCAGAAATAAAAATCCCCAAGCCATCAGTTTTATCAATATTATTGTAAACTCTTTCATCACCTGCCAAATCTTCAACATCCTTTAATTTGTAATCCAAACCCTTCATCTCTCCGTGCAGGTATTCTTCTCCTACAGCAGTAAAATCTGTTCCAGATAGCTTAGAAAATGCATACAACAATGCATCTAAACCCTTCAATCCTTTTTTATTGGTAAACTGAATTGTATTTTTGATATGGCTCTTATAACCTTCTACTACTCTTTCGTATGCCTGTACCTCTTCTTGACTTACTGGATAGAAATAAGGCCCATCTTCGCTTCCTCCCATATTTTATCATCTCCTTTTTAATTTTAAACAACTATCAATAGAATAGAAATAGTATATAAATGTTTCCTTACTATATAATGATAATTTTTACTAGAATAAGTGGTAAAAAAAGAAGACATAAGAATGCATCTTAATTTTTTTAGTTTTAAACTTTGTTATTCTCTTTTAAATCATTGTTTTCAGGATTCTTGTAATTAGATAAAGCGATGGCTGAAACATAAGCTAGCACAGCTGCTGACCATAATATAGCATAAACAGGTAATTTAGGCATCAAAGGAAGAGCAATTACTCCAGTTAAACCAGATCCATAACTGAAAAATTCAAGGCGTTCCGCCATTTTATAGTATCTTGATTTTATCAAGCAGAAAGAACTACTTCGGCAGGTGATAGCCATGAGTCTTCAATTTATTAGTGGTACTATCGCACATGTTAGAAATGAAAGCTAAGGAGAAATAATCAATAACTTAAAAACCAAGGTTTATATCCAACCTCCAATCAATTTATTATCATGGGCCGCAAAGAAAAGCTTGAAAAAATACTTAAAGATTTGAGCAGCTCATTTGAAAAATCAAAGCTTTTGGAATACATGGATTTTAATCCAAAAAGCTTTATCTTTAGGCCAGAAAAAGAAAATTTGGATGGAAACCTGGTTTACAATGCGCTAGCTTCTTATGATCCAGAAAAGGATAAATTCTATATACTTAAAGAGCTGTTCAGCCCGGGCCCTTTAGACAATGCACAGAAAGTAAAAAACCTGGAAAGCCAAAAGGCTATTGTAATGCATGAAGAGGTGCATAGAGCAGTAATAAAATCAGGTTTGCTGTATAAATATCAGAATGACTCTGTAATAAGTTCTACTTTTTGCCTAGATAAAGACCATAGTCTACCGTTTGTTTTAGCTTCTCTTAAATTCAATGGGAGGCTTTCAAATTACTCTTATTCTGACAATGAACTTGTTGACTTCGCGGATACTTTCAGTTCTTTAGGCCAGCTTATTGAATACTTAAAAGCCCAAGATTCTGCTGCCATCCAAAAAAGCCTTTATCTTCTAGATTTAACAGGTTTTAGCGAATCAAAAGAGGAGGTAGTAGAAAAACTGCGTTCGGAGGGGTTGAAATTTAGAGATGGTATGATGTTTGCAGTTAGAGGTAAACAAGCACTGGTTTACTTTAAAAAAGCATTTTACAATACTTATTTAGATGATGGTAAAAATGATATTGCCATAAAATACAAAAAACTTTAATTGCCGTAAATTACGTATAATCCTAAAAAATTAAAAACCGCTTAAAAATGTATTTAAAAGGAAGAAAAGTTTAATATATACACGGAGTATAATAACTATGGTAGAAGAAAAAAAGTTTCATTCTGTTTTATCCTCAACTGCTGTTAAGTTATCCGTATATTCTTCTTTCCTAGATTTTGGTTTAGCGATATCGGTGTTTTTCTTACAGAGGAAACTCCTACCAATAGCAATGACTTCTTTCCTTTTAAATTTGTTTGATACTGCAATTGCTTATTTAACATTTGCGATAATCGGTTTATTCCTTGCTGCAATGGCATTAAAGTTTAAAGAGAGAATTGTAACAATTAAGCCAAGTAATAAGAATTTACAGCAGGCAAGCATAAGAAAAGTAAAGATATCCTTGCCAAAAGAAAGCTTTAATGATAATAAGCCTAAAGCGGCCATTCTAAAGGTAGTCTCTGGCCATCCAAATAATGAAATAGAAAGAGTTGTAAGCAAGAACAAAGAAGACTTTATAAAATTCAATGGTGTTTGGTACAGAGTGGCTAAGGACAAATTTGATCAGGTCACAAGGCCGGATTATTAGCTATAAAAGATAATATTTTAATGATGGAAAAGCTTATAATCAAATGAAAGGACAAGGACTCCCAATTTCAGCCGTAATTATAATAATTTTGGCAGTAGTTATTCTTCTTTTCGTGGTTTTATTAGTAATACTTCCTATCTCTAAGACTTCAAACTCGTTAAAACCCCCTTCTTCAAATGTAAGCTCATTTCAATTTGAATGCAGCACAGACTGCAGCTTAGCTAGTAGCCCAAACCCTGCAAGTACTTCTTTTTGCACAGCGACTTTGCCAGGTTATCCTTCTGTGCACTGCTATAGCACAATACCAGGCACAAGCAATTATGTTTATGGTAGTGGTAGCTGCATTTACACAGATTCTTTCGGAAAACAGATAACTGCAGATAGCAGTGACTGCTGAAAAATAATATTTTAATAAAAATCTGTTTTATGCAAAGAAAAGATATAAATTAGCAAATACAAATAGTTTTATGGTTGCAGAATTAAATTTCAGTTTTAGATCTGAAAAAATAAATTGTTTTCTAACCAAGGAGGGAAGCCTCGAATAGCTATGGTTTCTGTTACGTGGCTCGAAGGTTTTGATCCATCATATATTTTTAAATCAAGGGAAGATTTTAAGAATTGGCTTTTGTCCCATATAGATCTTACTTATCTCCCACCGTATCTTCCTAGTGACGATCTAAAAGCTTTTTTGGATAAGGCTATAAGCTATGGGTTTCAGCGAGTTTGTATCCCGATTACTTCCATCGCAAGAGCAGAGGAATTAATAGGTAAGGATAAAAAACTTGAGTTTATCACTTTCATTTCTTCATTTCATGGAAATAGGAATCTTGTAGATGAGAAAAAACAGGCTTGCTACACTGCAGTATCTCTGAAGGCAAATGAAATAGAGTTCAGCCCCGATTTATCATTGCTTGCTGACAATCCAGATCTTTTCAAGACAGAAATAAGTTCAATTTTAGATATAATAAAACAGGCTAACAAGGTTTCGAAGGTTTACTTAGAAATCGATAAACTACCCGATGAGTTGATAGAAAAAGCAATACAATTATCACAGGGCTGCCAGCCAGATTATATAAGTATATTCATAAACCTGCTGGAAGAAGAGGACTACGATGGTCAAAATCTAAGTTTTTCGAAAGTATGGTTTGAAAAAGTAAACAACTCAATAAAAGACGGCAAGAAAACAAAACTAAAAGTCTATGGGAGAATAGACAATTTCAATAACCTCCTTCCCCTTCTTTATCTGGCTACCAAATATAATTGGAGTTTAGATGATATTAGAATAGGAACTGAGTACGGCTTTGACATACTGGACAGTTTAGACACGTCTTCGCTGTAACTACCTATCAAAGGGTTAAAACACTAATTACAATAAGTTTTTATACCTTAAAAAATTCAATCTTATATGGGAGTTTTAAAGCTCATATTTTATGTTATAGTGGCTATAATCGTTTTTTCATTGATATCTACTTATATAATAAACATAAATGCACCGGAGGTTGCCGGCCTTATAGGGCAGTCTGCGCTTTCTTTCTTTAAGAGTGCCACATCAAACAATACAATGGTTTCGAATGGTGCTAATTTTTCGTATCCTGGTAACTGGCTTATTTTTTCCCCATCAGTTATAAATGGAGTTCCAATATTGTCGCAGAACAACAGCGGTTCAAAAATTATATCAGGTGAACTAACAAATTCATCAATATCTATAATATTGCCAAATTCATACATTTCAAATATTGTTGAAGACATACCAAGTGTTATTTCCGGCGCGATTTCAAAGAATCTGAGTCTTGCAAGCATAACCAAACTTGCAAAGAATGTTGATTTAGTTCTAGTGGCAGATTTTAATATCCCGGCCAATTTTTCAAATGCTACTAACATAAATCAAGTAAGTAGT
>JAKACB010000023.1 GCA_021796445.1 Nanobdellota archaeon
TGCTAATTCAGATGATGGTAAAATAGTAGGAGCATGCGCATTAGAACTTTATAAGAAGAATCTACTTAAGATTGACTGGTTAGCGGTAAACAAAGAGCACAGAAGACAGGGTGTAGGCTTTTCAATCATTCGATATATTATTGACTATGCTAAGAGGTATAATTTATATAACATCGAATGCATTTCATTGATTTCAAATAAAGAATCAAAGAAATTTCTAAAAAAAGTGGGTTTTAAGAAGGTTGGGAAATTAAAGCATTACTGGGCCAAGCAGGATTATTACCTCTGGGAGTATCTGCCTTAAATTACTTTATTATCAGTAAGGGAATCTTGCTAATCACAGCTAATGTCTGGCTTACTGATCCAAGGACGGAGCTTTTCCATTTTCCCATTCCTCGGCTTCCTACCACTATTATGTCTGCATTCTTACGCTTTGCTTCGTTTATTATCTGATTAGGGGGATAACCTTCTAGGTATTCATACTTTACTTTAAATCTCTTCTTTTTTATCATATCAACTTGATGTTTAAGTTCTTTTTTAGTTTTTTCTCTGATTTTTTTAATTACGCTGTCATCTATAAAGAGACTTGGATTAGACAGGTACAACGGTGCAGGCATTTCTTCTACATAAACAAGATAAATTGTGCTATTTCTGCTAAAGTTATTAATAGCATATTTGACAGCCTTTTTTGAATATTTAGACCCGTCAAAACCTATCATTATTTTTTGACTTTTTATCATATAAATATAATTTGTTTTTCTTCGTTTAAATTAATTTATTAAGCTAAAAAGGGCTGAATATTATAATGGAGAAGGATAAGTATTGGCTTTCAATTATATTTCCAATTGCGGCTATTTCATCTGGTTTCAGTGTAATAATCCCACTATATATATTGGAATTACACGGAAATGTGGTTGATGTAAGTCTTGCCACTACCGCTTATTCTCTTGCGGTTATACCTGCCTCTTTGTTTTGGGGAGAGCTTACACAGCGTCTTAGAAAGATAAAGTTGTTTATAATGCTTTCTGTTATTGGAATTATCCCTTTAATAGTACTTTTGTATTTATTGAAAAGTATACTATTGGCAGTAATAATTTACGCGGCTTATGCTTTTATCTTAACTGCTTCCTCCCCTGCTATAAATATGCTCATAATGAACCGGAGGAAAAAGACCGTATTAAGGTCTTATTATGGGGTATATGGCTTGATGAGCATAATAGGTAACATAATAGGGTATATACCTGGAGTACTGCTTTTCAGCGATGTAATTGCAAGATATCTATTGATACTATTTGCATTCAATATAGCGTCTTTGATATTTACTCTTTTTTTCGTAAAGGAAGAAAAACGAAGAATTAAGGAAGAAAAGGAGAAGCATTTACATAGAATGTTTCCAATGCTGAATGTACTAAGCAAGTTTCCACAAATACTCGCAGGCCACCATCTTATACTGGAAGTTGCGGAAATAAGAAAGAGAAAAAAGACAGTAAGGATAATGATTATATTTGCTGCCATCGCTCTTGTAAACTTTGGAATTTATCTTTTTAATACTTCTTACATTCCGTTTCTTTATTCCTACAAAATATCTTATTCGGATATATTCCTTATAAACATGCTGAATGGTTTCGGTCAAGTTGTTGTTTATATGATTTTTATGTTGGGAAAAGCAAAGAATACGCTAAGAAGATATTATAGGCTTTCTACCGTTGTAAGATCAACAAGTTATCTCATTGCAATAATCTCTATTTTGTTATTGACTGCCGTTTTTTATCTCAATCTCTTTTCATATTTTGTAGCAGGCTTAGGATATGCACTTTGGAACATTTCTGCTTCGGTCATAATCTATGTAAATATAGCTGGCAAGATGGAGGCCCATTATATAGGACTCTGGTCTGCAATAATAGGTTTATCCGGTGTTCTTGGGGCAGTTTCTTCGGGCTTTTTGTCATTTTATCTGGGTTACATATTTACGTTTATATTAAGTATAGTCTTTACTTTATCTTCCATTTTTGTATTCAATAAAGCATATGTTGATGGTAATAAAATAAAAGATTTCGGAAACAAGATTTGATCAAAAAATTTATATATTATCTCTTTATATAAAGTAAATGGCTAAAAATATATTCGCCATTGTTAAACAAAGTAAACACAAAAATTTAGAAGTGAACTTAAATGAGATAGGTGATTATAAAATTGTTTTAAAGTATCCTAACAAAATTAAAAATGGAGATATAGTGTTAAATGCCGGGTTAACCGATGAAATATCTACTAAATTTTATAATAAAAATTTTAAAGAGCCATTCTTATCAGAAGTTTATGGTATATACTTAAATAACGTATGGAGTAGATCCTCAAATCTATATCAAATTTACAATTCTGCAAGCTTGGCAGCTGGGAATAAAAAAGGATTAGACCGGGTTTTGGCAATAGCAAATTCAGTGCGCCTGCAGCTACATTATCGTATTACGGAGTATACTGATAGTTATAGTAAAAAGAAAGGAATACTGACAAATGCTGATTTGTTGTATCTAGAAAGGAACAATCAGCGTAATGGTAAGGCAATATTATTAGAAGAGTCATTGATTGATGGTCCGTTTCTGTGCCATGAATTTGTTATTACTTTAAGTGTTTTGCTCAATAGGGAAAAAATAAGAACGGGTTTAAGGGCATTTTATGTTATGGGGATAGTTGAAAGAGATGGAGAGAAAGCGGAGCATTGCTGGATAGAGCTCCGAAACAAAAAGGATGAAAGAGTTTTATTTGATCCTATTTCAAATGTTATGGAATATTTAAGTAAAAATGAAAATTATTTAATTTCATCTAATGGCATAAAATACCAGATAGATAACGGCCCTCTTATACTTAGAAAGAACCACTTGACAAAATAGAAGTAATTTAACGTAAGGACAGCATATCCTTGTATGTTACAGCTGGTTTTTTCAGTCATACTGGACACCGCATACTCATGGACAAGGATGTTCATAGCCATGGCTATTTCAATGGTAATAGCCTTGTTTACTGGCATAGCTGTGGCAAGGTCCAAGAAATTGAATAGGGTTCTAATGCCTATTGTCGATATATTACAGACACTTCCCATACTTGCGTTCTTTCCGTTTGCTATATACCTTTTTGTATTTTATTTTCCTGGTTCAGTAGGGATAAATGCTGCAGTTATATTTTTGATAATAACAAGTATGCTTTGGAACATTATATTTGGTGTTTATCAAGCAGTAATATCGCTGCCTTCCGAGTATTTAGATATGGCGAATATATATGGACTTAATTTTTATCAGCGGCTTAAAAAAATATTTATACCTGCGTCACTTCCAAGGATGTCTGAGCAGATGAGTTTATCTTGGGCAATTGGGCTATTTTACTTAGTTACAAGTGAGATATTTTCGGTAGGCACAAAGAACTACGCAGTAAAACATGGGATAGGGGTTGAATTTGTAAAGGCGGCTGCAACTGGTAATAGCTATCTTTATCTTTATTCTATAATAGTATTCGTTTTATTTGTGATTGCAACCCGCTTATTGTTCTTTGAAAGGTTTGACAGGTTTGCGAATAGGCATTATCTAAAGGACTACAAGAAAAGAAAAAGAGACAATTTTACATTTAATTATTTCAGAGATAAATGGATAAAACCGGATGAACAAATCAGATATAAACTAACTGTATTTGCCAATTTGGTTTTTTATACATTGCTTGCAGCGCTTTTTGGTTTTTTAATTTACAAAGTGATTCCTTTTGTAAATTTACAATTGTTAAGCAAAATTGTCGGATATGAAGGATATTCTATTTTGTCGCTGGCCTTTTCATTTCTAAGGGTTTGGGGCGCTTTCCTTGCAATAATTGCAGTTTCAATCCCATTAAGCATATATGTAGTATTCCTTTCAAACAAGACAAAAAGATATCTTCTTTTATTCCAGATATTCGCTTCAATACCAGCTACTATACTGCTGCCTGCAATAGCTGAACTTGTTTATGGAAACTCTGAATTGTTGGCGTTTATGATCTACTTTTTAAGCGGTTTGTGGTATGTAATCTTTAGTATAGTGGCAACTACAAAATACCTGCCAGAAAGCATAAATGAAGTAAAAAAGATTTTTCATCTTAATGGAATAGTTGCATGGAAAAAGATATATCTAAAGGCCATCATGCCTGGAGTTATAACAGGCGCGGTAACCGGAATCGCTGCGGAGTGGAATGCAAGTATAGTTGCCGAATACTTTTCAGCGGGTAGCAGCAAACTTATAACTTCAGTGTCTATAGGGATAGGAAAGGCATTAAATGTGTCTTTAGATAATAATAATCTTCTTTTGATGGGTATTCTTCTTGCAAATATGGTGGCAATGATAATCATTATAAACTATTTTGTATGGCGTAGGTTATATAACAGAGTAAATTCAGTTTATTCTTAAGTATGGCATTCCTAAATGTTGAAAAAATAAATTTCACCTATCCAAAAAGCGGATTGACGGTGTTAAATGGGATATCGTTTTCAGCAAATGAGTTAGAATTCGTTTCTATCATAGGGCCTTCTGGCTGTGGAAAGAGCACTCTTCTGAGGATAATGGCAGGTCTCATAAAGGCAGATAGTGGAAGTATAGTATTGGCTGGAAAGAAAATAAATAGCCCTTCAAACAATATCTCATTTGTTTTTCAGGATTTTGCGCTTCTGCCCTGGCTTTCAAACCTTGAAAACGTGAAGATAGGGCTAGCTTCAAAGCAGATAACAGAAGCTGAAAGAGAAAAAACTGCATTGGAAATGCTTTATAAACTAGAGCTGAAAGGCTTTGAAGATGCTTACCCGAATCTTTTAAGTGGCGGAATGAAACAGAGGGTAGGGCTTGCGCGGGCTTTGGTATCAAATCCTATCCTGCTTCTAATGGACGAGCCATTCAGCTCATTGGATGAGCTTACTGCGAATAGCCTTCGTAAAACCGTTGTTGAGGTCTTGAAAGGCAGGAAAACGCTGCCTAAAGTAATTGTAATGGTTTCTCACAACATAGAAGAGGCAGTGGAGATGTCAGATAGGATAGTTGTATTGTCAAACAAACCTGCAGTTGTAAAAAAGATACTAAGTATTGATATAAAACGTCCGAGGGACAGAGGGAGTACTGAATTTAGAAAGAAGGTAAAGGAGATATATTCAATCTTTGCCGAGTGAATCTTATCTGCTAATTATCTTCCAAATGTCATTTTCATGATTGTATGTAAGTATCTCAAGCCTTATCCCTATCACAAGTAGGTCTCTTTTGAATGCTTCTATTCCGGATAGATTATTCCTATATGTTATCACGCCTTTTTTTATCAGATCCTGAAATAACTCTGTAGTTGTTATCTTTTTGTTTTTTCTTAGTATTTTTTTTATTTCTAAAAATGGTTCTATTTTCAACAGATTATTTTTTATTTCTAGGTTTATTTCATGGGCGCTCTTATTTTCAAGCTTTTTACTTAGTTTTATCTCACCCTTGTTTATTTTTATAAATCCAAGCAATTTACAGGCCTGAAGTACATTGACAAGGTTATCTACTTGCTCCAATGCCTCATCAGAAAGTTCTTGCAGAGATATTTGTCCGTTATATTCCTTTAGTATAGAAATTACTCCCTGTATCCGGCCAAGCTTTATGTTTAAAGGAAAAAGTCCTTTCATAATAATTGTAATAACCTGTGCTATTTATTACTTTAATTTTTTACGCAGAAACTATTTAACTCAATATTTTGTTTAATCGTTATGGTTGCAGAGATGAAAAATTTTAATGGAGATGCACTGGGTATACTTTTTGTTATTCTTATACCTGCAGTTATAGGCTATCTGCTTTCTATTGTTAATCTGTATGCAGGTATAGGAATCGGAGTATTATTTTTTATTGTGTTTTTAATTGCTGCAATAAGGATAGTCAACCAATGGAATAGAAAAGCTGTTCTTTCGTTTGGAAATTACGTTGGTATACTGGGGCCAGGCGTACACATTTTGATACCATTTGTGCAGACTACTCCTGTTACATTGGATTTGAGGGTAATTAATACCATTTTCAAGGCAGAGAAAACGCTTACAAAGGACAATGTTCCTGTAGATGTCGATGCGCTTCTTTTCTGGAAAGTCCTTAACCCGGAGAATGCGGTTTTGAATGTTCAGATTTACAGGGATTCCGTTCAACTGGCAGCACAGACAGCTTTGAGGGATATAATTGGTAAAACCGAATTGTCAGAAATGCTGGCCGGCAGAGACGTAATAGGTAAGGATGTAAAGAAATTGATACAGGACCGGGTGTCAGACTGGGGAATAGAAGCAATATCTGTTGAAATAAGGGATGTAAGCATACCTCCTGATTTACAAGATGCAATGGCAAGGGTTGCTGTAGCAGATAGGGAAAAGCAGGCAAGAGTTAAACTGGCTGAGAGCGAATCACTTGCTGCGGATAAAATTATAGAAGCAAGTTTAAAATATAAAAAAGATTTGTTCGCAATGCAGCTCAGGTCGCTTAATATGATGTATGAAATAAGTTTAAGTGGTAAGAATCTTATGATATTTATCCCGACAGACAGCAAAGGATTTAGTATACCTACACCTGTAGGAGTTGAGGGAATAAAAGATCTGTTTGAGAAGAGCAATGTAAAGAATCTGCCTGATAAAAACAAGGGAGATAAAGAAAAAACACAGAATGATAGTTGATTTTTCTCTAAAATGATAAACCTAAAAGTTTATTAAATAAGCCTTTCTATACTATATGTAAAAGTAATATGGTAGGACTAAAAAGGATACCTAGCGGGATACATGGTCTCGATGAAAAGATAGGTGGCGGATTTGAAGCAGGGTCTGTTATAAGTCTTCTAGGCGGACCTGGAGCAGGCAAGTCACTTCTTGGAATGTCATTTTTATATGAAGGTTTAAAAAATGGTGAAACCTGTTTAATGGTTTCTTTTGAAGAAAGTGTAGACGATTTAATTTCAGACATGGAGGCTATTGGATTTAAAGACCTAAAAGACTTCATTAGTAGAAAAAAGCTCATATTATTATTTAACTCCCCGGTGAATTTCGAATATCTTGGAATACTAGATATAATACGGGAAAATAATGTTTCTAGAGCCGTAATAGATTCATTGTCTGCAATCTCCATGTATATGGATGATAAGTCAAAATTTCGTAAATTTATGTTGGATTTAGTAACAGAATTAAAGGGATTAAAGGTTACGACTATAGCTACTGATGAACAGCCACAGGTTTCGGATAATGATACTCTTTATTTCAGTGGGGAGTACCTCTCTGACGCAGTGATAAAGCTTTTCTACACTGGTTTGGGTGGTGATTTTGATAGAAGTATGCAGATAGTAAAAATGAGAAGGACAAATAATGACAGGTCAATGCTCCCTATGAGAATAGACCAGGGAGGCATATATGTCAAGTGATATTACCCCCAATAATTTCTTAAATGAGATGCTTTTGACTAAAAATATAAGGTTTGAGAATAATAGGCTGCTATTAATGAATAGGCCCGGTGTGCTTATAAACATGAGTATATTTGCATCTTTAGTTGGCAAGCTTGCAAAATATGATGAAACTGAGGCATACAATGCCGGTTCAATTAGTATAAGTGGCATAGTAAGCGATTATAAAAATAGATTTGATAATGATACCAATAAAATCCTTGATTTGGTATCAAATGTTGTTGCGTCTTCGGGCTTAGGAAAATTAGTTTTTGATTTTGATAAAGATAAAATTGTAACAACAATTAATCCTTCTCCCTTGGCAGAAGCATACTTACAGATATTTGGTAAAACAGAAAAACCAGTGTGCTTTTTCTCAGCAGGCAGTTTAAATTCAATTTTTGCAGGTTTACTAGATAAAAAATATTCAACTAAAGAGATATACTGCAAAGCAAAGGGAGACTTGGAATGTAAATTTGTCTCTGAGGTTTTATTATGACAGCAAAGCCTAACGTTAAATCCGTTTTTAAATACGCATTAAATAATATAGAATTTTATAAGTCAGGTTCCTATGAACACTTGAGAAATTTGAATTCAAAGAATTTAGAAGATGTAATTAAAGACATTCCTATAATTTCAGGAGAGGTTTTCATGAATAACTTTTACAAATTTATACCTGATATACGTACGAGGGTATCTTTATTTCAAACTTCCGGTTCGACTGGTAAACCTAAAGTTATACCTGTAACCTATGATGATATGGAAATTTTTGGACATACTTTTGTAAATGTGTATAAGGAGTTACTTGGCGAAATACCCTATATAACTATAAATATCGCTCCACCTAGGCCCGCCATAAGCGGAATAACTATGTCGTCTATATCAGAGGCTGGAAAATCCATAGAATTAAATCCTGGACCAGGTCAAACACTTCTAGATATTTTGAAAAAAGGCAATGATATAATAGATTCACACCCAAACATGAATAAAAAGATATTTATATCGGGTTTGCCGTCCATTTTGTTCAGAGAGATATACAATTTAGATGAAAAATCCCGAGAAGAACTAAATTATCTAGTGCGCAAAAATGAAATATATATCGCAGTCGGTGGGGAGCCTCTAAATCTTGAGAGGAGTAAGCTGCTTTATTCTCTTATGCCAGTAAGAGGCATACTAAATTTCCTTGCTTCGACCGAGAGAATTTGTGGTAGCAAATTTTATTCGGAGGAAATGTTAAATAGCGAAGATGCACCGGACACTTCCGTATTTAAACTTTCTAGGTATAACAATGAATTTGGTATTTATTCTGATAGTAAGGTTTATTACCCTTCTGATAATAAACTTAAGGGGCTTGAAGGCGAATTGCTTTTGACAAGCAAGGGGTTAAAGGGACAGGATCATGTGCCTTTAATAAATTATGATACAAAGGAAAAAGTTAGGTTTATAGGCCTAGATAAGGATTATATGTATTTAGAATTCCTTGGCAGGACAAACAAGCTTGTTAACTTTAGCGTATCAAAATTGGATGATATAATAATAGATGATGTTCTTGCTTTTGTATCAAGGAAATTAAATTTGGGAGAGGGCTACTCTGAGATAACTAGAGAAAACGGCTTAGATAAGATGACTTTTTACTTTTATAAAAATGAATTTAAAGGCAGTAAAGAAGAAGTAGTCAACCTAATCTTAGATAAACTATCCAAAGAGGAAATGGAACTAAAGTATGTTATAGACCAAAAACTAGCTTTATTGGATGCGGAGTTAGTTGCTAAAGACAGAATTCCTTTTTACGATCCAACGAAAATTAAAAGCCCTAAAATTATAGATAGAAGGGGAATAGAACACTATTAATTTAAAGATCTTGAAAGATTTGAAATCCCGTCTATCTCTTCAAATGCCTTTGTTGCTTTTTTTACGCTTGTTTTTACTGCGTAGTCTTCATCGTTTATTAGTAACAGCTCAGGTTCAGCGACTATCATCTTGGTAGGCGCTTTTTTCCCATATGCAGGAGTTTTTCCTTGATAATTCATGTAAATGTATGTAACTGGAAATGACGGGAAATACACTATGTCGCTACTTGTAAAACCTATTGAAGATTTTCCAGCATAGTGACCATACATGGGTATAAGTTTTTTACCGAGTTCCTTCTCCGTTTTTGTCAACATATCAGTATTTATCTGTGTGCCCGATACTTTTATTAGGTCTGTGCCGTAAAATAATTCTTTTGGCATCATAGAAATCATTTCCATTGCAGCCGTTGCTATCCCAATATTACCCTGGTTTAATATATAGGTTTCCTTTTCCATCACAGGCCTCATTTTATTCATCATCTCCTGCGGGCCTAAAAGTTTTAATCCCTTTGTTTCGAATTCATTTCCTATATATTCCATCCCAAGAAGCTCTGCAAGTTTCTTGTGCTCTTCTTGATAAGCGCCAACCGGTCCAGCAGCCAATAATTTCTTATTTTTTAGTTCTTTTACAGGATACTGTGCCTTTATCCCCGTGTATTCATTTACTGCAGAAATAGATAAAGATTGAGGGGTGTGGTAAACAGTCTTTGCCGGCCCAGTAGTGCCCGATGAGGAACTTTTGAACATGTCATTAAGCTTGAAATTCTTAGGCATGTAATAATCCTTGTAACCATTGTCCTTTTTTAGAAATTCAGAATCAGAATTTCCTAAAAGCGAAACCAATTCATTTAAACTTGTAGCATTATCTATCTTTTCAGGGGTTATTCCTTTTATGTCTGCTTTCATTATCCAGTAAAGTGAGCCAGTATTCTCATCTGTATGGTATTTTGCAACTTTTTTCAGCCAATACAACATCCCCTCTTCACTATTCTTGTAAGATAATGCTTTATTGAATGGCCCTTTAAAGTTATTCCATTCCCCTTCAAAGAAATCCTTCTTGGTGTATTTTTTCAAATTCTTTATATAATTATTCATTCTAAAATAGTGATTAGTTATAATATAAATAGCTTTCCATATGATTAAAATAATATAACTTAATGGATCATTAATTATCAATGATAATCGAAGAATTAAGCAGTAGAAAGAAAAAAATATTCTTTTCTGTCGTCATACTTTACTTTTTAGTTGGCTTTGTCCTTATATTAGTTTTTTTAACAAAGTACTTTGGTCCTAACGGAGCAAGCCTGATAGGGATAGTATATTTGGGAGTTGGATGGCTTGTTTTATACCGCTGGAAAGGCTTATTTAAGATAATGAAAATAAAATACAAGTAAAGTACATGATAAAAAATAAGGTTAGCAGCTCGCTGATATAAAACTCGATTCATTCGATATTGCCGTAAGAAACAGGGTTATTAAAGCGGCCGGAGAAAACAGAGTAAGGAGTATGAGCCGTTTTATAAGACTGTTCAAATAATTTCATAATTCTCTTCTGGAATAGTAGAATATACCAAGTACTGCGAATATTATCAGATAAAGCAGTATTATTAACAGGGCTTCATTTAAATAAGGTATATAG
>JAKACB010000024.1 GCA_021796445.1 Nanobdellota archaeon
ATTTCATTTTCTAACTCCGTAGCTTTTTTATTGTCAGCATTTATTGTGAAAACCTGTTTATCTCTTGTTTTTATTATTTTGTATTCTATAGAGGTTATACCTGCTTTGTCATATGATATTATAAAAAATCCCCTGTTTGGATTGTCAACTATTTCTTTTTCGTCGCAATATTCAAGTGAACCCGGGTACTGTATTACTCCTCTGTCGTATTTTATGTTTTCTCTATGTCCATGCCAGTGGCCTGCAGCGTAGTAATCAAATCCTTTTGGCAGGCTTTCTGTTTCAAGATCCTTAAATTTTTCTCCAAGATATGAAATGGTGTGATGAAATACAAAAATTTTAATGAATGCCGAATTATCTATTTCTATTTTTAATTTTTTAAATATTTCATCTTCTACTTTGCTTCTCTTGCCTTTTACTCCGCATATAAATGCGTTTTTATATTTTTCACCTTTAAGATTCACATTTTCTCCGAATTCAATGTATTTTTTGGAGTTTAGGTTTGTAAGAAGGTTGTTTCTGTGAAAAAGTTCTATAATACTTTCCTCTTCTCCTACACCAACGTCGTGTGATCCAGGTATTATAAATAAAGGTATCCCGGCAGTTTTTAGTCTGTTTAATTCATCTGTTACAAATAAAAGCGAATCCAATGGAGGGTTACCTGAGTCAAAAAGATCTCCGGAATGCACAATGAACTCTATTTTTTCGGATATAGCATAATCCACCATTTGTATAAATGCTTCTTTTATGTCATTATTTCTTGTATCATTTTTGTATACTTGTCCAATATGGGTATCCCCAACATGCATGAATTTCATTTTTATTATTGTTATTGCATAAATTAAAACTTATTTTATTAGTTGCCTGCTACTTTGTTAATAATGTATATATATCCTAATTTAATTATATGTTTATGGATACCGAAGAACGTTTAAATTTAATAAAGCGAAACACTCTTGAAATAATAACTCTTGAAGAGCTGCGAACTTTACTTAATGAAGGAAAACCACTTTCTGTTTACATAGGCAGAGCCCCAACTGGTTCAATACACCTGGGTCACCTCGTCGCATTAGGCAAACTTTTTGATTTTGAAAAAGCAGGTATACATACAAAGATACTGATAGCAGATTTGCATGCCGCATTGGATGATCTGAAATCAAAATGGGAAGAGTTAGATAAACGAGTTGATTACACAAAAAAATGTATAGAACTTGCATTTGACTGGGAGAGGATACCAGAATTTATCAGAGGATCTGATTTTGAATTGAGCCAGCCTTACGTTTCTGATCTGTTAAAGCTTTCTACGTTTACTACCATTGAGAAAGCTATTCATGCAGCTTCAGAAGTTACAAGGATGAAAAATCCAAAGGTAAGTGAAATAATATACCCGCTTATGCAGACTTTAGACGAAGAATATTTAGATGTCGATATACAGCTAGGCGGTATGGATCAAAGGCATATACTTGCATATGCAAGGGAATACTTAGAAAAGCTGGGCTACAGAAAAAGAGTGGAAGTATTAACTCCTCTTATAGCATCAATACGCGGGCCTGGGACAAAAATGTCTTCTTCTGTTCCAGAAAGTAATATTAAGATATATGATTCCGAGGAATCAATAAAGAAGAAAATACTTAATGGGTACTGTCCAGAGGGGGTAGTTGAAGACAACTTTATAGTCCAAATAGTTAACTTTTTCATACTGCCAAATGATGGTAATCTGAAAATAGAAAGAGAGACAAAATTTGGTGGGGACATAATAATAGAATCTCCAGAACAAATGGTAAAATTATACACTGAAAAGAAAATACATCCGCTTGATTTGAAAAATGCAGTTATCCAAAATTTGACTGAAAGATTCAAAAACGCAAGAGAATACTTTGAAAGACAGACCGATTTACTTCAAAGCCTTGGAGAAAGCTTTATGCCTTACTAAATATGGAATATGATTATTCCTTTAAGGAGGATGTAAAAATATATGATACCGATGCGCAGGGTATTGTACATTACTCAGGTTATTACAGGTTTTTTACCGATGCGATGCAAGAATTCATAAAATCTAAAGGATACAATTTTCCCATCATAGATGAAAATAGATGGGTGGTTGTTTTGGAATCAAATGCAAAGTACCTTAATTCAGCAAGGATGGGAGACACTCTTAATACTTCTCTTAAAGTCAGTCTTATATCTAAAAAGATATTGAGGTTTGATTTTGATATAACTCGAAACGAAGAACAGATATGCCAGGGCTATATACTTCACATCTGTATAGATAAAAAAAGCTGGAAATCAACAGAGTTACCATCGACTTTTATTGAACACCTAGTTAAAGGAGTTTAGTGTGTTAAAATTTGTGTATTTTACCGTACTCCATGTTCTTCTTATGAACTTTTTGTAAGGTTCTTGGGTTATTCTACCATTTTCTGTTATTATTTTTACGAATTGCATAGTTTTTGGATCTGATGGATAACCGCTTCCGAAGTCATACCCTAATTCCTTTTTTATTTTTTCTACTTCTCTTTCCCTGTTTGCCTTTGCTATTATGGACGCAGCTGATACTTCAATGTGGTTTTTGTCTGCGTAGTTCTCAGCTATGACTTTCTTATCTTTTATCTTTTTCATTAGATATTCCCGTATCTTGGAGGTGTTTCGGCTTGGAGAGTCAACGATAACAGTTTGTCCTTTAAGCGAGTTTGCTATCTCTATCATGTTGTCAAGCTCTAAGTAATTCAAGTTTTTTCCATTCTCAAATCTATTATCTATTTGTTCTGCGGATATTTTAATAACCTTGAAATTATTACAGGTTTTAATTATCTCTCTTTCTAAAAGATATATCCTTTTGATGCTTAGCATCTTCGAATCTTTGACGCCCAGAAGCTTAAATTTTTTGGCAGTTTCTTCATCTAAACCAATACCTGCTATTGTCATCGGGCCTATCAAAGGGCCTCTACCAGCTTCGTCTATACCAATAGTTATCATTTAGCCACTGCTTTTGCCCAGTTCATCAGCTCTAAATCTTGCATGTCCGAATTGTATAATTGCTTTTATCCCAAATTTTCCAAGACCAGTTGGTATATCGCATGCGCCATAAGTGCTTCCTCCCCATATATATACTTCCGTTCCAGCGTTTGTACTTATCATGTCTGCAATGTCTAGTGCGTGCAACTTAAAACCATCTGGTATTTGTATTGCTACTTTATCATATTTTTTCTCGCGTATGTTGTCTATAAGAGTATCAAAATCAATGTCATATTTCTCTGTGAGATATTTCAAACCGTCATTTTTTATTTGGTATTTCATTTAATCTCTATTAGTTTAGTGCTTAAATTATTTATTATTGTAAGTTTACTGTTGATTTGTGGATAAAGACGATTTTGTAAAGGCAGTAAAAATAATAAGCAGAAACTACTATACAAAGGAAAGAAAGGCAAGTCCCTTTGAAATACTTGTGCATGGGATACTGTCTACAAGAACAAAGGACACTACGACTTTTCCTGCACAGAAAAGACTGCTTTCAATTGCAGACACCCCCGAAAAGATAATAAAATTATCAACTGGAAAAATAGAGGATTTAATTTATCCAGTTGGTTTTTTTCGAGTTAAAGCAAAACTTTTGAAAAGAGCATGTAATGTACTTATAACTAAATTCAATTCAAAAGTTCCTTCAAATAAAGCAGATTTAATGCAGATACCGGGTGTTGGGGAGAAAGTCGCAAGTCTTGTATTAGAGTGGGGGTTTAACCTGCCCTACATAGCTGTAGATACTCATGTAAATAGGATATCCCAGCGATTGGGGATTGTACCGGAAGAAACAAAGCCTGCAAAGACAGAAGCCGTGCTTGAAAGCATATTGCCTTCAGATCTAAGAATTTCCACAAATTACTCATTTGTAAGGTTTGGTAGAGAGGTTTGTAGACCAGTTTCTCCGCATTGTGGTATCTGCCCCGTATACAAATATTGCGGTTTTAAGCTAAAATCAAAATACGCAAAAAGAATGTTTAGCAGGAAATAAGATAAGAATATTAATTATACAGTATAATTAATAATAATGAAAGAACAAAGCAGACTTAGTTCCTCATTGTCAAGTTTGGTTTATGGACTGAAGTCCCTATTAGAACTTAGCTCCTTTTTTACATTTCTTTCAATTACTCTTGTAATATTTCTTTTTGGATTTGTTGTGATTTTTAGGTATCTCAGGTTAGGGGCATTTTTGAACGGAGGCTTTATTTTTACCCCGTCAGCTACTGTAATAATCACGGGCGAGGCTGTTTTTGTGGCATCTTTTCTACTTATTGTTTTTTCTTTGACTACCTTGTTTTATTATAGATTACATTACCTAGTTTCAAGCAATTTAAATGTAGTTTCTTTAATCAAGCGTTCATTGGCAGCTTTTCCAAAGTTTTTGATAGCAACCTTTACTCAGGCTGTAATCTCTATAATAGGACTGATTGCATTGGTAATACCTGGAATATACTATGGCAGTTCGCTCATGTTTTTTAACTTTTTTTCAATATATGGCAATTCGACTTTGCGTTTGGCAATTATAAGCAGCAGAAGGCTTGCAAAGGAAATGCGTTTAGAATCATTGTTTGTATTTACCGTATACCTTGTTTTACTTTTTGTTTTCATTTATTTGGTTAGCAGTTTTCATCTGCAGGAAATCTATTCTGCATTGCTTTATTCAATCCTTCTTTCATACTGGCTTATAAGTTACAGTAATACCACATTTAATCTTGCAGACAAGAATGTAAATGAGCTTACTGGAAAGTCACTTATATATAAAAGGATGTTAAATAACGGTTAATTATATTAATTATTCATATTTTTAAAGTAGTGAATGTGAATTAATAACATATAATTTAGTAATAGAAAAGCTTAAATACTAGAAGTATTATAGAATAGAATTATAAATTATACTTAAGAGGTTCCCCCCTTGGATATCGATGTATTTAATAGCCGTTTATCGCCGCAATATAGAATTATGCTCAAAGAGGAGCTAGATCAATTATTAAGTAAATACAATATTGTCATAAAAGATCTTCCCAAGATAAAAGTAAATGATCCGGCCGTTAAGCTTTTGGATGCAAAGGAGGGCGATGTCCTGGAGATAAAAAGAAACAGTAAGACCGCCGGTCAGTACAGTTATTATAGGTTGGTGGTGAAATAAAATGGAAAAAAATACTTACCAAGCATTGCTTAGATCTGCGCTAGGTTCAACTGCTTTGGCAGCACACCATATCTCTTCGTTTGAATATTTTATAGACAATGGGCTTAAGAAGATAATAGACAGTGAAGGTTTGATAGAGCCAGTTATAAAGCCGTTGGGAGTTGAGGATTTTAAGATAAAAATAAATAAAATAACGATTGGAAAGCCGGACATAATAGAAGCAGACAGCATAGTACGATTAATCAATCCTATGGAAGCAAGAATCAGAGACCTTACCTATGATGCGCCTTTGATGCTTTCTGTTTCGTATTTGGCAGACGGCAAGGAAATTGTAACTGAGGATGTTTTTATAGGGCGTATGCCAATTGTAGTAAAATCAAAATATTGCAATCTTTATGGATTATCAGTAAGCGAATTAACTGAGGCAAAAGAAGATCCTACAGATCCCGGAGGATATTTCATAATCAATGGAACCGAAAGGATAATAATAACCACAGAAGACCTTGCTCCAAACAACATATTAATCTCTAAAGATAATCAGGAAGGATTCAAATTCACTGCAAAGATATTTGCCGATGCCGACGCAATAAAGGTTCCACATACTTTGCAGATATCTAGTAGCAACCTTCTTTACATAACTTTTGGAAAGTTAAAAAAAGTTCCTATTATTACATTGATAAAAGCATTAGGTGTTACTAATGAAAATGAAATAATCAAGAAGATAGGAAAAGACGATGAAGATATAATAAATACAGTAGACATGAATCTTATAGCTTTTAATATAAGTTCGGAGAATGAAGCATTAGATACTATTGGTAAGATGCTTCATTCGATTCACACTAAAGAGACGGCAGAATTAAATATAGACTCTTTGTTGTTCCCATTTTTAGGTAGGGATAAAGACTCCAGAAAAATAAAGGCAGAGTACCTTATGTACGTTTCAAATCTTCTGATCAAGAGCGCATTGGAAGGAAAAGAAGTTGACAAAGACCATTATTCAAATAAAAGGCTGCATGCCGAAAGCTACAATCTGGATATGCTTTTCAGGTTTATATTCAAGCAGATATTAAATGATGCTAAGTATAACTTTGAAAGGGGGATAAGAAAGGACAGAGTTCCTGATCCAAAGTATATATTCACTTCTGACCAATTGACTGCCAGGTTAAGGTCAGCACTTGCAACTGGCCAATGGGTCGGTGGCAGGGTAGGTATAACTCAACATTTAGACAGAAGAAGTTTTCCTTCTACTATATCCCATTTAAGAAAGGTAGAGTCTTTGCTTACTTCAAACAGGGAAAATTACAGAGCCAGGGATCTTCATGGAACGCAGTTCGGCAGATTCTGCGCAGTAGAAACTCCAGAGGGTCCAAAGATAGGTCTTACCAAGAATCTTGCCGTTTTATCTATGATGTCAAAAGAGGGTGTAGACACGGAAACTGTTAAAAGTTTACTAAAGAATTATGGGGTGAAAAAGATATGAGTTTCGTGTTTGTAAACGGCGTGCTTTCAGGAGTTACTGATGATCCAGGGAAGCTTGTTAAAGATATAATAGATGATAGACGGCAGAGTAAGATACCAAAGGAGATAAATGTAAGGTATAGAAAAGATACAGACAGTGTAATGATAAATTCTGATAGCGGAAGACTGCTCAGAGCACTAATAGTAGTTAAAAATGGAAAACCTCTAGTTACGAAAGAAGACGTAGAACTGCTTTCTGAAGGCCACTTAACCTGGCAGGATCTTGTTGATAAAGGAAAAATAGAATATCTTGATGCAGATGAGGAAGAGCTTGCTTACACTGCATTGAATGAAGAAGATTTGACTACAGCACACACTCATCTTGAGATAACACCTCTTTCCGTTTTTGGTACACAGGCTTCATTGCTTCCATTTATAAACCACAGTAATGCACATAGAAACGTTACGGCAGTGAAAAGCGTACAGCAGGGTGTAGGTTTGTATACTACTAATTATCTTATAAGGCACGACAATGACTCAATGATAGCAATTGATCAGCAGATGCCAATAGTTAAGACAGAAATGTATGAAAACGAAAACTTCAAGTCGCATTTATCAGGGCAAAATATAGTCGTAGCAGTGCTTTCTTACCTTGGTTATAACATGGACGATGCAATAATAATAAATAAATCCTCTGTTGAGAGGGGACTTTTCAGGGCGATGTTTTTCAGACCCTATAAAGTAGAAGAAATAAAGTACGTAGGAGGGCAGAGTGATGTTATAGCTGTTCCAGATAAAGATGTGGCAGGCTATAGATCAGAGGATTCATATAAATATCTTGATGAAGATGGTATTGCAGCAATAAACTCGCATGTTAACGGCGGAGACGTTCTTATAGGAAGGATTTCACCACCAAGATTCGTTTCATCGATAGATAAGTTCAGATTGGGAGTGCAGAAACAGGTTGAATCATCAATTGAATGTAGAACTGGAGAAAACGGTGTTGTTGACAATGTATTTGTAACCTCAACGGCAGAAGGAAATAAATATGTATCCTTAAAAATAAGAGAGGATAGGCCTGTCGAGATTGGTGATAAGTTTGGACCAAGAAGTGGACAGAAAGGCGTCGTAGGCATGCTTCTAAATCAGGAGGATATGCCGTTCACTTATTCGGGAATAATCCCGGATTTAATATTCTCTCCTTATTCTATACCATCAAGGATGTCAATGTCTTACCTGCTTGAATTGATAGGCGGAAAGGTTGGGGCACTTGGCGGTAGATATATTGATGGGACTTCGTTTACTGGCGAAAAAGAAGAGGACCTTAGGAAAGAATTGATGGAATACGGGTTCAGAGAGAATGGTGTAGAAACAATGTACAATGGCATAACTGGCGAAGAGATGAAAGTAAGAATATTTGTAGGAAACATGACTTATATAAGATTAAAGCACTTAGTTGAATACAAGATACAGTGGAGAGCTAGAGGTCCGATACAATTGCTTAACAGGCAGCCTACCGAAGGAAAATCAAAGCGTGGTGGACTTAGGTTAGGAGAAATGGAGAAGGACTGCTTTGTAGCATATGGGACTGCTTTAGCTCTAAAAGAAAGGTTTGATTCCGATAAGGTTACCATACCTGTGTGTTCAAAGTGTGGGATGGTAGCTGTTTATAATGTAAAAAAGAAGACTGGCTACTGTTCTATAGATGGAGAGGATGCGCAGATAAAACTCATAGAAGTATCAGTTTCATTCAAAATACTTCTTGATGAGCTGAAATCAGTAGGGATATATCCAAAAATGGTTTTGGGGAGTAAAGTATGAAATTAGATTCGAACTTTGTTTTTAGTAAAATAGATGCCTTGGAATTCGGTATAATGTCTCCTAAAATGATACAAAAGATGAGCGCAGTTGCGATAACCTCCTCCGAACTTTACGATATTGACGGATTTCCAGTTGATGGTGGTCTTTCTGATCTAAGAATGGGAGTTATCGATCCAGGATTGACATGTAAAACCTGTGGAAACACAATAAGAGACTGCCCTGGACACTTTGGTCACTTAGAGCTTGCAAGGCCTGTGTTCAATGTAAAAACAGTTCCTTATGTATATAATCTTATAAATTCAACTTGTAATTCCTGCGGCAGGATACTAATATCAGACGAGCACCTAAAAAAACTAAGTGAAGAAATCATATCTGCAGAGATAAATGAGGGGCAGAAAAAGAAAATAAAACTCATCAAGGCGCTTATAAAACACGCAAAGAATGTAACAGTATGTCCATTCTGTAAGATGAAACAAAGAAAGGTGAAACTTGAAAAGCCTTATACATTTGTTGACAGAGATCAAAAGCTTACTCCAATAGATGTGCTAAATAGACTTGAAAAGGTAAAAGACTCAGACTTGCAGTTTTTTGGATTAGATCCGGATTATTCAAGACCCGAATGGATGATGGTTTCTATCCTAGCAGTACCTCCTATAACTATAAGGCCTTCCATTACTCTGGAGAATGGACAGAGAAGCGAAGATGATCTTACACATAAACTTACTGATATAGTTAGAACTAATCAAAGACTTGCAGAGAACATAAGATCAGGAGCTCCAGAAATAATAATAGATGAGCTTTGGGATCTACTTCAGTATCACATAACTACTTTTATATCCAATGGTTCTGCGCAGGTTCCAGTTGCAAGGCAGAAATCCAATAAGAAACTTAAAAGTCTTGAAGATAGGATAAAGGGAAAAGAAGGAAGGTTTAGGGGGTCTGCGCTTGCTAAACGTGTAAATTACAGTGCCAGGTCGGTTATTTCTCCAGATTCTTTTTTAAGGTTTGACGAGGTGGGAGTTCCACTAAAAATAGCAAAGGAGGTAACCTACCCAGAATACGTTACTGACATAAACATAGACAGATTAAAGGTTGCTATTAAAAACTTCAATTCATATCCCGGTGCGAATTATGTTATAACCCCGGATAATATTAAACGAAAAATAACAGAAATGACGGTAGATAATATTATAGATGAGCTTAAATCCGGCTATATAGTTGAAAGACACATAAAAGATGGAGATATAATCCTATTCAATAGACAGCCTTCCTTGCATAGGCTTTCAATAATGGGTCACAGGGTAAAAGTCCTGCCTTACAAGACCCTAGGTATAAACCCGGCATCAGCTCTACCTTACAATGCAGATTTTGATGGAGATGAGATGAATATACATGTTTTACAGAATGAAGAAGCACTTGCAGAAGCAGACATGATAATAAACATAAAGAATAATATAGTCTCGCCAAGACATGGTTTGCCATTGATTGGCGCTGCACAGGATTACATTTCAGGCTGCGCTTTGCTGACTTCAAAAGAAACAGAATTTGAGAAGCCAAGCGCTGAATTTTTGCTTTCTAATATAGGCATAGTTGCAGATTTAAAGAAGAAGAAATATGCTGGAAGGGAATTGTTTAGCATGATTTTACCAGAAGACCTTAATTTTGAAAGTCAAAGCAGTACTTATAAGATAACCAAGGACAGTGATTCGCTTGTAAAGATTAAAAATGGAAAACTTATCTCTGGAGTGATAGATGCAGCAACTATAGGTAGAGAAAGCGGAAGCCTGCTTCAGTTCCTATTTGTAAGGTATGGTCCAGAGGTAACAGCTAAATTTATAGACCAGGTAAACAAACTTGGACTTATGACTATTTTCAAATTGGGAATGAGTGTAACCATAAGAGATTTTGATATCCCAAAAGCAGCATACGCTGAGATAGAAAAGGTTGTCAAGGAAGGAGAAGAAAGCGTAGCAGGCCTCTTAAAGGATTATGATGATATAGCCGAAGCAAAGATACTTAGTACAGCCAATAAAATAAGAATAAAGGTAAGAAATATAATAGACGCTTACATAGACAAGAATAATAACAATGTAGAGGCAATGATAACAACAGGAGCGAAAGGAAGCATA
>JAKACB010000025.1 GCA_021796445.1 Nanobdellota archaeon
TTTCCCGTTGAAAAGAAGAAAAAGGTGAAGGTTAACGTATTCTCAAACTACGGTTTTCGTTCTGCAGTTTTTAATATAATGGCGTATAACATCCCTTTTGCGGTTTTGATAGCATTTGCAGGGATATATGAAAAGGACACTTTCAACATTTCCCTTTCCCTTGTCACCTTAGTGTTTTCATTATTTTTCCTTACATCCTTTTTATCCAGGATATACCTATCGGTTAAGCCCCCCCATAACATAAAATTTATGATGAATGAAACTATCATTTTAACGTTCATAGGCATAACTGTAATGATTTTATCAAGGAATTTGGGAATATTCATAGTTTCATTCATGATTTTGGGTATACCGCATGGATTCGCATATCCCATTTCAATAATTACACTGGGCAGGTCATTTAAAGACAAATTCAGAAACGCTGCAAATAGCTATTTCTTTGCAATAATGATGGCAGTTGGAGTGCTTCTGCCAACGTTATCGGGTTTTTCAATAGATAAAGTAGGCTTTAAGCTTACATTTGTTTTTATAGCCCTGCTTATACTTGTTTTGCTGGTATTAAACAATATTAATTTCAGGAAATGGAAACTTACTGTATGACAAAGATAATAAAAATGTCTGAAAAAATAATTGATAAAAAAGGGATAAAATACGCTGCAAATCAGATTAAAAAAGGAAAACTTGTGGTTTTTCCAACTGAAACAGTTTATGGGATAGGGGCAAATGCCTTCAACGAAAAGGCCTGCCGGGAAATATTTAGGGTTAAAAATAGAGCGGCGGATAATCCATTAATTGTACATGTCTGCAGTTTTGACCAGCTTAAAGAAGTAGCAGTTATTCCCGATAATTTAATGGAAATTTTAAAGAGGCTGTGGCCCGGCCCCGTGACTTTTATCTTTAAAAGCGACGGCCTGCCAAAAACGGTTACAGCAGGTTTAAGCACTGTAGCGGTAAGGATGCCTAGAAATAAGATTGCCTTGGAATTGATAAAAGAAAGCAGCGTTCCAATAGCTGCGCCGAGTGCAAATATCTCTACCTTTCCGAGTGCAACTGAAGCAAAGCATGCAGTTGCAGATTTCTTTGGAAAAGTCGCAGTTATAATTGACGGCGGCAAGTCAACATTTGGGCTGGAATCTACGGTTATAGATGTAAGCAGAAAACCTTATAGGCTGCTTAGACCAGGTTCTTATGACGTATCCGAAATAGAAAGGTTCTTGGGAAAAATACAGGTCTCTAGTAAAATAAATAAAACTGCGAAAAATGGCAAGGTGCTGTCACCCGGCATGAAATATAGGCATTACTCTCCCAAGAAGCCACTTTTTTTGTTTAATAACATTCGTGAACTTATATCAGCAAGTAAGTTTCTTGAATCAAAAAATGTTAAGTTTGCCGCTTTGATACCCTCAGAATATAGTGCAAATGTAAGAGGAAATAAAAAAATAATTTTGGGCAGTAAGAATAAGCCGATAGAAATCGCTAGAAACATATTCAGTTCATTCAGAGAGCTGGATGAAATTAATGCAGAGATCGGTTTAATAGCTGATATAAAACTTGATTCATTTGATATTGCCGTAAGAAACAGGGTTATTAAAGCGGCCGGAGAAAACAGAGTAAGGAGTATGAGCCGTTTTATAAGACTGTTCAAATAATTTCATAATTCTCTTCTCGAATAGTAGAATATACCAAGTGCTGCGAATATTATCAGATAAAGCAGTATTATTAACAGGGCTTCATTTAAATAAGGTATATAGTAGAAAAAGTAGTTTCCAGGGTTAATATGCATTAAATAGGGAGTTGCCATCACGCTGCTTATTGCCAATCCTCCGTAAGGCAAAAAGAACCATGGCTGCACTCCAATGAACTTACTGAATATTGCAAAAACAAAAACTGCAAGAAAAGCAAATGTCAAGCCGAAGCTTAGAGGCGTGCTTTTCTCTCTGGACATTGCACTTATTCCTGCAATCATTGCTGTGAATGAGAAAGCATATAGAACAGCTAATCCATATGATAAAAAGATGTTAGGGATGCTTACTTTATATAGTAATAAACCTATTCCAAATCCTGATATGTAAAGCACTGTGATCGGCAGTAAAACGATCAAAAAAGCGGCAAAAAGCCTCGATAAAAAGATTAATTTTCTGTCTACCGGCTGCGATAGAACAAGCAAACCAGTTCTTTTGTTGAAGTCCATTACACCTATGCCGGCCGCTACATTAGTTGCGGCAATTCCTATCATAAGCCATATTACTAAACCGATACTTTCAAAGAAATCAGTGCTGTTAAATAGCGCCTTTATCGAAAGCAAACCCGTCAATACTACTATTATAAATGAAAGCGCCGAAAACGCTATAATCTGGCTTTTAGCAAGCTTTAATTCCGCGTTAAAAAACGTATAAAAAGCCCTATTTTTCATGTTTACCGCGCACTAGATTTATATACGCCATTTCAAGGCCTTTCTCTCCTTTACCACTGCCGAATTTTTTTATTATGCTTTTTACAGATCCTTGCGCAATTACCTTCCCTTTGTCCAGGAGTATAACGTAATCGCATAATTCCTTTATCTCATTTAGCAGATGGGAACTTAATATTATTAGTTTTGTTTTCTTTAGCTTTTTAAGCAACTTTTTTATGTCATATGCTTCAGCCGGATCTAATCCACTAGTTGGTTCGTCAAGCAGCAAAATATCCGTATCGGGTAAAAGTACCGCTGCTAGTACTACTCTCTGTCTGTTCCCTTTCGAAAGCTGGCCGCATTTTTTGTTTATATTTTCCAGATTTAATTCATTTACAAGCTTTTTTATCCTTTTTTCAATTAACATTTTATCCATTTCTCTGAGCTTTCCAATAAATTCAAGGAACTCATATATTGTCATTTCATCATATGGTTCTGGTTCGTCGATCAACGCAGAGACGTATTTCAATGCTATTTTATAGTTTTTTATGTTTATTCCGTTGATAAATGCTTCTCCATAGTCAGCTCTTACTAAGTTTGACAGTATCTTTAATGTCGTTGTTTTCCCTGCACCGTTAGGACCAAGATAACCTATTATTCCCTTGCCTTTTATGTCAAAGCTTATTGAATCCAATGCAAGGTTGTTTTTAAACCTCTTTGTAAGGTTGACGACTTTTATCTCCATTATTCTATCAGGTTTTTGTAAAATTAATATATAATAAAATTATATTTATTTAGAAGATAATTTAATACCTAAAACCCTCTAATAGTATGGTAAAGTTAACCATAAGAAATCTAAGTAAGATCTATAAAGATAAGAGAGGTAAACGTTCATCGGCCTTAAAAAATGTGTCTTTAAATTTAGATATAAACGGGATATTCACATTAATAGGTAGGAATGGAGCGGGCAAAACTACTTTTATAAGGATAGTTTCTACTGAGCTGCTTCCTACTGCAGGAAAAGTTTACTTAGACGGAGTTGATGTTGTGAAAAATCCAAAAGAAATAAGAGAGAGGATAGCAGTAATACCCCAAGAAGCTGAGCTTATACCTTGGATGACAGCAAGAGAAAACATCTACGCTTATTTGCTATGGAGAGGTTTCAGTTTTAAAGAGGCAAAAAAACGGACAAATACAATTATATTCAGGTTTAAATTGGAAAAATATGCCGATAAGTTGCCAAGAAAATTATCAGGCGGTACGAAACGAAAAGTTTTGGTAGCTTTAGTGATTTCATCTAATGCAAAAATAATCTTTTTAGACGAACCTACGACAGGTTTGGACCCCATATCAAGAAAAGAGCTTTGGAGTGTTCTTAATGACTTAAAAAAAGAACATCTTATAATATTGACAACACATTATCTTGAGGAAGCAGAAGAGTTGTCTGATTATATAATCATATTAAACAAAGGAAAGCTTGTAAAATCGGGCACTATAAATGATATAAGAGATGCCATCGGTTATCCATATGCAATAAAAATATTTAAAGGCTTCAAGAAAAATATCAGGTTAACTGGAAAAGTTGTAAAGAAAAATGACGGCACTTTTCAGATTTTCTCTGATGAAATAACAGCAAATAATCTTGCTAAAAAGTTGATAAATAGAAAGGTAAAGTTTTCCATAAATCCAACCTCGTTGGAAGATATATTTTACATGTTGGTGGGAGATATAAATAAAGGCGAAGAACATGAAAATTAGTAAGTTTAGTCAGCTTTCTGCTTCAGTGATGGCCAATGCCTTCTATGCTATGAAGAACTTTCCAGTTATGCTTGTAAATACAATACTTGCTCCTTTTGGTTTACTTATAATCATCTTTTTCGTAAGTCACGGAACACTGCTTAATGTTGGTATATTAGGAGGGTTCATTTTGGTAATGGTAAACAACGGTATATCTATTCAAGGGGACTTAACACATTTAAGAAATGATATGAAACTGCAGGATATGCTTGTCAGCTCTCCCGTTTCTCCGGCAATTTATGTTGCAGGCATAGCATTATCTGAGCTTGTTTTTTCTGTTCCTGATTTGATAGTTCTTTCAGTTCTTGCTGTTATATTTATTCATATCTCAGTAATATCCACTTTAACTGTTGCAGCGGTTATGCTTCTTACCTTTATGTTTTCTATATCTTTGGGGTTTTTTATTTCAACAATAAGTAGGGATGTTATAGAAGGTTGGGCCTTTATGGGACTTATTTCGATGCTTTTATCCACTTTGCCGCCGGTTTATTACCCAATTACATACATACCATTCCCGTTTAGATACCTTGCTTATATATCTCCGACTACATTTTCTGCAATAATAGCACAGAGCAGCATAGGCTTTGTTAAATTCTCAGCTTCTTTTATATTAACTTCATGGATAGTTCTTATTATGGTTTCTATCGCTTTGATAGTATTTGCCGTAAAACGTTCTATATGGAGAGAGGAATAGATTATTTTAACTGATTTGTATTTTAAACCATGCCCTGTAATTATAGATTTTCGATAAGAAGCGGGCTTAAAATAACAATAGGTTTTGCTTACACATTAATATTATTATGCTTTTTATTATAATCTAATAGTAAAATATTTATACTTGTTGGACCTATAATAGTCTATGTATAAAAAGCTTGATGAAACTATTTCAGACACGTTTGTAAAACCTGAAAAAGGTTTGTATACAGAGCTTTTTGTAATCGAAAATTTGGGCTTGGGCAAAAAAGCAGGTAACTATCTTAAAGAAAAATACAGCCCAAAGGAAAGATTTAAGATGATGAGAAAAGAGTACAACCTAGCTCAAAATAACATTGTCAAACCGCTTGCACTGGAAGAGCTTAATGGCCAAAAAACCTATGTTCTAGAAAAGATAGACGGAGATATGCTTATGAATTCTCTTTACAAAATAAAAGGAAATACCAAACTTTTTTACAGTATAAAGCAGCAACTTGAGGATACAGTAGAAATACTGCACAGAAATGGCTATGTACATGGCGATTTAGTAAGCGGAAACAACATTATGCTTACAAAAGAAGGAAAAATAAAACTCATAGATTCCCTTTATATACCCAAAGATTTTGAATACAAAAATATTTTTATTGATCTTGACAACGAAGCAATAAACTCAGTAATAAATCTCATGTATGGAAAAGTTGGAAAATTTATTCGATAAAATAGAAAATACAAGCAAGTATCCCGTATTTTCGGCTACAGGTATTTCTGCGTATATAAATAAGATAAACTACCAAACAGATGTTTTATTTTTCGCTTTTGCAATAATAGTTTGTGCAGCTGCCGGTTATTCTGTCTATAATTATTTTAAGTATCTTAAGCGCCGTTATTAATTCATTTTCTTTATTATAGATAATGCATGCATTATTCTTTTTTTATTTATTTTGACTGCGTTTATACCTTTTCCAGGGATTCCCCACGCAATGATAGTATTGTAATCAGATAAAGCTATGCATATACTGGCTGCCAAATCCTCTTCTCCGTTTACTTTTATGCCTATCCTTTTTTTACCAAGGTTTTTAATTATTACGGAAAACAGTTCCTTTGTTATCTTTCCCGGTGGGTTTTTCACTTTTTCGATTTTTTTGTAAGCTTTTATTATATCTGTTCCGTCAATTTTCCTTCTTTCGGTTTTAAAATCGAATATTGCCATGTTAGGTATTATTCCTGCAGATATTGCTGTCAATGTAACCATATCCCCGACAGTTATCATGTAGTTTTTCTGTTTCGAAATAAGTTCAACAAACTGCTTTCCAGAAAGAATTTTTCCATGGGGCCTAGAAAGCAATTTCCTTGTTTTTTCGTTAAGCTCGATAAAATTACGCTCTTCAAATAATTTTTTTATCTCCTCTTTAGAAGTTTTCATTCTTATTTAGTGTCTGCTATTGCATTTTTTATTTTATTTAATATTGTATCTGATATTATCGGAGCCCCTATTGCAAGTACTTTCTTACTTTTTCTGTCTATAACTGTAAAGTGGCCGTGATTGGCTCTTATCCCCCATACTCCAAATTCATCAAGGTCGAGAAAATGCGCTATTATTGCTTTTATTATATCCCCATGGGAAACTATTACTATATTCTCATCTTCAGGTATCTCATTTAGTAACTCAGTAACTCTAGCTTCAAGTTCTTGCCACCTTTCTAAGCCATTAGGATAGCCATTTAAAATCTCCTTTACATGCCAGTTATAATCCGTTTGATCTCCTCTATTGTCACTAGGTATTTTTTTGTTGTTATAATTACCCATATTTCTCTCAGTTAACCTTGCATCCTTTTTTACTTTCAGGCCAGTAATTTTTGAAATTATCTCGGCAGTCTGTGAGGCTCTTAATATTGGGCTGGATATAATCTCTTTGATATTATCCAATTTTTTAAGTTCTTCTGCGGATTTGATAAGATACTTTTCCCCTTCTACTGTTAACGGGTATCCATCTATATCATGAGTCAAATAACCTTTTTTATTTGATTCGCTGAAGCCATGTCTTATGATTATTATTATTCCCATTTAAATTCAATAACTCTTCCTCGCTTATATATTTAAATGATTTTTAATACAAATACCTTTAATGCTCTGCATAAAAGCAATATTTTCCCCTAAATTCATTAAATAAGAGGTTCGCTAATATTACTGATTTTTTTCTTTCAGTATCAAGTTCAATTTCATCTTTGCAAGGTCTCTGCGGTCTTAAATACGAGTAAGTCAGCTCTTCTAATACCCACATATTTTCATTATTTGTTTCATTGAATCTATCTAAAACAACGTAAAATCTTTTTAATGATTCCTTTAAATAGAATTGGAGGTATTCTTTTTGTTTAGTGTATAAGTTTTTTATCGAATGCGAATAATCCCTTAAGTTATATTGCTTTTTTAGAACTCCAATCCAAGGGTAAGGCAGACCAGTGCCATTAACGTGACCAGCACATGAAGAATAAGTAGGAACACCAAATAAGTTTATAGCCTTTACTAGCGGTATTATATCTTTGTCTATCTCTTCCTCTGAATTTTTTATTAATATGTCCTCCAGCGTTTTAGGAGGCCATACGCTAAAATTCATGCACAGTCCTTTCATATTTATATTTGATTGGGTATTACTCTTAAAATTTACTATTTTCAAGCATTGTATGAATATTTGTTAACGTGTCAGCCAGTTATCATGCTTATTCAAGCTGAATATAGCATAGATTGCTGTAAGGAACATTATAAGAAGCATTATAGATCCGTAGGATAAAATCCTTATTTTATCCTTCTTCATTGTCCTTACTATAAGGTATATCATTATAACTGCAGAAATGATTGATATTATCTTTAAGCTGTTATAAATTACAGAAAAGGACTGTAAAACCCTAGGGACAGCGAAAAGAGATCGCATTAGAATTGTTCCTCCATCCAGTATTCCTCTTTCGAAGATTATCCTTGCAAGCAATCCTCCCCGCAGTATGAGTTCTACTAAGACGAGGAAGGGGAGTGTGTAAATATAAAACATGGAAAATGTGTATAAGGGCCCGTTTCTGAATATGCTCTTGTCCTTAAAACTGTTTATGAAGTTTATGTAACCGGATCTTGACCACCTTATCGACTGTTTTACAAGGTTTTTAAAGGAGGACTGGCTTTTTGTCAAAACAACAACATCCTGGGCTATCTTTGTTTTGTATCCTAAACCGTTAACATATCTTGTAATAGTTATATCGTCCCCTGTTATCATTTTCTTTCCGAGGAACTTGGAATTCAGAAACTCATCTGACAGTACAAAATCCCTTATTACATTGGTTCTATAAACGGCACATTGGCCGTTTATTACCATAACTCTGTTAAAATAGGACATTGCCTTAAAGGATAATTGTCGCAGTCTTTGAAGCATCTCCGAAGGGTAATAAATAAATTTATTTTTTTCTTTTATAATCCTTACCTCTGCGCCTACCCCTGCAGTCTTATCATCGAATTTACGGAGTATCTTTTCAACCGCTCTCTTTGGTAGTATAGTATCACTGTCTAGGAACATTACATACTCACTTTTTATCAGTCTTATACCAGTTGCAAGAGCACCTTTTTTGCCTAAATTCTTTTGGAGGTAAACAAACTTTCCCCCGTTTCTTTCAGTTATCTCTTTATAAGGAGAATAACATCCATTTCCGATAACTATAAACTTAGTTTCCTGTTTTTTTACTGATTTGATACTTCTTTCAAACAGGTTTTTGTCTTCGTTGTATACAGGGATTATTATCGTAAGTGAGTCTTTTCTATTATTACTGCTTCCGGTTTTTTCCTTCTTTTTATAAAAATAAAATATTAATAATATGTATAATGAAGAAGAGCCAGAGATAATTATGGATATATAGATATAAGCTAGATATAAGAAATGGGAATACTCAACCATATTATTCACCAGCTTTTCAGCTATTTATACATGTTATTGTTTAGTTTAGTATTATAAGAGACTTAAAAGTTTGTTGAGAATTATCCTTTAATAATTATAGGTAATAAGGGATAGTAGAGTATAAAAATAAAGAAAAAGTAAATAAAACATGAGGATATCTCACTAACTTGTAATTGTATAATAATATGTCATCCGAATCTACAGTTAAATTGCATATTAACAGAGTATATATCTTTGTAATAGTTGTGGTTGTTGCGGTTTTGATAGCGTCATTTTATTTTTTAAGCCACAATATCAGTACCGTTTCGGTTAAAAGTGGAGATAATGTAACAGTATTTTATTCACTTTGGCTTTCAAATGGAACACTTATTCAGACCGATTTCAATTCAACCCCTTTTAGTTTTATAGCAGGCTCTTCACAGGTAATTAAGGGCTTTAGCAATGCCGTTATAGGCATGAAAGACGGACAAGTAAAAAATGTCACTCTGTCGCCAGCCGAAGCATATGGAAATGTTAATGATTCCTTAATCATAACTGTTCCGAAATCAGATTTCGGTAATAGTTCGTTATATGTCGGAGAACATGTATCCAATCCCAATGGTGCTACCGGAGTAATCACCGCCTTAAATTCTACTTCGGTTATAGTTAATTTTAATTCGCCCCTTGCAGGTAAAACGCTTATTTTCGAAATAAAGGTAGTTAAAATTAATTAAATTCAATGGGATTAAAGATTAGCTCGGTAATTTTAGCGGGTTTGTCGTTGTTTGTTGCAGGCTTAATTCTTCCGTTTATTGATGTTTTTATAATAAAATACTATGGTAGAGCTGCAGAATCAATTGGAAGTGTTATACTCTTTGTAAGTTTAGGTATATTTGTAGCAGGGTTTATAATAACTCTTATCGGTTTTCACAAGCAGAATAAGTTGTTAACTCACTAAACGCATAGGTTTTTATAGCTGGTTTTTTATATTGTATTCATGGATAACCAAGACAGAGCGCAAATTAATTCAATCTCAGATAATAGCGCAAAAAAGCATAAGTTCGTGGCAATAGCTGCTGTGATAGTGCTAGCAGTTTTTTTGATATTCATATTTGCATCCTACGAAGGTTATGTGCCTTTTTTGA
>JAKACB010000026.1 GCA_021796445.1 Nanobdellota archaeon
GTAATTTGTGTAGTTTATTTCCCTGCTAAACATGCTTGAGTAGTTAACTTTGTTAGTGGATACTGCTGATACACTATTATTCATTGAATAAATGCTATTCAATATTACTCTGTCAAAACTTACCAACTCAGAAATATTAAAATTGCAGCTATTTACATCCTTGTAATTAGTTATATTATTTGTTATTGTATCTAGTTTATATTCTGTAAAAGGGATAGAGGAGATATTCAAAGAATCATAAATGTAATAAGGTTTACTTGGCAAAATTGTAATATTCTGATATCCTAAGCAGTTTGGGCCCACATACAAATTATAGGTATAATTATCAGGGCCGTTTTCAAGCGATACTTGGTAATCTCCTTGCTCTAAACTTAAAAGAGGCGGTTTCGATAAAGTTTCTCCTGAAAAAACAGTATCATTTCCTTTAAGCAGACCAAAACTTAAATTTTGCCCTCCCTCAAAAAAGAGGTTTACCGGGAGGTACTTAGTTAAGTTCAAACTCTCTATGCTTATATTTGAGGTATTGCTGAGGACTACTTTTGAAGCATTATAATAATGAATTAATGGATTACTGCCTGACAAATATAAATAAAGATTTTTAATCGAATTATTTACTGAGAAGACCGAATCATTGAAGGGCTGTGTCTCTAAAAAACTATTATCATTGTAATTTCCTTTTAAATTTATATAAATTCCATTTAAACTGCAACCTAAAAGCGATTGAATTTTAACCAGGATTTGATGGTTTTGCGTTTTATTGGAATACTTTGCTGAATAGTTGATGTTATAGTTATTCTGCTTAGCTGGATCCATGTTATAATTTTGTATGGAGTCTGACAGCAGCCTATCGTTTGCTTTGAACAAAAATACATTCCCATTGCCGCCATAGCCGAGATTAGAGGTAGTATAAGAGGGAGGTAACTTAAAGGAGCTATCCAAATAAATTCTGCCGCCACTTACATTAAAAGTGCCATTATTGATAAATGAGCCTGAAATTACCTGGATTACTCCGCCGCCGCCTGCGCCTATAATCCCATACGCAAGAAAGTTATCTGCGTTTTTGATAGTTGAATAGTTTATTGACTGACCTTGATTGTAGATGGTGCCTGTGTTATTAAAGGCCTTAGAAATTATTACCAGAGGTAATACCCCACTGCTGCCACGCATAAAAAAGGAAGAATTAGTTACGCCGTTATAAGATGCCCCGCCGGCGCTGTTCAGTAAACTCAAATTGAAAGAATAATTAGAAAGTGTGGAATAAACATGATAACCTGAACTATTAATTATTGGATATAACATATGGTTTTGGTAACTAGTAACTTGACCTATTCCTCTATTTGTCAGAGTATACCCTCCATCACATTGACTATAATTAGCCAAACTTCCTCCACCACTTCCTGCAAAAGAGTATGGAAAACTTCCTCCTATACAAATACCATAGCCATTTGCATACCCTCCATTGTTTAGATAATTTTCATTAACAATAGAGCCGTTGTTTAGAAAATAGCTAAAATTAAGGAAAAGGGGTTTTTCTAAGATTAAAGTACCGTAATTCTCAAGGACATGGCCGCTAAGAAGTGTTGCATTTATTGTGGCATTTCCTTCGTTTATTATCTTACTTATATTTAAAGTAGAATTTCCAGTAATACTAAACGTATTATTTATAAACAAACCTTTTGCGAATATAGTTTTAGAAACCAAAGAAATAGGGCTTTGAACAATTACCCACTGGTAGGTACAAACAAAATTTGAGGAATTCGTTAGAGTTATATTTTGATTATAGCAGGAAATGCCATTGCTGTTTCCAAAGCTTAAAAATAAGATAAATATTACTAAGATGGACACTACAAAACCAATTATCACGTTAATATTTTTATTTGCCATATTTGCTAATTCAACTCCTTAGAAAAGACTAATATTTAAACCTTTCCATTTAATTATTTTTATAAAGTAGTAAAATATACAATATATAATAGCTGTAAGAGACACCTATATTTCCAGTGGAAACGAATTGGTTTGTAATCGAAGCAATACGTGACATTTCAACGGAAATTTTTTCTTGTGGAATACACCTATATTTCCTATGGAAGGTATATTATTATATTTATTATAATTCTATATAGAATATAGGATAGTATATAGCTATATTGATAACTTATTTTATTTAAATACATTCTCCATAAGAAACGTAGGTGTCTCTGTATTATTAGTTAAATAGAGTTATTTAAATAAAGTTATATAACTAAATTTGCTAATAGTATTTAAATGAAGAAAGATACAATAATTTACTAAGATATGGAAACCTTTCAATCCGATAATGACCTTTTCCAGAAAACAGATACTAATAAAATAAACAGCGTTGATCCAATAACAATATTCAATGAGTTTCTTACCAGTAAACGCATATTTAAAAACAAAGAGGTTTTGTCTTCTTCCTTTATCCCGGATGAAATAATGCACAGAAATACAGAAATAGCCGTCATGTCGAGAATCATGGCCCCTAGTTTGATATTTGAAGACATTTCTAATGTTTTGGTTTACGGGTTTTCAGGAACCGGTAAATCCTTAGTTACAAAATATGTCGGTAAGAAATTAGCAAGCTCCGCAGAGGAGAAAAAAGTAAACGTACTTCCCGTTTATATGAACTGCAGGTTGGAAAACAATAATACAGAATATAGATTGATAGCAAATTTATGTGCCGTTTTTAACATAAATGTTCCGGAAAGTGGTCTTTCAGTAAATAGTTTATATAAGAGGCTTATAAAAATAATAGATGCCGAAAGCACCTATCTTATTCTCATCTTGGACGAAATAGAAAAACTTATACAGCATGCAGGCGATGGTGTATTGTACAGTCTTCTTAGACTGAATGAATCTCTTAAGCATGCAAAGATCTCTATAATTGGTATATCAAATAACATTGACTTAAAGGCTTCTCTAGATCAAAGAGTAAGAAGTTCTTTAAATCCTGTTGAAATCATCTTCAAGCCATATAATGCAGAAGAGATATTCAATATCTTATTGACTCGTTCAAAAGAAGCATTTTATGAAAATGCAATAAGTGAGGGGGTTCTAAGGAAATGCGCGGCGATAGTTGCACAAGAACATGGAGATATAAGAAAGGCTCTGGATCTGTTAAAGGTTGCAGGGGAAAGGACACAACAGCTTGGTAAATCTGTTATAACTGAAGAGGAATTGGATAACGCTGCAGAAGCTCTCGAACAAAATATAACCGAAGGTATGATTAAATCTATGACTAGGCAGAGCAAATGCATACTTCTTTCTATCATTTCAGTTGCAAGGAACAAAAGAATGGGCAGAGTGTACAGCGGAGAGGTTTATGATACCTATCTTAAACTTTCCGAAAAGTTCGGACTTAAGAAACTGACATTTAGACGCATTTCCGACTTAATTGCAGACATGGATTATAATTCTTTAGTCATGTCTCGTATAAAGAGTCATGGTAGATATGGCAGAACAAGGGAATTAAACATCGCATTCTCTCCTTCCATAATAAACAAGGCAGAGATGATAATAAAAGAAGAGTTAAATATTACTACTTAATAAAAGCATAAAACTAAAGGCTTAAATACTAGTTCATTTCATGAGACATTATATCTAAATAAATGGAGGTAATAGGGGATTTATGGGATTAACTGATTTAATAAGGGATACAAGCGATAAAGATGTAATAGAGCCTGCGAAGACAATAAGTAAATATGGTGAGAAAGAGGAGTTATTGGATAAGACCTACAAAAAAGGACTGAAAGTATTGGCTTATAATCGTAAAACAGAGAAATTAGAGACGTTTTCTTTAAATTATTCAGGCGTATTGAAGTTAAAATTTAAGGGCTTTGTAAAAATCGATGAAAGACAGTATAAAGATTGGTCAAGTCCTATACCTTTTTACGTTTATACCTGCAAATTAAACGGCAAAAAGACATTTATGGCCGATTACCCGCATGGATACGAAGGCAGATTAGACTGCAAATTATAGTTTATAAAGTTTTACGGCTTCTAATAGCTCCTGTCTGAGCTTTTCACCCTTAGAATTGATTCTATCAAAAGCATTTGCAATTTTGTCTTGTTTAAGATAACGGAGCCATGCTGAGAAGTGTTTGCCCGCGTTATGAAATTCTAGGGATTCTACCGGTAAAGTCCTTATTAACCCTTCAAAACCATTTAATGTGCCTGCTCTACCAACTTCTTTTCCATCCTTCAATCTAAAAACAAATTCTTTGCCCTGTTCAGCAGCTATATCTTTGCTTTGCCCTTTTTCATATTTCTTAATAAATGCGTTTACCGACATAATTAGTAATACGCTTACTCATATTTATATTTAAAATCACTTTTCTTTGGTTTTAATGTTGGGTATAAAGGTAACAAAAAATAAGGCAAGGAAGAAATATACCGCTAAAGTGGGGTATTCCCAGAAAAGTGTTTGGTTATTAACTAGAAATTCTACTATAGTTATTAAAAAACCGGCTAAGATGGATACCGCCCCCAATAAGAGGAAAATAAAAGTCAGCGGCAGTTTCCCTTTGTATCCTAAGTATATTTTGGTTAAGAACGCTTCTGGGCTCTTTTTTAATTTGATGGATATCCTTAGGCCAAATAATAAGATTATTATAGTCTCTGCTAACAGAACTATTGAATAAATTTCACTGTTCATAAAAATCCCTTAAACCTCTTATACCACTGCAGTACTGCATACCCTGCAAATCCGACTACGGCTATGCCTATTAAATAACTCCCAAAATCCAAGAGTATAGACCAGAAATTGGCCTGTAAATAGCCAAAGTTTGATGTTTCCAGTTGACTTAAAGAAGAGATAATTGCTACCGGAACTGCCAATATGCTAGTGTATAAGAGCAGCGAAACTTCTCGGTATGCTTTTTCTTTATTGTTAAAGAAGGTAAGTAATGGCGCACCATCCTTTCTGTGTTTCATCAGTACATACACAATAGTGCCTACTGTGTAAGTTAAGAATATCCCTCCTGCAAAGTAAAGGCATAATATAATTAACAATGCGAAATGTATAGCATTCATAGAAACAATAGCATTTTAATATTAAAATAACCATAGTCTGTTAGAATGGAAGAAAAAAAAGCAAAAGAATTGGTATTTTACCATATTGGAAAGGTGGTTAAAGTTATCGATAAAAATAATTCTAAAAACCTAGACAAAAAGCACAAAGCAGTCATAGAAATGTGGGATAATAACATAATAACCTGCGAAATAGGAAATGCGGCTCCAAGAGACAACGATTTTGTAATAGTTCTTTTTAATGGATTAGTTCAAGCGCAGGGAGTTTTCATGAGGCCCGAAACAGTAACGGATATTCTTTCACCGGAAGCAGGGCAGCAGATCTGGGACAAATACAAAGGATTTTTCGACAAGTCTAAACCCACACATCCATTTACTGGCTAATCTGTAAATTGATAAAATCTAATTATGTCAGATGAAATAAAAAAGGTTTTGAACTCTGAAAAATTATCCTATGAGTTGTATTCAAAACTTGAAAGTATAGAAAGAAATAAGCAGTTGAGAAAGAAACTGAAGGAACTTAAAGAACTAGACGTAAAGCACATCAAAGTATGGACTGAGATATATACCGAATTAAATATTCCTGTGAAGGAAAAAGCAAATAAAATTGAGCTTTTTCTTTTTGTTTTACTAAGAAGACTGTTCGGCAGCGGCCTTACATTAAGCGTAATTAATTCTTTGGAAAATAGGAAAGTTTCCGATTTGTCAAAAATTTTTGATATTATACCGGATAAACAAAGAGAGAAGGTAGTCAACTACTTAGTCGAAGAGCTTTATCAGGAAAGAATTCTTAAAAAAGAATCCTGGGAAAGCGGAGTTTTATCCCACATAAGAGACGTGGTTTTTGGCATGAATGACGGTTTAGTCGAAGTTTTGGCAGCAGTAGCTGGGTTTACAGGCGCCATACATGACAACCTGCTTATAGCAGTTGCAGGCACCATAGTAGGTTTATCTGGTACTATCTCAATGGCAGTGGGCGCTTATCTTTCCTCTAAATCTGAGAAAGATTTGGAATTTGAGGGCATAACCCGGTTAGAATTAGAGTTACAGGTAGCTAAGGAAAGATTAAAGGAGGATTTAGAAAAGCATTCTTTGAACTATCAAAAATTTGACAAGTCTTTAGAAGATCTTATTTCAAAATTAAAGAAAGAAAGAGACCCTATCTATAAAGTACTTGAAAGAGAAAGGAAAAATCCGCTTATGAATTTCATAAGTGGCAACGGTAAAATTTATCAAAGTAATAATTCGGTTAATCCCGTAAAAGATGCGTTGTATGTGGGCGTGTTCTACATTTTTGGGGCAATTATACCCTTAATAAGCTTTCTTATCGGTTCTATAATTAAATCTAATACTTATTATAATTTAGTGATATCAGTTATTTTGGCGTCTATAGCAATTGCCATTACTTCCCTTATAATAGCCCTTAATTCAAATGAAAAAGTATTTAGGTACATAGGGAAAGCGTTAGGGCTTAGTCTTACTGCGGCGTTTGTCACTTTTTTAGTAGGCCACTTGGCTTCCGTTTACCTGCACATTGCCATTTAATTGAATTTTTATGCCTAAAAATTAATAGAATTGATGCTAATTATAAAACATGGAATATTACAGCATAGAGGAAATAAAGAAGATTGAAGACGAAGCAATAAGGAAGGGCATGACTGAAGAAAAGATGATGGATGCTGCCGGTCATTTAGTGGCCGATTTTATACATAGTAATATAGAATTTAATAAAGCAGTTTTTATAGCGGGCACTGGAAATAACGGAGGGGATACTTTATCAGCAGCTTTCCATTTATTTAATTTGGGCCATTCCGGCATAAAAGTTGTAATAGTTGGAAAAAAAGAAGAGTTGAAAGAAGGGCCACGGAACTTCCTTTATCTTATAAATGGCATAAAAGATATCCCAGTGAATTTCGCTTATGATTCAACAGAATTAGAAAGCCTAAATGAAACCATAAAGAATGCAGATCTTTTAGTTGTTGGTATTTTTGGTATGGGCTTTCATGGAGATCTGCCGGATTTGGCAGAAAAGGCAATCGATTTAATAAATGATTCAAATGCCAAAAAGGTAAGTGTTGACATACCCTCTGGAATGAACGGGGATACGGGAGAGTTTAGAAAAACAGTAAAGTCAGATTTTACACTTACAATGATGACCATGAAAAAGGCCTTTCAAAACCAGCAAGCTTTAACCGTTACCGGCAAAGTTTTCGTCATGGATTTATTAAACTAATATAACGCTGTTATATTTATAAATAATAACAGTTAGATAGTGCTATGAATAATATGGACATAGAAAAGATACGCAGAGATTTTCCAATTTTGTTTAAAAAGATAAACGGCAATCCTCTAGTATATCTGGACAATGCGGCGACTTCTCAAAAGCCATCTGCAGTCATAGAAGGCATTAAGTATTTTTATGAGAACATAAACGCTAACCCTATAAGAAGCATACACGGCTTGGCAGAAGAGGCTACAAAGGCATATAATAATGCAAGAGAAAAAGTTGCCGCTTTCATAAATGCAGAGCCTGAAGAGATAGTTTTTGTTAGAAACGCTACCGAGGCTATAAATCTAATTTCCTTTGCTTTTCCTTTTAAGAACGGTGACAGGGTTTCAACAACATACATGGAGCACCATTCAAATCTTTTGCCATGGCTTCGCTTAAAAGAAAGAGGGATAAATGTTGACATAGTTTCGGTTTCTGACGATTATGAATTAGATATGGATTATTATAAACAGCTGCCTAAAAATACAAGGCTAGTTGCAGTAACCCACGTTTCAAATGTTACCGGTACAGTAAATGATGTAAAGGAGATAACAAAACTTTCGCATGAGCAAGGCTCTTTGGTCCTTGTAGACGCGGCACAGTCCATACCGCACATGAAATTTAATGTTAAAAATATAGGGGCTGATTTTGTAGCCTTCTCTGGTCATAAAATGCTTGCTCCTTTTGGTATAGGCGTTTTATACATAAAAAAGGATATAGCAGAAAATTTAAAGCCTTTTTTGACAGGCGGCGAAATGATAAAGGATGTAAGCCTGTCAAGAGTTATCTATGAAAACGCTCCGAACCTGTTTGAGGCTGGTACCCAAAATGTTGAAGGCGCTTACGGCTTAGGTTTAGCCGTTGACTATCTAAATGAAATAGGGATGGAAAACATAGAGAAATACGAAAATGAGCTCACTGCTTACTTATATGAAAAAGCAAAAGAACTTAATAACATAGAAATATACAGCGGGAAGAGTAAAAGATTTGGCGGCATATTCTCATTTAATGTTTCGGGTCTGCATTCACATGATACTGCTTATTTGCTGGATAAAAAAGGAATAGCTATTAGATCTGGTTTTCATTGCGCACAGCCATTAATAGAAGATAGACTAAAGTTAGATGGAGCAGCGAGAGCAAGTCTTTACTTTTACAATACAAAGGAAGAAATAGATACTTTCATAAATGAATTAAATAATATAGCTGTTAAGTATGGAAAACGACGATAAATTCTATGAGTTGGTGGAGCTCTATAGAAATCCGGAACATTACGGTAAGCTTAGAAAATATAATTATTCTGAAGCAGGATATTCGCCATCATGCGGAGATAAATTTTCAGTGTATCTAGATGTTGAAAACGGTATAGTAAAAGATGCGTCTTTTGATGGCAAGGGTTGTGTGATTTCAACGGTTTCGCTTTCAAAGCTATGCAGCTATCTTATTGGTAAACCCTTAAAAGAGGTTAAAGAAATGGAATTGAAGGATATTAAGAACCTGCTTGGCATAGAAGATATAAGTATTTCAAGAGTAAAATGCGCTACCGTCGGATTAGACACTGTAAAAAAGATATATAAAGAAATCAACAGTAGCTAATTTTTATTGATAATTCTCCAAAGAATTCGAATCAGCCAGTGCTTGCATACATTCTTTGTAATACGGGCAGTACTTGCATTCCCATACTTTTTTATTGTCAAAGTAATATTCAGCAGGCGGCAATATTTTATTTCTTAAATGGTAATCCAGGTCTTTGAATCTTTGCATTACTTTTTTGTATTCTTCTTCGTTGTATTCTACCTTGAACTGCTTTATCTCCAGGTTTTTCTTATCTGCATATACTAAAAGGCCATAATCCGCTTTTTGTGCTGCCAAATACAAAGAGATTTGCATCTTGTGCTTAGGATCAGGTTCGTTTACTTTTGCTATATCTCCCGTTGATTTAGCTTCTATTATTATTTTTTTGCCTGTTTTAGTCTCTATATAATCATCTATTCTCCCATAGATAGTGAATTTCGTGTTTTCGTCTGCATATGTTATTCTTATTGGCTTTTCCTCTTCTGCCACCGCTAAAGTACTTGATTCTTTAAGGGCCTTCGCTATAAATTCATGAACGCTGTTCCCCAAAGCAAATATTCTTAGTGCGCTGGTTTCTGTAGGTTTGGATATAAAGTAAGAGTAATAACTTCTTCGTATGCACATACCTATCTCGCTAGGGTAATAAGCTCCAATTGTTTTTGGTCTTGATTCCTCATTAAGATACTCATCTATTATGCTGCCTACATCCACATCTACAAATGAATCATCATTTTGCATTACCAATATAGTAAACAAAATGTTAAATAACTTATCAAATGGAACAATTATCAAAATAGAATAAACTATAGATTAAATAAACCTGTCTAATCGTTTACCTTGCAATAAAATATGTGCAGTGAAATATTTATATCCTTTACTTTCCATCCAATGATATGCTATTTAAAGCCTTAAACAATAAAGAAGAGGAAAAGCAGAGCATTCCTATACATATTCACACACAACTAAGCACTTAAATTTTACAGTAAAAAGCAAGAGATC
>JAKACB010000027.1 GCA_021796445.1 Nanobdellota archaeon
TGCAATTGAATCCAATTGCTGAGGAAAAGAAGGCTTCAAGTAAAAAAGAGGAAAACAGGGAAGCGAGACGGCATCTCGACCAGGTCGAGCATGTTTTAGGGGCCGGATTCGCAAGAATCCTGGCAGCGATGGTATTGAATGCCAAGATCAGCGGACAAGATGCCTTTGATGAAGTGGACAAATTAGGACCGCTGACATCGAAGATTTTGAAAGAATACTTTGGGGGAAAATATGGTAGAAAGTGAGGAAAAGCAGATCACTAGGATTGAGGATTCCATCTTAGAGACGGTTTTCTCGGCCGGAAGGTTGGATTATCATGTCCTTCGAGAAAAGCTTTCCGGATTCAGAAATCCTAAAGATCCCAGCCATAAGCTCACAAAAGAAGATAGCATGTGGCTTATTGGTCGCTTGATAAGAAAAAGATTGCTGAAAAAACAAAGAAGATTTTTGTGGATACCGGTCAACTCGAAGACTCTTGGGAAACTGAGCGAGCTGGGATTGATTGATACCAAGCCAATGAATCTTCTCAAAGCAGAGGTGAACCGGCATGGCTAAAAAAGTAGACTATGAACTGATTAGGGAGATCAGATTAAAGCACAATAATGCAGTCGATTTGATGGCCAATAGACTCAGTCTTGTGCTTCCGGCTATTTCAATAAGGACTTATTCCTCATCTCACGAGCCTACTCATGTCAGAGTGGCCATCCCACTTGACCTTAAGCTGCCTCTTGAGTTGGATGATATCTACTTTGCGTCTGAGATTGTTGCAAAAGTCAGACCACAAATAGAAGCTATTGGCCCCAACAATAAAGAGAAGGGTATCTATTCCATCATTGTTCAGACCTTTTCAGACTTCAAGCCAAATCCCTGGCCATTGAAGAAAAGATGGTTTCTGGATTCGGAGCTAGAGGGTGTGATTTATTTTGATGATCCGCTTTTGAAGTATCCTTTGAACAGCATTCGACGCTGGAATGATAAGCGTAGGCTTCCTGAAGATATCGTCGAGTTCATGAAACATAATCGTAGAATAACTGGAAAAGGGCTTTGAATTTCTTATATTTTTATTTAATTATATATTAAACTTCATTTTTTTGGCCTATTTCGATGTTTTTATTGAAAAGGAGATTTCGTTAACCATTCTGGGTTTAGAAAGATAGCATATAAAGATGCCAATGGCTTTGTTTATAAAGTCAATAGCCTCTTCTATTTGTTCTAGTAAATAACCGGGTATTCTGTCCACTTTAGGCAGTGGAATACGCTGTGATTTTGCATTTAGTAAGCTATTTAAATCATAGCCTCATAAATTAAAATTATGAACGTCCAGCAGATTTTATTTCTAATAGGAATTATATGTTGGGGTCTTTTGCTGTTGGTATTATTTGCATCCACGTCTTTTGGCATTACTAATACTAGCGTTGTTTATGATATATTCGTCGGCGTGCTTGCTTTCTTCGGACTTATTTTTATAGGGGGAGGAATACTCCTTTCAAGACTCCGCCATGGCTTTCGTGGATTATAGAATACAAAGACACATTTTTTTATTACGAAGTTATGAGCGTCTGATCGCTCAACCCGTTCAGGTTTTGTTTATAAAGTGTTTTTTGTTTACAAAGCCATATATTTTTCATATTTTATAAACAAAGCCGTGGCCCACAAAAGCTATATATTAGAATAAAACCTCACTAATTTTGAAGACAAAAGAGATATTAACTAACTAATTCTGTTCCAGCAGGGGCAAATATAATAATAAAAAACAATAATTATTTGCTGAGGGGGCAGTGGTCTAGCTTGGTTATGACACCAGCCTAGGGCGCTGGTGGTCCTGGGTTCAAATCCCAGCTGCCCCACTGTTTGCACGGGGTATAGTATATCTCCCCCTTAATTGGACTAATCTAGCTTAGTATCTACTTTATAGTTATACCTAGTATGCGTATTCAGACGGTTTAAGTTCGGTATTCTCGGAAATGTAAAATTAAAGAATTTCTTTAAATTAGCAGTATCGAACTCTCGAACCGATAATATTGATGATTTGTAAGATTTAATCGGATTAGAATAAGACCAAGGAGAAATTACTATTATAATCTTAAGGACTTTTAGGCGTTTTTAATCTTTTTTGTACTACTATATTAAAGTTCATGTGTATATACTTGTTATAGGGTGAATCATGCTTTAAAGTTGAATGGAAATACCTTCTCAACAAATTGATATAATGCAAGTTCCAAAAAATGAAAGAAAAAATAGAGTAAAAAATATATCAGTCTATTATTACTAATTTTTGCGGTTATTATTGCTGTGTCAATTTTTTATGTTTTTTACAGTGATACAACGTTTTTTAATGGCACTATTGTAAAGTCATCCATTTTTTTAAAATCTGGCTTGCCTAAAGGTTATCAATGAAGATGAGGTAGTACAGCCTTTTTGAGCCTTATGATTCTTAGAATTGCTACTACTTTATCCACTAAAACATCCAAAAGAGTCATAGCATACATTACTAGGATTCGAAAGAGTGCTTATAGTTGTTACAATTGAGTTTGTAGATGCAGAAATAACTGATATAGAGTTACTTGCCGAATTTGGAACATAAATATAATTATCATTTAGTGTTATAGTAGCCCCAGAAGAGTATGAACCAATTGGAATTTTTGCGATTACAGAATTAGACGTTAAAGAAATAACTGAAAGGAAACCAACATCATTACTAACATTTTGGTCAACAATATACATATAATGGCTATTTGGGTTGATAGCTATTCCATATGGGTTAGGACCAACAGGGATTGTGGCAACAACTGAATTTGAAGATGTGGAAATAACATAAGCGGTGTTATTTTTCCAGCTAACAACATATAAATTCTCGCCATTGGGCGTTATAGCTGCATCGTTTGGATCATGACCTACAGGCACGGTTGCTATAACTGAGTTAGTTGATAAGTATATAACAGAAACAGAGTTGCTTACTTGATTAACAACATAAGCATATTGGCCGTTAGGAGTAATTACAATTTTAATTGGGCCATGACCAACAGGGATTGTGGCAACAACTGAATTTGAAGATGTGGAAATAACAGAAGTGGTATTACTGTACCAATTACTAACATATGCATATTGGCCGTTAGGAGTAATTACAATATTATCAGGGCCTGAACCAACAGTAATATTCTTAATAATAGAATTACTAGAGGTAGATACAACTGAGACAGTGTCGCTACCCCCATTAGCAACATAAACATATTCACCATTAGGGGTAATAGCAATACCGCCAGGACCAGGACCTACTGAAACTAAACCGATTCCTCCGCTTGAATTTTTAGCTAGAGTATTATTATTCCAATAAATAATTGAAAGGAGATTAGCACCGCTATTTACAACCCAAAGATTCCTCATAGGGATGAAATCTACCTCCAGGTTGTATGAGGTTGATATGTTCTTCCCTCCTGCATATATTGGATAATACGTTACTCCGTTAAAATCCACTGGATAAATCTTCCACGTGCTGTTGTACCTTGAGCTTATTGTCATGGAAGTTGATATTGAAGTATGGTTAACTCCGCTGTATTGGACTGTCCATTGTGCATTTGCAGGAAGATTGTACTCTGTAAAGCTGTTCACTGATGAAGAAGCTGTGCCTGCTATTGTACCCGTAGTGTTTTCTACTACATTACCGGCCGTAGTTGAATAGCCGTACTGCAGATTGCCTGAAAAGGAATACTTTATGCCTGCTGAATTGCACACTATGTTTGGAATGAAAAGCACTGTGGTCTGACCTGATTTCAATGAAACTGGATTTGTTAATGTGTAACTGGCTTCTGTTGTGTTGGCTCCTGTTACTGATGTCAAGAATACCTTGCTTACTGTTATTGAATTCGCTCCTGCAGGTATTGGACCTGCCACTATTCCCAATTTAAGGCCTATTGAATTGCATATCGTTGAAGAGATAGTAAATGGCGAGAAACCACTACTTGTGAATGTTACGCTTGAAGAAGGATTGAATATTCCCATGCTATACAAGATAACAGCTACTATTACTATGATTAAAATAGCCCAGCCGTAGGTCATCATGTACTCTAGAGCTGACTGGGAACGTTTTGATTTTATTGAGAACAAATTATCATTACTCAAAGCTCTGGAAAACGGTTTAAATGGCATATTATTTATATAAAAACGAGGGATATAAATATTTATTTATATTAAATCAATAAAGGATACATTATTAAAAAGAATGAAAATAAGATAATTGATTTTTAAGGATAAAAATTGTAAATATAATATGAAAATAGCCATAGGCTCAAAAAACCCTGTAAAGGTAAACGCTGTAAAGAACGCTTTCAAGGAGTTTTACAATGAATTCGAGTTAGTAAGTTTATCAGCCCCGTCAAATGTTTCAAATATGCCAATGTCATTAAAAGAAACAATCGAAGGGGCAAGAAACCGTGCAATTTATTCAATAAAAAGTGAAAATGCGGATTTCGGTGTAGGGTTAGAGGGCGGATGTGAAGAAATTGACGGCAAATTTTTTCTGGAAGGGATAGTCGTTATAGTAGACAGAAACGGAAAAGAAGGAATAGGAAAATCTAGCGCAGTGAGTTTGCCAGAATCATTCATAAAGGAAATCAGAAAAGGAAAGGAACTTGGTGAAATAATTGATGAAATTACGAATGACAAAAATTCAAAGCAGAAAGGGGGGGCTGTTTCATTTTTAACTGATGATAGACTACAAAGAGAAGATGAATTTACTGATGCGGTAATATTTGCACTTGTCCCTTTTGTGAAAAAGAACCTTTACGACTTAGAGTAAAGTGTTATCCTTCAATTATCAGTCTTAAGGTATTTTAACAGAGTCGCTTTTAGATCAGTATTTGTAAATGAAAACCCGGAATCAATTGCTTTTTTAGGTATTGCTTTTTGGCTTGAAAATAGTAAAAGCTGGCCCATCTCCCCTAGAAGCAGATTCACTGCAAAGCTTGGTATCCGCATAAGCCTTCTCTTGTTTTCTATTTCTGCAAGCATGGAAAAGAGATCTTTCATCTGAACAGGGTTTGGGGAAACTGCATTAAATGGGCCGTTTAGGTTTCTATAAACAATAAAACGAATTAAATCAGATAGGTCCTGCAAGTCTATCCAAGAAAGCCATTGATCTTTATTATAAGCTGAAAAACCGTATCTTACAAGCTTATCTAACCTTTCAAGTATGCCTCCCTTGCCAATTACTATGCCAGTCCTTATGATTGAAACGCTTACTCCGAATTTTGCTGCCTTCATTGCCTCGTTTTCCCACATTATGCATGTCTTGCTTAAAAAATCAGTGCTTATCCCCGAATTTTCATCCAAAACTTCATTGGTGTTTTTCTTGTAGTAACCTATTGCTGAACTATTCACAAGAATCTTTGGTCTTTCCTTTGCTTTGCCTATTAATTCAACAATATCTCTAGTGGACATTATCCTGCTTTTAAGTATTAAATCCTTTTCTTTCTTTGACCATCTTTTATTTGCGATTGATTCGCCCGTTAAATTTATCACTGCATCATAACCTGATATTGTATTTGCTAAAAAGTCTGTATCCTGCTTGTAAGGGTCCCATTTTATGTACTTTACATTTTTATCATCCTTTGTCTCTCCTCTTGTAAGCACAATAACTTGATTTTCGATTGATAGATCAGAAACCAGTCTCTTGCCTATAAAACCAGTTCCTCCTGCAACCACTATTTTCATATAATCTATAATATTATCTATACAATATCCTTAATATCATTTATTTCTATTAACGTTTAATGATACAAACAAAAAAGTGTTTATACTAATAACTTTTTAACATTAATAATAGGAAGGTGATAAACATGGAAAAACTAAAACTAAGCGAATACTTCTCTGAAATATACGAAGATGGAGAATATCCAAGATTTAAGGTTCTGATAGACGGGAAATGGATTAAAACAAAGGATAAATTCGACTTGATAAGCAGCATAGACGAAAGTAAAATAGCGGAAGTGGGGCTGGTAAGCAAGGAAGATTTAGATACGGCATTAAAATCTGCAGATGAAAATAAGCATAAAATAAGAGACCTGGCAGCCATAGACCGTTTAGAGTTAATAAACAAAGTAAGAAAAGAGATAGATGCGCACAGAGAGGAGATAGTAGAAGTTCTAATGAAGGAATCCGGAAAGGCTTACAGTTCTGCCAATGGGGAAATAAACGCAACAATTGAAAGGCTAAGATTAAGCATGGAAGATTCAAGAAAGATAATGGGGGAGTACATACCTGGTGATTGGTCAAGCGATACCACAAGAAAAATCGCATTGGTGATCCGTGAACCATTAGGAGTGGTTTTAGGCATTTCTCCTTTTAACTATCCAGTTTACACTTCGATAGCAAAGATATTACCTGCATTGTTATCTGGAAACGCAGTAATAGTAAAGCCTCCAAGCTCTGATCCGATAGCACTGCTCATGTGCGCAGAGATATTCAGAAAATGCGGAGTGCCTTCCGGAACACTACAGGTCATAACAGGAAGCGGAGAAATTACTGGTGATAGCTTAACAGAAAGCGACAGAATACATATGATAAGCTTTACGGGAAGCACAAATGTGGGAAAACACATTTCAAGTGTCGCAGGCCTTAAAAAGATACACCTAGAATTAGGGGGAAAGGGAACTGCTATAATTTTAGAGGATGCTGACCTTGACCTGGCGGCAAAAGAATGCGTAAAGGGCTCTCTAGAACTCGCAGGACAAAGATGCGATGCCGTAAGCCGTATATTGGTGCTCGATTCCGTAGCTGATAAATTCTATGAAAAACTAAAAGAACACATTAATGATTACAAGTTTGGCAACCCCTTAGATGGAAAGGACATAAACATGGGCCCAGTTATAAACAAAAAGGCAGCTGAAAGGATAGATTTGATGGTAAAAGACGCCGTCAAAAAAGGAGCTAAACTTGTTGCTGGAGGAAAATTCAAAAATTCATACTATGAACCCACATTGCTTGAAGATGTTCCATTAACTGCTGATATAGCAAACGAGGAAACATTTGGACCGGTAATAACGGCAATAAGGGTAAAAGATGAGGAAGAAGCAATAAAAGTCGCAAATGAATCAAAATATGGACTAGATTCGGCGGTTTTCACGAATGATTTCTACAAAGGCTGGAGAATAATGAAAGCATTGCAGGTAGGCAATGTAACATTAAATGGTGCCCCTTCGCACGGAACTGCTTATTTCCCATTCGGTGGAGTAAAAGATTCAGGTGCTGGAAAAGAAGGCGTTGGGTACAGTATAGAGGAGATGACAAACATAAAAACGATAATCTTTAATTTAGGAGCAAAGAACCTTGGAAAGCCATACAGTGGTGAATTTAAGGACTAAACAAATGCACTGGAAAAGGTTTATATTGAGTAAGAACAAAAATTCGCATGGAAAAGAAGAACGTTAAAAAGTTAGCTGAATTGATATATGATCCGGAAGAGGATTTTTTGTTAAGTAAGCAGGCAGCTATAACCATCGCCGAAAGGTTCTACAAGGAATTAGGAAACAACGCAGAAAAGTTCACTTCGTTTTACAAATCTAATAAGGAGAAAACTGAAAATATATTTGAGAATTATCTGAGTTTTAACTCCTTATCCAGTGTGTTTAACTCTTTGACGGATGAAAAAGCAATGCAAGGCCTTATTTATAAAAACCTGTTAAAAATGGAGAAAGATTTGAGGGAAAACTCTTATGACGTTAAGAAAATAGAAAAAATAATAAAAAGTAGAACTAGCATAAATTATGATTTCTAGGTGTAAAAACAAAAATTGGCGGTATAAGAATAATTAATTTATCTAAAATTTAGATCCAAAGTGCTTTGATAAAGTTTTTCCACCTTGTTTTTAAACCGCAAAGGAGAACGAACAAGGTATTCTTTTAATTTTTTACGGTTCAAACTCTTTACCAGCCTGTATAATGTGTCTTTTCTAAGACCTATATCAAAATACACTAAATCTAAAAATGTCTTTTCAATATCGGAAATCGGATAATAGAAAGACTCTCCTTTTACCATAGTATAACCGAAAAACATGCTTTTTGGCAATTTAAAAACAGATATATTTATTCCCATTGATTTCCTTGTGCCACTTCTAACGCTTTTGGTTGTAATTATTACAGGATTTGCTCGTTCTTCCAATAAATTATAATAAGATAATGCATAAGTTAATCCATAATAAAATGGAGAAAACGCAAAGCCGATTACCTCACTGTTTCTATGTACAGTGTACTCTCCTTTAGCTAATCTAAATATTTTATTTCCCCCTATCAGGTTCTGAAGAAACCTCTTAGGATATTTTTTACTAGACCCAAGATAGATTAAAAAAAGCTCTGCATCCCTAGCGCTAAATGTGGGTACTTTATAAAAATGCTTCAAAAATTCATTAATGTATTTCATAATGCCTTTTTAAATAATCTATAATGGAGTTATATTCCGGAACTGGGCCATCGTATATAAACTGGGGCAGTGTTTTTTCGTCTACAGGACGCTTAATATTTGAAATAAGCTTATATATCTCGAATTTTGTTTTATGTGCATCTGAAACGTGTGCAAGAACAAAGATATCATATAAATCCTTTATTGCTCTTCTAGACAGATAAGCAGTTACCTTCTCTTTTATTAGACTTTCTGGAGATAATGAAAAAATATCCATACCAGATCCATCTGTCTTAATATATGTTGCTATGACTCTATCTGTTACTTTTTTTTGGGCAAACTCCAGAGTTATAGAAGCTTTCGCATTTGAAACTGCATAATAATAAATTGATCTTGCGCCACCACGTAATTTCGAATTTTTAACATTCAAACCGTATCCTGCTAAATTATCTATCAATTTTGATATTTCAGAAGAGTTTTTAACGTACATATCCAAATCGAAAGAAAATCTTTTTCCGCCATAGCATCTCCATACAGAGGTTCCACCATGAAAAGTTAATTTCGTATTTATGTTATAAAGCCTAGATACTACCTCATCTTGCAATCTTGCAATCTCTAGATAATCTTTGTTCTTTAAAATCAATTCCAATGGCAAATCCATGTAATTAAAAGACAGATTAAGTATATAAACCTAAGTAACAAAATTTTGTTACCTAGGTTAATTTAATTTTTATGTGATTTTATTACTGCTGGCGATTATATAATAATGGCCTCTTAAAATGCAAAGTCAAACAAGTCTGTGCTATTTTAATAGGTTAAGTTTATATATTTTAATTTAGTGATTAAACTATGGATTACAAAGAGATAAAGAAACAGGGCTGGGAAAAGGTAGTAGAAGAAGTAATAGTAGGCATAGTATTATTCATAGGCCTCGTTTCACTGCTTTACAGCTGGATAGACAGCGTATTTGGAGTTATAGTAGGTATACCAATGCTCACTTTTCTTGGCATACTAGCTTCTTTTCTAGTTGTTTATGCAATAAGAGTATTCGATAAAGGATAAAGCATGCGGTATAAAAAAAGGTATTTTCTGGTTGAATTAGAAGGTGTTTCAAATCCAGAGGATTTTGAAAAACAGCTATATTCTACATTGAATAAACTAGAGCCTTTCCTTGCAATAAGGTCAAACTTTAGGGTAATAAAGGACCTTACAAGAACTGAGGATAACAAAACAGTGGGAGTAATAGCAGTAAACAATGAATATAAATACAGGGTCATATTTTCCCTTTCATTGATTAGTAAGTTTTATAAATCAAACTTGCTTACAATAATGAATAGTGGAAATATAAAAAAGATAAAATCTTTTAAATTTTAGGAGGAAAACAATGGAACCACCAGGGGATTTAATGGGATAT
>JAKACB010000028.1 GCA_021796445.1 Nanobdellota archaeon
CTATGCTTTCGTTGTTCCCGCCCACTATAAAAAGTTTTAAATTTCTCATCTTATTCTTTGCCCCCTTGAAGGCTTTAACAAGTAAATCCACTCCTTTTAAATCAAAGTTTCCGAAACGAAGCCGTATATTTCCGACAAAAATTATATTCCTGCTTTTCAAATTTGGCTTTATCTTAAGCAGTTCCTTCCTTACTTTTTCATTTGGTGCAGGATAAACTACTTTTATTTTTTCCGGTTTAACACCTAATTTTATCAAAAAATCCCTCTGCATATTGCTTACTGCTATAAATAAATCTACCTTTTTTATAAGCATTTTGTACAAAAGCAACTTAGGTCTGCTTACAAACCCGTTGAATATTAAGTAAGGCCACTCTGAAGCTACTATTACTATTATTTTTGTTTTATTATTAACTGCTCCAGAATACAGCAAGCCTACCAAAGCCAAGTCCTCAAATATTATTGCATTAAATCCCTTTAATGGCTTTTTCATGCCAGAAAACGTTTTATAGATATTTAAGTATCGTAACCCCCTACTGTTAACTTTAGAAAGTTCAGGAACTGTGATTTCTTTTGCTTTCAAATCACTTACAAAATTCTTGTGGGCCCAGTGCCCCCCATTTGAAAGATGAACGAAAGCTATATTCCTGTAAACCATATCAAGGGAATAAAACACTTAAATAAATGCATTCCGTATTATAAATAGAGGGGATTAAATTAAAATAAACCCATGCAAAACGTACGTGAAAAAAGTATTCTTGTTACTGGCGGAGCTGGATTCATAGGCTCCAATTTAATAGAAAACCTGATAAAAGAGAATGAAATAACTGTAATTGATGATTTATCTAATTCTGCGGGCGACCGGTTTGTAAAAGAATTTGAAAATAGGGATAATTTCAAATTGATAACGAATGACATAAACAAAGAAGGAGCATTCGATTCTATTGGCAAAGCAGATTTAGTAATACACTTCGCTGCAAACCCTGAAGTTAGTAAAGGATATGAAAACCCGGATATATCTTTTAATGATATAAACGGTACAAAAAATATGTTAAAATTCCTGAAAGAAAAGGAAATAAAAAACATGATATTTGCATCTTCTTCTGTTGTTTATGGAGAACCTGAAATTATGCCTGTGAAGGAAAACCAAGGGCCCTACAAACCAATCTCTGCATATGGGGCATATAAATTGGCTAGTGAAGGTATGATAACCGCTTATTCGCATTACTACGGAATAAAAGCAGGGATATTCAGATTTGCCAATGTAGTTGGAAAAAACCAAACACACGGGGTAATACTGGATTTTATAAACAAGATTAATCCGAAAGAATTGACTATATTGGGTGATGGCACGCAAAGCAAGTCATACATACATGTAAGCGACTGCGTTTCAGCCATTATGTACTTAAATGAGAGAATTGATAAAACGGAGATAATAAACCTTGGAAACAGAGGCACTACCTCCGTTATTAAAATTGCTGATGTAGTTAAAGAGAAAATGAAACTGGGTGAAGTAAATTATAAACTATCTAATTCCAAAGACGGCAGAGGCTGGAAGGGGGATGTAAAAAAGATTGAGCTAGATGTATCCAAAGCAGAGAACTTAGGATGGAAAAACAGATATAACAGCGATGAAGCCATTGAGAAAGCTGTTGATGAGCTACTTAAACAGATTTGAATATTAACAACCGCCTTTATAGTCTGTTTAGTGCTTGGACGGCTATGTTTTTACAAGTTATCAGGATTTTTAAAAATGTATGAAAACCGCTCGTCTTTTCTAGCGAACTCTATAAAAGTTTCTACCCAGAACTCCTTTGAACCAATATCATATCTCTTACCGTCTATTTCGATGCCAAAAACATCCTGTTCCTTGCACATTAGATTAAGTGCATCTGTCAACTGGTATTCGTTATTTTTACCAGGTTTTATTTTGTCAATGAAGGCGAATATATCCGGTTGGAGTGCGTACGCAGCCGTAATAGCAAGATTACTTGGTGCTTCGGATATTTCAGGTTTTTCAACCATATTTTTTATCAGATGCAATCCTTTCTCAATCTCATCGCCATTGACTATGCCGTAATGTTTAACCTTTTCTATTGGAACCTTCTCAAGGCCTATTACTGTCGAGGATTTTCTATTGAATACGTCTATAATCTGTTGTGCAATCGTTTTTTCTTTATTTGATCTGTATATTGTATCGCCAGCTAAGACCATGAAAGGCTCATCATTTACAAATTTCTTTGCGTATTTTACTGCGTCGGCCAAACCTTTTTGTTCACGCTGTCTGACAAAAAATATCTCTGGAAAATCCGGCATGGAATTAAATTTTAAATCAAGTTCATTATAGTCAAAGTAATTTATTATAGACTCTTTTCCCTTTCCAACTATTACAAGTATCTGGTCTATACCAGCACTTAAAATCTCATCTACAACATGATGTATGACGGGTTTATCTAGTATCGGCAGCATCTCCTTTGGCTGTGCTCTAGTTAAAGGGTACATTCTAGAGCCTAAACCTGCAGCAGGTATTACTGCCTTTCTTATTTTAGCCATAGTATCCAACTATTTTTAGATTAGGATCACTATTTAAGCTTAACATCCTGCGCATATCTATAACGAATTTGTTCTTTATGTTTAAATCCTTAAATTCTGGCCACTCTGTAGCTATTACTATCGCGTCTGAGTTATCAATGCATTCTTCTGAACTGCTAAATAAATTAATATTATCTAATTTAACTTTAGCCATTGGATCATAAGCATTAACTTTAAATCCCTTACTAAGAAGACTTTCTACTAACTTTATTGACTGAGATTCTCTAGTATCATCTGTATTTGCTTTAAATGTAAGCCCTAACACTCCGATTTTTGTAGTAGTCTCCACATCTTTAAACTTGTCTTCCAATAAACTAACTATTCTTAGAATTCTGCTTTTATTGACACTTACCGCGCTTTCTATTATGGACAGATTTTCATTTAAATCCCTAGCAAATGAAATAAATGCCACTGTATCTTTTGGAAAACAGGAGCCCCCAAAGCCGATACCAGCCTTTAAAAAATAAGGAGCTATTCTCTTATCTAACCCCATCCCTCTAGCAACAACTTCAACATCGCAGTTTGGAACCTTTTCACATAAATTAGCTATCTCATTTATATACGATACTTTAACAGCTAGGAAAGAATTACTTGCATATTTTATCATCTCTGCATTTTCATTTGTTGTTTCTATTATCGGTGATTTGGTAAACTCCCAGATCTTTTTAACTTTTTCTATGGCATTTTTGTTATTTCCGCCTATTACAACTCTGTCAGGCTTTAAAGTATCATCTATTGCACTTCCTTCTTTAGTGAATTCAGGATTTGATACTATTATCATGCCAGTTTTTTGCATTAAATTACTCGCAGTTCCGGGTAAAACCGTGCTTTTAATTATTACAATTGCATTTTTGTTTACTTTCTTTATATTTTCAACTACATCATCAACATACTTCAAATAGATTTTACCGTCTTTATTTGGAGTTGGGACTATGACAAATATTAAATCTACTTCACTAAGCTTGTTATAATCTACTGAAAACTCTAATCTCTTTACATTCTTTACAAGCATTTCTTTTAGACCGGGTTCATATATCGGAGGCTCACCAGCAGAAAGTGCTTTTACTTTCGATTCGTCTATATCTACACCAATAACTTCATAACCTGCTTCTGCTAATGCTACCGAAGTCACTGACCCTATATATCCAAGGCCAACTACTCCAATTTTCATAAATTTTTCTTCTCCTTTAACCAGTTTATAGTATATTCTAAACCTCTATCTAAACTGATCTTTGGCTCCCACTTTAAGATTTTGCGTACCTGTGTAATATCTGCAGCCCTTCTTTTTGGGTCTTCTTCTCTACTTTGCAGATGCACTATTTTTGATCTGCTACTTGTCTTATTAATTATAAGTTCAGCTAATTCCAAGATACTTATTTCTCTGTAATTTCCTATGTTCAAAACCTTTCCTTTTGCCCTATTGTTCATTAAGAATTTCCAGGTAGCATCAACCCAATCACTTACATAAAGAAATGACCTGGTCTGTTTACCATCACCATGCACAGTTATTGATTTGTTTCGCAATGCCTGGTCTATAAACCTAGGTATGACCCTGCCGTAAAAACCATCCTCTCTTATCCTTGGGCCATAAACATTAAATGGTCTTTGTATTCTTACATCCAAGCCGTATTGGCGCTCATAAGCCTTTATAAGTGCCTCTGAAAAACGTTTACTTTCATCGTAACAGCTTCTAATCCCATTTGGATTAACATAGCCAAAGTAAGTTTCGGGTATTGGCAGAATCTTTGGGTCGCCGTATACTTCTGAAGTTGAAGTATACATAAAAGTAGCTCCACTTTTCCTAGCTATCTCTAGCATATTTCTAGTGCCTATGTCATTTGAATCAATTGTAGATAAAGGATTTTTTATGTAATCCTCAGGGCTTGGTCTTGCGGCCAAATGAATTACAAAATCAAATCTGGTATTCGTATTAAATTTTTCAATAGGTTTTTTCACAAATGTCGCTTCTTTTGGAACCTGCCTTTCCTTTGAAGTAGACAAATTATCAACAACTGTAACTTCAAAATCATTATCTAAGGCCTTCTCACATAGATAACTCCCTAAAAATCCATTGCCTCCAGATATTAACATTTTTGACATATTATATACACTAATGTAATTAATATAAATAGTTATATAAATAATTAAAATTATTTCTACTCATGAAAGCGAAGATAATTGGAATCTTAGCAGGTAAAAATCTATTTTCACAAGGTTACCCATTTTTGGAAGCAATTTATTCTTTTTTAAATTGGGGTGATGAATTATATATATCAGATGGATATTCAAATGATGAAACTTATAAGATATTAAAAAGACTTTCTAAGAATAAAAGAATACATGTGTATAAATACAAATGGCCACAATTAAATAATGGAAGAGCAATAGCAGCTGCATATAATAATCTAATATTTACGGCAAAACGTAGAACCAATAAAAGTGATTATATTTTTCAATTACAAGCAAACGAAATTGTACATGAATCAGAATACACTAGATTAAGGTCTTTGCCTGAAGAATATCCAAAAACAAAATTATTTATATTTCCTTATAACATTTTATGTTGGAAATTTATATTAGGTTATGACTGGCGATTTAGATTTGCTAAAGCTAATCAAGACATAAAGTCATTTGGTGATGGCGCATTTATAGAGACTGTTAATGAAGTAACATTAAGAGATGCCTTAAAAGATAGCTTAAAAAGTATATATAAATTAATAAAAACCGGACAATATTACTCTAGACTTTTTAATATTGCCGCAAATGTAAGCAAAAGAAAACACCCTGCATTGTATAAAGCATATCCCCTTTACCCTCCTATCTTCAGGTACTCATTTATCTTTCCAAAAAATATAGAAATGAAATTCTCGGGTCATAAAAACTTGTGGGGTAAAAATGGTTACAATGGGATAAAATTCGACGACATAATAAAACATTTCCTCAACAAAGAGGGGGTAGAAACTGCCTATTTGGAATTCATTAAAAATCTTAATCTTCACAATGATAATACTAATTACAATGACATAATTAAAAGAACTAAATTAGAAAACCTTAATCACCCAAGTATAATGAAAAATATAATTAACTTATATGAATATAAAATGCGTGAGAGTGTAATTCAGGAGATACTTAAAAACACCAGTATATAAATTATAACCTAGATAATTTTAGTTGCAAAATCCATTTTTATCAAAGAATTTATATATATGTCATTTATAATTCCCCTAGCATTTCTAGCGTTACTTAACCCTAAAGACTTTCCGATGTAACTATAAACATTAAAATCAATCTTTGTTGTTTCTGTTTTGTTTTTAAATAGAATGTAACTCAAGTATATATCCTCTTCTGAATTTATGAAATTTTCGTCAAAAACCTTCTCTTTTTTGCGTATAAAATTAGCATTAAAAATAGAGAAATCACCAACAGAATAAAAACTTACCAATGGTTTAAACAATAAATTTGAAACAAATTTTTTATTTAAGTTCCTTATGAATATATTCGCGGAATATTTTTTATAAATATTATATCTTTCATTTTTAAACTTATTAAGCTTGTAATATAACCCTAAAAAAATTGTAGGCGAACAAAATGAAACTTTACTTGAATGATAAACTGAGCCGTTTATCCATATAACATTATAATTATTACCATTAATTTTTTCTATACCATCTTTAAGTTTTAAAATGCCATCTGTTTTATAAACATCATCATTCGACAGAACAACCCACTTTGGATTGTAATTTAAGGCATGCTTTAAGCCGTAATTACAGCTCCTTGCATAGTTAAAGAATGGACCATTGCTTTCTACGAATATAATTTGCTGGCCCTTGAATATGTTGTTTGCACAGTTCTTTGCAAGCTCTCCTTCGTGATTTGCAGTGGGTATGACAACAACTATGTCTTTATCACCTTCCACTTCATATATTTTCATTGGGGCGCTTGGCCTGTTCTTCATCCATTCTATCAGCTGTTCTGCTGTATCAAAATGATCATAGAATTTTATCACGTCTTCTACGTTCTTGCTTGTAAACAATCTATTAAGTTCATCTAATTCCTCTGACATAGATTAAAAGATATATTATTTATTTAAGTATTTAAACATAAAATATTAAATGGCATTTGAATTCAAAAGATTAGAAATACCTGATGTTATTCTTATAACTCCAAAGGCATTTTCGGATGAGAGGGGCTTTTTCATGGAAAGTTATAAAGAATCGGAATTCAAAGCAAACGGCATAAATTTTGAATTCAAGCAGGATAACCACTCAAAATCCTCAAAAAATGTGCTTAGAGGTTTGCATTATCAATTGGAGCCTTACGCTCAGGGCAAACTTGTAAGAGCCATCACTGGAAAGATATTTGATGTAGCCGTTGACATACGAAAAGGTTCTCCAACATTTGGAAAGTGGGTCTCTGCTGAACTATCAGAAGATAACAAGAAAATGCTTTGGATTCCGCCCGGATTTGCACATGGTTTTTTATCACTTGAAGACAACACAAACGTATTATACAAATCTACAAATGAGTACAACAAGGAAAGTGAACGTGGCATATCGTGGAATGACTCTGAAATAGGCATAAAATGGCCCTTTGATAATCCATTATTATCAGATAAAGACAAGAAGCACCCTGTTTTAAAGGACGCAGACATAAATTTTAATTATTAATTCAATAAATTACAGGATATTCTATGAAACTAATCGTTACTGGCGGATACGGATTTATAGGCTCTAACTTCATCCTTTACTGGCTGAAAAAGCACAGAAAAGATGAAATAATTAATGTAGACAAGCTAACTTATGCTGCAGATCCTGACAATCTAAAAGACTTAAGTCAAAATGCAAAATACACATTTATAAACGGTGATATAGCAGACAAGGAATTCGTAGAAAGAACGTTTAAGGATGCCGATGCAATAATAAACTTTGCAGCTGAATCGCACGTTGATAATTCCATAAAGAACTCCAGCTTGTTTATATCCTCTAATATTGTGGGTGTACACAACATACTTGAAACCGTCCGTAAAACGGGCATACGTTTCCACCAGATATCAACAGATGAAGTTTATGGCTCTTTGTCTTTGAACTCAAAGGAAAAATTCAATGAAAATTCAAAATATAATCCAAGGAATCCTTACTCTGCTACAAAAGCGGCTGCTGATTTTTTAGTTAGAGCATATTACAACACCTATAAATTGCCTGTAACTATATCTAACTGCAGCAACAACTATGGGATTAACCAGCATCCTGAAAAATTAATACCAAAAACAATACTCAATGCCTATTTAGATGAGAGTATACCAGTTTACGGTAATGGCAAACAGATAAGAGACTGGATTTTCGTTGAAGACCATTGCTCTGCTATAGAACTAATAATACAAAAAGGAGTATATGGAGAAACTTATCTAATTGGTGAAAACGGAGAAAAAAGAAACATTGATGTTATAAGAACGATACTAAAAACGATGAAAAAGCCGGATTCACTGATAAAATTTGTAGAGGACAGGCCAGGACACGACGTTAGGTATGCCATAGATTCTAGAAAAATTCAAAAGGAATTGAAGTGGAAACCTAAATTTTCGTTTGAAAAAGGGATAAAAATTACTATAGAGCACTACCTAAAAAACAAGGAAAGATACTTAAAAAAGATGAGTTAAAATGAAAACTTTAGTTCTGGGTGGAAGCGGTTTTATAGGTTATTACCTAGCTAAATATTTCAATGCTACCTCTGCATCTGCTCATCAGAAAGAAGGCTACATAAAGCTTGACATAACCGATAAAGAGGAAGTTTCTGAAGTATTAAATAAAATTAAGCCGGAGCTTATAATAAATTCTGCTGCAATTGCAGACGTTGACCTTTGCGAGAAGGAAAAGGAAACAGCTATGCTTGTCAACGGCTATGCTGTTGAATGGCTTTCTTCTCTCTCAAAAGAGATAGGAGCAGAATTTGTCCAGATTTCTACGGATTATGTATTTGACGGCTTGACTGGGAACTACACGGAAGAGGATAATCCAAATCCAATAAATGAATACGGCAAAAGTAAATTAATTGGTGAAGAGAATGCGCTGAAAAATGATGCAATTGTATTAAGAATAGAGATGCCTTATGGTATTAACGTTGCAAAAAACAAGAATGTGTTCTTTGAATCTGTAATAAATAACCTCAAAGAGGGAAAAACTGTAAATGCAGCTGTAGACCAGATAATCTCTCCGACCTTTGTTGAGGATATACCAAAAGCAGTAGAAGTGTTAGTTAAAAAAGGAGCTAACGGTATATTTCATCTGGCTTCAAAAGAGCACTTTAGCAGGTTTGAATTCGTAAACATTATAGCAGATGTTTTCAATTTTGACAAAACTATTATAAAGCCTGTGAAATTAGCAGACTTTAAAATGCTGGCTAAAAGGCCGAAAAATACTTTTCTGAACATCGATAAAATCTCCAAATTCTATGAGATAAAGCCGCTTAAAGAAAACCTGGAAAAAATAAAGAACGAGATAACTATTTAGTTTTGTTTAATCTTTCCCTTAGTATGTTCGATGCCTCCAGTAGGCTTTCGAATGTGCCGGCGTCCAGCCAAGGCTCCTTTAGGAAAGAGTGAGATAATTTTCCCTCTTCAAGATACATGTTATTAACGTCTGTTATTTCAAGCTCTCCTCTTGCAGACGGCTTTAATCTGCTAATTTTGTCAAATACTGTATTATCATACTGATAAATTCCCGTAACGGCATAATTTGACTTAGGCTCTTTGGGTTTCTCTTCTATTCTCTTTATTCTTTGGTTCTCATCAAATTCTGGTACGCCGAAACGCTGCGGATCCTTGACTTCTTTTAGAAATATTCTTGCACCAGAAGTAAAATTACTTACGTGCTCAGAAATATCATCTAGTATTATATTGTCTCCTAAGATTACTGTTACGTTATCATCGTTAACAAATCCCTTAACCAATGACAAAGCATGTGCTATCCCTCCGGCTTCATCCTGCAAAGTATAATGAAATCTTGCTCCAAATTCCTTTCCTGAACCCAAAAGATTCATAAAGTTTCCTGCATTTTCCTTTCCTGTAACTATTATAATATCCTTTATTCCTGCCGAAACCAATCTTTCTATTGGATAATATATCAT
>JAKACB010000029.1 GCA_021796445.1 Nanobdellota archaeon
AGGCGAATTCAATGAGTCTATCTTGAAGTTATCCCAAAAATCCTTTTTTATCTCGTTTAGGTGTTTATTTTCAAATTCTTTGGCATCTATCAATATTATATTTACATCATGAGCAGAGGACCATTTCCCGAAGTATACCTTTACTCCGTCAAGCTTTACGTCTCCCATTGCATCCTTTATATATTGAGGAGGAGGACTTTCCATGAATTCAACCGCTGCCTGGTTTGGATTATAAAAGCCTATTGCCAAATAATTATCTCCAAATTGTTTTTTTATGTATGATGATTTAGAAGTCAAAACCGTCCAGATACCGCCTACTTTATTGCCGGCTTCGAATGAGACCTCTACGAGAAATTTATCCATTACTTTATTAATTTTTTGTTGAATAAAAAACTATCTTAGTAGAAAGCTTTATTTATATTGCATGGTACATAAAAAGAATGGTAGAAAAGTTAATAATAATTGGTTCTGGACCAGCTGGATACACTGCCGCAATATACGCTGTAAGAGACGATTTAAATCCGTTATTGATAAGGGGCTTTGAAGTAGGCGGTCAGCTTATGCTTACATCTGAAGTTGAAAACTTCCCTGGTTTCAAATCAATTTTAGGGCCGGATCTTATGGATAAAATGGCCGATCAAGTTAAGGCATTGAACTGTAGGGTAATAGATGATAATATTTCGAGGGTTAATTTGGATGTTTATCCATATAAAGTTTTCGTTGGCGATAAGGAATATGAAACATATTCCATAATAATATCAACTGGTGCATCAGCCAGGTGGCTTGGATTGGAGAATGAGAAAAGGCTGATAGGAAAAGGAGTTTCCGGTTGTGCAGTCTGTGACGGAGCCTTCTTCAAAAACAAAAGCGTTGTAGTGGTAGGGGGAGGAGACAGCGCAATGGAAGATGCAAGTTACCTTTCTACTCTTACAAATTCAGTAACTTTGATTCATAGAAGACATGAATTTAGAGCAAGCAAAATAATGCAGGATAGGGTCATTTCGAATAATAAGATAAAAATAGTCTGGGAGAGTGAAGTGATAGATGTGTTGGGGAAAGAACATGTAGAAGGCGTTAAGATAAAAAACTTGAAGACTAACGAAGAAAGCGAATTAAAGACTGATGGATTTTTTCTAGCAATAGGTCACACTCCAAATACGGCGATTTTCAAAGGTTATCTTGATTTGGATGAAAACGGGTACATAAAGACAAAGGAATTTACAAAGACAAGTAAGGAAGGAGTTTTCGCAGCTGGCGATGTTCAAGACAAACGTTACAAGCAGGCAGTTATTGCAGCAGGGTGGGGAAGCATGTGCGCAATAGATGCAAGGAAATTCTTAGAGGAAAAAGGCTTAAACTGATTTTGTAATCTCCCTGAATTTTTTAACATAATCTTCAGGCATCATAGTATTGACAAATACATTCTGACCAAGTTCTATGCCCGCTAAGTTTGAAAGCCTTGGATAAATCTCTATATGCATATGATAATCTTTTTCTATCTTGTTTTCATGTATTACAAAGTTGTATGCCTGTTCCCCAAAAAGTCTTTTATTTGTCTGTATTATTTTTTTCAGTCCTTCGACAAGCTCTTCTTTCTCTTCCTGACTTAAATCCATTATGTAATTAACGTGTCTTTTCACTAAGATCATTGATTCGCCTGAGAATCTTGACCCGTATGGCGCAACCGCCGCTACTTTTTCAGTTTCAAATAATACTCTTGCTTCCTCTTTTTTTATTGCATCTTCATAGATGCAGGAATGGTTTTCTTTTAGATATTTCTTTGTTATCTCTATCTCTACAGCAGGAGTACCAAGGATTTCCGGCCAGGCTATTATCTGTGTATGCGAATGGCCTATGCTTGCGCCACCAGAAGCTCCATAATTTTTGAAGACCATTACGTGCTTTATGTAATTCCTTGAATACAGGTCTTCTTCCCTTTCTATAAGTGTATTTAGCCATTCAAGCGATTTTTTAAGAGCCATATTCTCAAATTTATCAGAGTGCTTTGGGCTTTCTATCAAAACTTCATTATATCCGTATCCTGATATTGAAGAAAAAAAGCCGTTTTCGTACTCTAAAGGAGTGTTGCCATCTAATTCTGGAAATTTGTTTCTTATCACCATAGTTGTCCAAGGCTCATTTACATGCATTATTTCAAGGTTTAGTCTATCTACGGTACCGGGTTCAAACGGGCAGTCTTTAAGATTCTTTGAGCCTTCATCTTCTGTTTCCAGTTCCTTTGGCCTGTGTTCTCTTCCAGGAACTATGACCGAATAATATCCTGTCCTATAATCTTTCCTTATCTCGCTGTATTGACTATCCATTCTTTATTAAAGGGATTTTTTAATTTAAAGTTTTAATTAATTCTATTTAAATTAAATACCTTGTAAGAGAAGCCGTCAATGTTTATAAACGGCATAGATTGTAAAACATGTTAAAACAGTGGAAAACTTTAAATATAACACTAAACTCTATTAGAGATATCAGTGCAGGTATGCATTGAGGATATCTAAGTTGTTATAAGGAGGTACAATATGGCAGAAGGAATTCAACCAATTTTCATCTTACCAGAAGGATATAATAGAACAAGTGGAAAAGATGCACAGAGGAATAACATAGCTGCGGCTAAAGCTGTAGCAAACGCGGTAAAATCTACATTAGGCCCTAGGGGAATGGACAAGATGCTTGTTGATAATATAGGGGATATAACGATAACAAATGACGGCGTGACCGTTTTGAAGAGCATGGAGATAGAAAACCCTGCAGCAAAGATGATAGTAGAAGTTGCAAAGACGCAAGAAGAAGAGGTTGGAGATGGAACAACTACCGCAGTTATAATAGCAGGAGAACTGCTTAAGAATGCAGAAACCCTTTTGGATCAGAGCATACATCCTACTTTAGTTGCCAGAGGCTACAGGCTTGCGGCAAACAAAGCACAGGAGATTTTGGACAAGATAAAATTGCACCTTGACATAGCCAATAAAGAAGATCTTAGTAGGATAGTCAAAACTGCAATAGTGGGTAAAAGCACCGGAGCAGATACGTACATAGTTTCGTTGATAGTAGATGCAGTTCAGCATGTCAAGTCAATGTCAGGCAAGAATGATACTTTGGATTTAGATGACATAAAGGTTGAGAAGAAGATCGGCGGCGGCCTGCTAGATTCAAGGCTGATAAAAGGTGTAATAATAGACAAGGAAAAGGTACATCCAGACATGCCAGAGGAGATTAAAAATGCAAAGGTTGCGCTTCTGAACCTTGCGCTCGAAATAGAAAAGACAAATATAGATGCACAGATAAGGATAGAAAAACCAGAGCAATTACAGGCATTCCTCGACGAAGAAGAAAACATGCTAAAGGAGATGGTCGAGAAAATAAAAGTATCCGGAGCAAACGTAGTTATAGTACAGAAAGGGATAGATGATACAGCACAGCACTTTCTTTCAAAAGCAGGTATACTGGCATTCCGCAGGGTATCAGAAAGCGACATGAAAAAGATCGGAAAGGCCACTGGCGCAAAAGTTGTAGCAACTCTTGATGAACTGGGCAAAGATAGTCTTGGAGAGGCAGGGTTTGTGCACGTTGAAAAACTTGCAGGAGAAACGCTTGCATTGATAGAAGAATGCAAGAACCCAAAGGCAGTTACAATACTTGTAAGGGGCGGAACGGAACATGTTGTAGATGAGATACAAAGAGCAATAGATGACAGTCTTGGAGATCTTAAATCAGTTATAGAAGACGGCGGTTCCATAGTAGCAGGCGGAGGAGCAGCTGAACTTGAAGTATCAAAGAACCTTAGGGACTTTGCAACTGGGCTTGAAGGCAGAGAGCAGCTTGCAGTGAACTCATTTGCAGATGCATTAGAAGTGGTTCCTAAGACGCTCGCAGAAAACGCGGGTTTGGATCCTATAGATATACTTGTTGAATTAAGAGCGGAGCACCAAAAAGGTAAAACCTGGGCAGGTGTAAATCTTTTGGATGTATATAAGCCGCAGGTGTCTGATATGTATAAAGAAGGAGTAATCGAGCCTTTAAGGACTAAGAAACAGGCGATAAAAAGTGCAAGTGAGGTTGCTGTTATGATCCTTAGAATAGACGATATAATAGCAGCAGGCAAGTCTGCAAATCAGCAGCCGCAGATGCCGCCTGGTGGAATGGGAGGTTATGGAGATTAATTATGTCAGAAAATGTTTTGAGTAGGCCTTTGGATCTTTTGAATTCAGCAAAGGGAAAAATGGTGTTAGTAGAACTTAAGAATGGCCATGCTATAACCGGTAAATTGGTAGCTTTTGACGTTCACATAAACGTTACTTTGGAAAACGCAGAAGAAAAGAAAGACGCGGACACTCTTAGAAAGCTGGGAAATGTATTTGTAAGGGGTGACACTATAATCCTTATCTCTCCAACTATATGAGCACAGCATCAATGGGTTTGCACAATAGAAAACAGCCGCACGTAAAATGCAGAAGGTGCGGTAAAGAATCTTATTTAAAGAGAAAACATTACTGTTCGCATTGTGGTTACGGCAGAAGTTCAAAGTTGAAGGCTTACGCCTGGAACAACAAAACCGTAAACGGCAAAAGAAAAGACTGATTAAATGTCAGAGAAAATTAAAGCAAAGGCATTGATATTTGATTTTGATAATACTTTAGTAGATACACATTCTGCTATAAGTGGAGCATACTCAAAAATTGTTGAATTAACCTCTTTAAATTTTGGAATGGACAGTGGTTATCTAATGCAGCAGCTTTTAAAGGCGCAGAAAGAGGTAATCAATGATGTTCCATTGGTTTTAAGGCAATATGACAGGAGAGCAGTTATAAAGAAAATGAACGAAAATCTGTCACTTAACATGGATGAAAGACAGATAGACGAACTTGCTCAGATATTCTATGACTTTATAACGGAAAAAATAAATTATTCTAGCGATACCGAAGAAGTTCTGAAGGCCCTGAAATCAATGGGGAAAAAGCTAGGACTTTTGACAGATACAGATGTAAGACCGGGTTTAAAGAAAAGAAGGCTTAACAGTCTAAGTTTTACAAATCTGTTTGACGCAGTTTTAATTGCAGGAGAGGATATCCCGCAGAGAAAGAATAGTTCCATACCTTTTATTGAACTTGCTCGGCTATTAAACTCAGAGCCGGAAAGCACACTTGTAGTAGGAGATAGAATGGATGCAGATATAGACAATGCAAAAGAAGCGGGCATGAAAGCAGTACTTATAGATAAGTACTTACCTCCAAACGCAGGAATACATGAGCCTGATGCAATTATACACGAGCTTAAACAGCTTTTAGAGATTATAGATTAATGATTATTAATATTTAAAGGGCTTTAAAATTAAATGGAAAAGCTTAATGTAACGCCATGGGAAGTCAAAGGTGAGCTAAATGATAATGCTTATTCTAAGTTAGTAGAGAGATTCGGCGTTGATCTAATAAGCGATAATCTTTTAAGCAGAATAAAGAAGATTGCAAACGGAAAGCTGCACCCCTTACTTAGCAGAAATGTTTTCTTCGCCCATAGAGAGCTTAATCTTGTTTTAGATGACTATGAAAACGGTAAACCTTTTTATCTTTATACAGGAAGGGGCCCTTCAGGAAAGATGCATATAGGTCACTTGCTGCCATTTACATTTACGCTTTGGCTGCAGAAAACTTTCAACGTTGATTTGCTTATACAATTAACGGATGATGAAAAGTTCCTAGTAGGCAGCAAGGAGAAAAGCGAGATAGAGAAATTTACAAATGACAACATACTTGATATAATAAGCTTAGGTTTTGATCCGAAAAAGACACATATAATAGCAGATTATAAAAGCGCTAAAACTCTGTATTATTATGCAACAGATGTTGCAAAGCATATCACCGTGTCAACTATAAAGGCCGTTTTTGGGGTCAATGATAGTGATAATATAGGAAAGCTATTCTTTCCTTCAATGCAGATAACTCCCGCGTTTCTTCTTTCAGCTTTAAGAGGTAAAAAGATGAGATGTCTTATACCATATGCAATAGATCAGGATCCGTATTTCAGGGTTGCAAGAGATGTGCTTCCGAAGTTAGGGTATTACAAGCCATCTGCAATAATCTCAAAGTTTCTGCCGTCCCTTCAGGGCAATTCAGCAAAGATGTCTTCCTCAAAAGAAGAAAGTGCAATATTCCTAGAGGACAGCAAAGAGCAGGTTAGGAAAAAATTAATGAAATATGCATTTTCCGGCGGAAAAGACACGTTAGAAGAACAAAGAAAGTACGGCGCAAATCCTGATATAGATTTTGCATTTCTTGAGTACAGTTTTTTAGAGGAAGATCAGGGAAAGGTAGATAAGGTGTATCAAGAATACAAATCTGGTAAGATACTAAGCGGAGAGATGAAAGAGCTAGCGGCTGAAAAAATCTCAAGTTTTCTAGAGTCATTGAAGACTAAAAAGGAAAAGATGAAAGACAAAATAGAAGAGTATATGTTTAATCCAGATAAGATAACGCTTTATAACTAAGCACACGTCTTATTTGCTTCATAAAACTTATATTTTTGAAAAATATTATTAAGGATATGCCGTTTAATCAAACAAGGCTCAATCTAATTGTACTTATAATACTAAGTGTGATAGCAGTTATAGCAGTAGGCGGAGATATAGCTGCTTCTTTTTCAGTGGTGTTCAAGCTAACCACTATTGTAAGCTTTACCTATTTCGTTGAAATTGCACCGATAACCGCTAGGATAGCAACGTTAGCAGGAGCATTGATAACTGTTGTTTTTATAGCACTGATATTACTTGTTAATGCCAAACATGCGAAAGATAGGGCTCCTTGGACAGGTTTTTTCTGAATAAGGAGAGATCCAAGCAGTTTATCAGGAGAATAGAGATCCTTCTTTTATTTGGCTTCTTGGCTACAATGGTTTTTGCTGTAAATGCAGTTACAAAGCTATTTCTTGCATATGGTTTAGTTGCAGCTTTTTGGCTTCTTGACGTTTTATCATTTCTAATAGCCGGCTTTTCATATGATCTTTACTTTAATTATTTTAGGAGGTTCTCATGAGTTTCAGTATCCCACTTCCAGTTGCGCTTTTGATTGCGGCTGCAGGGGTTATAGCCTTCTTTATGTTTTATGCTAACATGCGCAAGATGGAAAGGTTTTTGGTTCTTTTCTTTGCAAATCCAAAAAAGAAGGTAATCGGTTTAATTATTATACTTGCAAGCATGGTTGCTATCTCAGCAAGTTATATCGTAACTCTGATTCAGTACTTTTTAAATCCTGCATTAGTTACCTCTTCATTTCTGTAGGGAACTTATATATCCGGGTTCTACGGCGATGCAATTGCATTGCCTTTAGTTGTTTTAGGCTTTATTCTGTTCTCAATGTAATTTCTTCTTTTCTTTAAATTTTTAAAAGGAAAAGTATTTATATTTGTAATTATATATAATTATTAGTAATTATGGAAGAACAAAAATTTACAACGGTTTCGATACCGAAGCCTTTGGCGGATAAAGCCAAGAAGCTTATAGAGAAAACTGGTTTCACATCGCTTTCGAGCTTTGTGGAATATCTCTTAAGAGAGATAGTCTCGGAAAGCAATGAAGATAAAAAAGAAAGGGGAGAAAAAGATCAGCGGGTGCTTGATCTTGAAGATAAGCTCAGAAAACTGGGTTATATGTAGGAGGTAAATATGGAAAATGAACAGTATTCTATCAAGAAGCAAAGAATAGAAGGGGGATTAAGTCTCGATGCAAAGGAGGAAATTGCGCTTATAGTAATAAAAGACGCGTTGAAAAGATACAACCGGCCGACAGTGGTTTGGAGCGCAGGTAAAGACAGCACGGTGGTTTTGGACCTTGTCAGAAGGGCCTGCAAGGATTTGAACATGCAGTTACCTCCAGCCTTGTTTATAGACCACGGGCAGCATTACGATGAAACAATGAAAATGCTTGAAGAAATAAGCAAAGAATGGGGCTTTAAGATGATATACGCGAAGAACGAAGACGTTATCAAAAATGTCGGAAAGAACAACATGATAAAGGTCAGTAGCCTTAACAAGTTAAACCAGGCCGAAACTAAGAGAATAGGTTTCAACGGAGAGGAATTTGAATACAGCTTGGAAACAGAGGTTGGAAATCACCTTTTAAAAACAGTTGCTATGAACCTTACCGTCGAAAAATATAGGTTCGATGCGCTTTTTACCGGAGTAAGATGGGATGAAAATGAAGCAAGGTCTATGGAAGTTTTCATAAGTCCAAGATCTCATCCAGATCATGTTAGAGTGCAGCCAATAATACCATTTACAGAAAGAAATGTATGGGAATATATGTTTAAGCACAAATTGCCGGTTCATCCGCTGTATAAATTGGGTTATAGATCAATAGACGGTAAGCTGGATTCAAAGAAAACCAGCGACTTACCTGCTTGGGAGCAGGACCTTGAGCATACTAAGGAAAGGGCTGGCAGGTCACAGGACAAAGAAGGAGTAATGGAAAAACTTAGGCTTTTCGGCTACATGTAAAAATGGAACAGTCCTTGTATGATATTTTGATTAATGCAAGCGGACAGATGGAAAAACTATTGCTTGAGACCTTGAATGAAAAGCCTTTATATTATTTACTTATAGACGCAAGGGGGAAAAGCAATAAAGACATACTAAGCATTAACAGGAAATACGCCAAGCTATCCACTGGTAATTCCGTTAAATACTGCATAAATCCAAAGTACTTAAACATTCCAAACGTCAATGAGCTTAAAAAAGTAATTTACTCTGTCATTAGAGATGCCTTTAGGGAATACAAGCATGAAGAAAAAGAAAATATTGAGATACTGTTGAATTATGGTTATCAAGCAGAAAATGTCAAAAGAATCAAAAAAGGGCTTGAAGAAAGTTGTGGCTTTAGGTGTAGGTACACTGCTTTCTACAAAGTTCCAGTTCTGGAAAAGGCTCTTGATTTTTCTATGAAAAATTTGTCAGTCAAAGCCGTTCGTCCAGATTCGCTTAAAGAATACATTTAAACAATCAGTAATTATAAATATTAAAGTATCTATTAAAGTAATCATTGTGGCCTGGTAGCTTAGCCCGGTAGAGCACTGCTCTTATATGAGTATGCTCCAACATTTTAGGAAAAGCAGGGGTCCCGAGTCCAAATCTCGGCCAGGCCAATACTATTAACAAATTTTAAATAATATTATTGATAAAGAATAAATCAATAAAAAATCTCTTTTTTATTTAATAACCGCGATAGATAAGTTTATAAATAGACTAGTTCTTATATTTAAAATAGAGGAATGATGTTAGGAGGTTCTAGTAAGAGTTTATTGTTTGTTCAAACGTTCTCTTATTGGATTTCTAAACTTAGTTCTTAAGGAGGAATATGGCAAAGTTCGAAAGAAGAATGTATAAAGCTGTATGTTCCGATTGTGGGAAAGAGACGGAAGTTCCTTTCCAGCCACAAGAGGGCAGACCAGTTTACTGCAGAGACTGCTATAACAAGAGAAAAGGAACACAGT
>JAKACB010000005.1 GCA_021796445.1 Nanobdellota archaeon
TTGTTTACCACTAACCAGTCAATCTTAAGTAGATTCTTCTTATAAAGTTCTAATGCGCATGCTCCTACTATTTTGCCATCATCTGAATTAGCAGATATAAATAGATAAGATGAATCAAAAATTTTTTTATTGTTATAAAACTTTAGGTATTCAAACTTGCTTTCATTATTTTCCACAGGATCTACTTTAATCCAGGCCCTTAAGAACTTTATTATGTCCTTACGCTTATTTTTATCTTTTTCCAGTTTTATATTAAATGCTATTCTTTCCTTAATTTTAAATTCCATTCATTATCATACTTTATTGAATAAAAATATAGATATTTAAATTTATTAGTAATATTTTTATCTATAATTTCTTTAACACAATTTATGCTTTTATACTTAGTTTTGTTTATACTTAATACAAAGTAACTTTTTGTAGATAGATTTACTTTCTTCTTTTTAATTTTCCAATCGAGCCGCTCGTCTTTATTAAAACCTTGATTATCTCACTTCTTGGAAGATCATCAGATTTTGATTTACATACAGAATTCACCGAAAAAACATTACTTTTATTCGCAAAGCTAGTTTCAGATATAAATATCTCAGGCTGTCCTTTTATAAAATTTAATTTTTTTAACTCATTCTGAACGTTTCTTATAAAAGTACCTGGATCTATACTTGATGGTACTTCATACCTAACTTTTACTCTTCTATATTCCTCATTATTAAGAAATATTGATGCCTGTAATACAATGCTATTTGGGATTTTTATAGGGATATTATTATCCAAACGAATTGTAGTGAATGTTAATGTCATCTTTTCCACTACTCCGGTATAACCTGGAACAAGAAAATCATTAGAAAAAAATTTTGGTGGATAACTTGGAGCTATTAAACCATACTGCCATGTACTTAAAGTTATATTGTCTCCAATGTTAAAAGGCTTCGAAAAAAGAAGGACTATGCCACTAAAAAAGTTCGAAAGAGAAGCCTGCGCAGCCAATCCCACTACAACTCCTACAAACCCTCCACCCAATATAATAGAAGTTAAACCTATTTTAAAGGAAGCAAATGCAATCGCTATTACTATTATGTATCCAGCTAACCTAACAACAAAAACTATTGTATTGCTGACCTGTTTATTCTTATTGTTTGCCTTTGCTTCGATTATATCACTTACAAAATTAACGATTAAAACGCCTCCAGTTAATATAATGAAAATATCTATTATCTTATTAACATTCTCAGGTATACCTGATATTAGGCTAACGATGTATGCTATTATAGAGAATATCACTAAAACCGAAATTATAAAATAAATTTTATTCTTAACTTTTGCATTCATTACCTTAAATAAAATTCATTATATAAAATCTTTATTATTTGCTTTTAATTAACTGCTGATTCTTTCCCAATACCATAATTATTGATATTATAATCGATTCTGCAATTATTATAGTTATCAATAACCCATAGAGATAAAAGTATATTTCAAACAAAGGCGAGGTAAACAATCCTGCAATAAGAAATAAAGTAATTATAGCAGGAGACAAAAAAAGCACTGAGATTTTCCACCAGTTATTCTTAAACAAGGCTATTCTCTGAGTATTTGCAACCCTCATCTTGCTGAATCTATTGAAGAAAAGGGCCATAGAAACAACTAGTAGCAATGCTGCTATCGATACCAGGACTATCGGGATTATAAATCCTGTAAATGGGTTTACTACTGATGTATTTATTAAAATTGCACTAGTCATAACTAAAAGCAAACCTCGCCAGGTATTTTAATGATATACTTATAATTGATAAAGCTACCAGTAAAAATGCAACTGTACCAAGTATTACACCCAACAAAAAGGATACTGTTGTATAACTTGTCAATATGCTTACAAAAAACGCAGCTATTGCAAGCAGCACAAATACAGAAGCCAAAATAAGCATAGAAAATGGATTATTATCCCTGTTAAGATTCAATATCATCGTAACTATTGGAGCATTATCCTTCCTATGTCTAAATAATGCTATGAATGATATTAATCCAAAGAAAAGTACTGAAATCCCTACAACTATATCTATTCCAACGAAAACGTAATTTATATCAAAAAGATAATTATAGTTTGCTGGCCCTGTTACACTTACTGCACTCGCAGTAGGAGCAGCATAGGAAATAGACGAAATTTTTGGATAAACTGCAAAAAAGACAAGAATTAAGCTAATTATTACCAATATTGCAAATCCAAATTTTACATAGTTTAATTTGTTTGAGACGGTATAGACGGAAACGTCTTTTTTTGAACTTCTCATATATAATAAATTAAATGAAAATATAAATAGTTATTTTTTTGCGTAAAAGCCTAAGATTTTTAAGTTCGAATTATAAAAAATAAGCATTAAAAATATAAGAACGTAAAGAGGGCCAGCAGCCAAATCCGTTATTCCTGGAAAGAAAGGCCCTCCAAAACCCTGTATAACAGACCATGAAAATAGGCTGTATACTATACCCGCCAGATAATCCCATTTTCTGAATAAACCGAAAATAAGTAATAAAGCTATAGCAAACTCTGAAAATGCATACAAGTATAAAAATAAATGTATGTTTGGCAGGATTAGTTTATCCCAAAACAAAAAGAATGGAATTAAAAATCTAGGCTCACCTAAAAGCTGCATAAGTTGATTCCCGGCAACATTAGATGCTGTGCCGCTGACTAACTTTAACGAAGCGTTTATGGCCAAAAGTGCTCCAAAAGTTATTGAAAATAGCGCAAAAACCATTATTTTTTCATTTTTTGACTTTGTTTGTTTAAAGTATCCAATTTTTTGCCATATTTTATGTTTCTTTTCTATTATTTTGTCAAGGGATTTATCATAGGTCTTGAAATTCCTATCAGTAAATATTAGAAGTAGAAATAAAAGGAAGTAAAATGGGGTTGCACCAATGTTAAGCGTTCCTGCTATATACGGGCCTCCAAACTGACTTATAGTTAGCCAGATAACTATTGAGTATACCGCGCCTGTAATATACAAAAACTTTTTGAAAAGCCCTAAAATAAGAAACAAACCGATTAAGAACTCAACAACTATTGCAAAAGCCACAAGAAAATTTATGTTATTTGCGGTAAAGTTCGCCCAAAATGCAACCCAGGGGTAGACAAAAGACCATGCACCATACGCACCTGAAAGTACATTCTCCTTTATCAAATAAGCAGAATCCGGTATCAATTTAAGCATTGAATCTGCTATAAATATTAAACCTAAAATAAGCCTAGTTACAAATGGTATTTTGTCAGACCAACCTTTAAATTTTCCCATAAGCGGAATCAATTAAGGTAGCATTGATTAAGAATAACCATTACCGCCACTGCTGCTTGTAGAAGGAGAACTGCTTACTACTATTTTACCGTACATTCCTAAAGCTGCATGCCCGAATATCGGACAGATATACCAGTATATTCCATTAGCATTTGCTGTAAATGTTTCTCTTTCCTCGTATATACGGCCATTCTTAGGAGGTGGTATAAGTATACCTTTTACAACGATATCCTGTGAACTAGTATAACCATCAAATGCCGTTTCTGGTCCTGGAATAGAATAAGGCGGAGCAAAACTGTTATTGGTTATCATATATCCATGATAAGCATAGTCAGATAAATCAAATGCATCAAAGGTAACGATTGAACCTTGTTTTATAATAATTGTAGGATTTATAAGTCCATATACCATAAAAGCAGGAAGTGCCTGAAGGTCTAACTCTCCTAACAATGCTTTGTAAGGTGTACTTGTTCCTGGAATTGTGGAATTCAGAGTTATATTATTTGCTGGATCTGAAGACAAATTATCTATCATACCCATGGATATTGTCGCGGATTTATTTACATATATTGTATTTGTAGCTGCGTTAACTGTAACCCCTGCAGGTACAGTACTTAAAGCAGTGGAAACAGAAATGGATACCGGCCCTGCGAAGTTTATCGTATGATTAATAGTAAGAAATGCCACTATGATAATTATTACTGCTATTACAATTATTGTTGCTAAAATCATGGCATTGCTGTTTTTAGGATTTTCCATTATACTACCTCAATTTTACCATACATCCCTAATTGAGCATGCCCTGGTATCGGACAAAGATAATAATAGGTACCGGTAGAATTAAATGTATAAGAACCGCTTGTCGAATAAATGCTTCCGCTGAAAGGATTATTAAAGTTAGCAGGTGGCGGCAATGCTGGTAAATACATAAGATCTGACTTCAAAGCAATAGGTGAGAGCGTAGTAAATGGATTAAATGGAGGAGTTTGAGCAGTTATAGCAAATATGTGTATCTCTGCCCCAAGATTTATAAAAACGAAGTTTACGGTTGAGCCCTGTTTTATAATAAATGTAGGGTCTATAAGGCCATAATCTCCAAAATATGGAAGCTCATGATTTGGAGTCGCAAGATAAGAATCTGTAGCGGTTATATTAACTGGGTAAGTTATATTATGAATAGGATTATAAGAAATATTTTCATAAGCCACTAAAGGAATTGTAACATTTGGCCCTGTTATTACTATTGAATTATTCGCAGAATAGACAGCTACTCCACTAGGTACTGTACGAACAAATTTAAGCAGTGCAGCAGAGGGAGAAGAAGGAACTAATGTGTAGATTATAAATACTGCTATAACCACAATTACAGCTACTACAATTACCTCATAAATAAAAAAATTATTTTTCTTTGGTTTATCTTGCATTTTATTTATAAGAATTTAGCTTATTTAAACTTTTATGCAGATTATTAAAATATTTGTAGAGTTTTAAAGCAGCCATACTAAAGAGCTTAAAATCTATATAAGTGCCTATAACCGCAACTCCATATGTTATCGGTAGAGTAATAGCAGCATGCTGCACATATGCAAATTGATATTCGTAGCTAGGTATAATGTTGAGCCCTTTCTCTGCTAATAAAACTGAATACGCCTCTGGAAATGCCGCTATACCTAATACCGCCAACTTGTATGCTTTTGGATGTTTTTTAATATAACCAAAGAATTTATCCTTAATTTGAACCTTATCATTGGATAATAAACCTTCAAGATTACTTGGCCCCATCAATAAAAAGTAGATATATCGGTATATAAACGTTTAATCTAAGGAGTTATGTACTTTTTCCAGTTTGTTCTGTCTTTTTCAACAGGCAAATAATGAACATCTTCATTAATATCCTCCTCAGTGATATCTGCAAGTCTCAGATTATTTGGATTATTATGCTCTAATATATTTAGAATTTTCTTACCGTTCTCCAAAGAGGGATAAACATGCCAACAAACCGTTTGTCCATCACTGTTTTTTCTTATATTCTCTATTATGTATTCTCTTCTTTCGTCTATATCGCTAGCCACTGGGCTATCTCCTAAAATAAGTTTATAAAATCTAAAAAAGTTATTATCCGCATTGACTTTCCTCTGATCATATAAACCTATTGTATAAACAAGGTTCTTTTTCAGATGATTGCTAAACAGATCGCCATCATTCGCTTTAGAAACATAATTAATCCTTCCAGGAACACTGTTCTTGAAGAGATAAAGAAAATTCTCTCCATCCTTATTAACAATATACGCATGTAACCTTTTATAAGTTAAAACATCTGAATTTTTGTACAATTTGTACTCTGAATCAAATTTATCGCCCTGCGGATTTATCTTCAAAACTGCGAAGGAAAATACAAAATCCATGTTATTTGTGTAGCCATTATAAGAATCTATTTTTTCAGCATTTGTTAATAAGGATTCTAATATTTCCTCCTTTTTCATAAATTTTATAGAAAAATTCTAATATATAAATGTTATTATTTGTAAATTTTACAATAATACCTATCAAAATTGAAATTTAATGGTGATTAGTATTCCTTAACGCTCTTGTACATTTTATCGAACTCGTCCCAAAGCTCGGCAGGCAGATGCTTTTCAAATTTTTTAAAGAAGACTTTCACCTCATTTAATTCCTTCAACCAGCCTTGCTTATTAAAATATAACAACCCCTCGATTTTTTCTTTTCCAATATTCAATCCATTTAAATTTAAATCCTCTATCTTAGGTATAAAACCAATAGGCAGTTCAATTGCATTTACTTTTCTATCAACTCTGTCAATCATCCATTTTAGTATCCTAAAGTTTTCGCTGAAGCCGGGCCAGATATAATTTCCTTTTTCATCTTTTCTAAACCAGTTTACATTAAAAACCTTTGGAGGAGTTTTTACCCTCTTAGCAACATCAAACCAATGCTTAAAATAATCGCCCATATTATAACCACAAAAAGGAAGCATTGACATCGGATCAGATCTTATTATTCCGGTAGAATCTGACTGTGCAGCGGTTGTTTCTGCCCTTATCATTGCTCCTAATAATATGCCTTGCTCAAACGTCTTTGCTTCGTATACTAAAGGGATCAGCGAAGAACGCCTGCCACCGAACAGCATAACTGATAATTTAACACCATTTGGAGCTTCATATAACTTAGACTTAAAGGTATACTGTTTTAACGGAGTTGTAAATCTTGAATTTTTATGTGCTGCGTCTTTACTGCTTCCAGAATGCCATTCCCTGCCAGTCCAATCATATAAGATTTCTGGAGGCTTGCTTAACCCTTCCCACCAAGGAGTATTGTTCTTTGGATTTAAAGCGACGTTTGTAAAAATTGTATTTCTCCTAAGTGACTGCAATATATTTGGATTGCTACTCGGGCCTGTACCATATGCAACTCCAAAGAAACCATTTTCTGGGTTTATCCCTCTAAGTTCTCCTTCTTTGCCTACAAAAAGCCAGCCTATATCATCACCAACTGTTCTTGCTTCAAATTCATTGAAATTAGAAGGAGGTTTTATCATCGCTAGATTTGTTTTGCCGCTAGCACTTGGCAATGCGCCACTTATGTAATATCTATTTTTTCTTTTCTTATCAACTACTTCAAGAAGAAACATATGCTCTGCTAACCATCCTTCATCCCTTGCAACTACGCTTGCTAGTCTCAAAGCATGCGGTTTTTTGCTTAGTACCGCATTTCCACCATACTCCGTATTTATGCTCATCAACAACAATTCATCAGGGAAATGGCAGATATACCTATTTTCAATACTTAAATCACCTGTAGAATGCAATGCCCTCACGTATTTTTTCTTCTTTTTTATTTCTTTTACAGCAACTTGCCCCATTCTTGTAAGGATACGCATGTTTACGACTACATATGCACTATCAGTTATTTCAATGCCAACCTGAGAAAAATCCGAGTTTGCTGGACCCATTAGATATGGAATAACATACATTACCCTTCCTTTCATTGCTCCATTGAAAAATTTCCACATCATTTTAAATGCTTTTTCTTTTTTCATCCATCTATTTGTTGGCCCTGCTTCTTCTGCATTGTCAGTGCATATCAGTGTCCTATCTTCCACTCTCGCAACATCGTTTCTTTGGGTACGATAAAGATAGCAGTTTTTGTATTCTTTTTCATTAAGTTTTATCCATTTTCCTTCAGTTGTAAGTAAATTCCTTAACTCTGCATTCTCTCTATAGGAGCCGTCACACCAGTATAGCTTTTCCGGTTTTGTTATTTTCTCGACTTCATAGATCCAAGAAACCAAAGAATCAGGTAAAGACTTAATATCTTTTTCATCAAGCATTGCTATTCACCTATAACTTTTTTCAAAGCTTTTGTACTAAATTTAACTAATTTAAAGCCAAAACATAGTATTTATATTTGTTTAATTAATTTATAGTTTTTTATCGATGCCGCTATAAAAATAGCGTTTTTACCTTTATATGAAGTAAAAATTAACCGTTGAAAGTCAATTAAAAGCTTAAATATTGGAAGTTTTCAAATGATTAAATATGGTTTTCAGCAATAATACGATCGATTCTCTATACACGGCTAAAAAAGCAATAGAAGAATTAGTCAAAAGCAATAAAGACAATAAAAAATTGAATGAAATAATAAAAAACAAAGGAGTAAAACTTGAAGATTTACTAAGTACTAACATAGAAATAGACTATGATAATCTGAGTATAAAGGCTTCGTACTTTACTAGAGATTATCCAAGCAACCTTGTCAATCTTATGAATGCAATTCAAGACATAAAAGCATTTTCAAAAAGCGCTTACAGAAAGATACGGTTTGATATTGACAACAATGAAAATGATGGAACCTACTATATAAAGGCATTTGATGAAAAAGATGAAAACTTATTCTATATTAGATTGTCGAAAATGGTGTTTGAAATGGATAGCGGATTAAAACATGCCTTTTTGTCTACAGGTATATACAAGAATTTCGCAGAAAAACCCTCATTTGCAAGAGAATTGTTTTCGATATTAAATGAAAAAGTAATAATAAAAGACATAGAAAATACGAACAAGGATTTATTTATTGAAGACGCTTATTCGGAAAATGGAGGTAATTTGGCCGATACCCTTAAGAGTCTTGGGCTAGAGATTTACAATAGCGATATAAACATGAATATAGTGGGAGGATACAATGATATAAAAGATAGAATTGAAAGGGAAATATTCACCCCCTTCGCACATAAAGACATACTTAATGAAATAAGAAAACTTACACGAATAAACAAGAAGAACGAGACAAATAGTGCACTGTTCTATGGAGAACCTGGAACAGGTAAGACCCTAATGGCAAGGGTAATATCAAATGAAAACAAACTTAATTTCATTTATATGGATGTATCACAGATATATTCAAATTGGTATGGTGATTCTCCAAGGAGGATGGAAGCAGCATTTGACCTTGTAAAAAGATATTCAAAACAAAATGGTAAAACGGTATTATTTATAGACGAAATAGATTCATTGGGAAACAGACAGTACAACAGCAATGAAAGCAACAAGGTATTAAATGTTCTGCTTACAAAATTAAGTGGCATTAAGTCTGAAGAGAATGAAGATCTGCTTCTAATCGGCTGTACAAACCTTATTAACAATCTTGACCCTGCTTTGATATCAAGATTTAAGAGCAAAATCTTGTTTAGAAAACCAAATGAAGAGGACAGGGCAGGTATAATCTCCACGTATTCGCAGAAACTTTCAGAAAGTGATATAAAATTACTTGCAAAAAACACTGAAGGATTAACAGGCAGGGATATAGAATCAATCATTTCAATAGCAGAAGAGAACCTTGCATACGATGTAGCAAATAAAAAAAGGGATTATAAAACTCCAAGAATAGAGGATTACATACATGCGCTAAGTTTATTCAAACAGACTCATGAGCAGGAAAAGCAGAAAACCAGCGGCCTTTACAGCTGATTGCCAAGAAAATTATATTTAAACTTTTTTACTTTTGAGATGTTGTCTTTCTTCCAAGCCATAAATCTTCTGCATTCTATGTCACTAAAGCTTGCTAATCTGCTAAAATCCCTCTTCTGAGAAAGTCCTATTTCAGTACCGTAATAAACAATTGAATTTTGCGCTTTTCCTAGTTCTCTTACTACTGAATTAGTTTTATCAGGGATTAACCAACTTATTCTCTGCATATCATGATTATCTGCGAAAATAAATCCCTTCTTTCTTCTTTTCTCAAGCATATCAAACTTCAGTCGTCTGATAGCTAGATTTGAAGAAAAATCTAAAGGAGTTTTAAATAATCTGCTAAATAGTTCCATTGCAAATTCCTCGGCTTTTGCAGACTGAATTTCATCCCAGGCTTTACCAATGTTTTTATTAACTAGCTCTAAAAGAGCATTTTTCTTTGTTTCGTCTTCTAAAAACCACAATGTATTTAGATATTTTGGAGCTATTCCTGACAGCCAAATTTCTGGAAGAAAAGCGAAATTTCTATCAACTTTTTTACATGCTTCTGTGAACACTTTCCAGAATTCCATGGACGGACCAATTGCATGATCTAATCTATACCCGTCTATTCCAAAGTTATTTATCCAAAAAAGCCCTGCTTCCGTCAAGTAATCTATGACCTCCTTGTTTTTCGTATTTAATTTTGGTAGGCCTTTAAATCCAAGAAAGGACATATAATTATCTTTACCATCAAAAACGAACCATTTTTTGTATCTACTTTTTCCATTTTTTAAAGCCGAAACAAAAAAGGGGTGCTTATACGAAACATGATTTGCCACAAAATCTAGTATAACTTTTAATCCTATTGAATGGGCAGTATCAACAAGTTTCTTTAACGTATTATTCGAACCGAAATGTCTGTCGACCGAATAAAAATCAGTTGTGGAATAACCGTGATAATCGGAAGTAGAAAATATTGGAGTTAACCATATTGCATCAAAACTCATATCTTTTATGTATCCAAGCTTGCTTATGACACCCTTAAGATTTCCACCCATCCATGTTTTAGAGGTTTTAAAGGCAAGCCTTGCATCTTTATGCGCATTATCTGTTGAGAACCGATCCACAAATATTTGATAAATTTTCATGTTATTAGGTATTATATAAATCTTATAAATTTAAATAATAAAGAGATGTATATTATTAAATATAAGATGGATTATGGTAAGCGTATCATTAAAAGGAATATACAAATCGTTTAAAAGAAAGAAAAAGATTGTAGAGGTTTTAAAGGGAGTAGACTTGGATATACCGGATGGAAAATTCACCGTTATTCTCGCGCCTTCGGGAGAGGGAAAAACTACATTAATAAGAATAATCGCAGGCCTAGAAAAACAGGATAAAGGAGATGTATATATAGGAAATAAAATCGTAAATGACACCCCTCCAAAGGATAGAAACCTTGCAATGGTCTTTCAGAATTATGCTATCTATCCATTCATGGACGTATTCAACAACATTGCATTTCCACTTAAGATAATGCACATGAAAAAAGAAGAAATTGAGAAAAAAGTAAGAGAAACTGCAAAGATGCTACAGATAGATGAATTGCTTGACAGAAGGCCTTCACAGCTTTCCGGAGGACAAAGACAGAGAGTAGCAATTGCAAGGGCTCTTGTAAAAGGAGCAAACCTGCTTTTACTTGACGAGCCCCTCTCAAACCTTGACGCGCAATTAAGGACAGTTGCCAGAGCAGAACTAAAAGAGTTGCAGAAAAGGCTGCATATAACGGTTGTATACGTGACACATGATCAGGTTGAAGCAATGGTATTAGCAGATCAGGTAGCTGTTCTGCATAATGGAAAAATAGAAGCAGTTGACAATCCAATGGTTCTATACAGAAAACCTAAAGATGTGTGGGTTGCGGGGTTTATAGGAAATCCCCCAATGAACTTGATAGAGGGAGAACTTATTGATGAAAAAACATTTTCATTTGAAGGATACAAAATAAAAATACCCAATAGTATTTCAAAGAAACTCAAAATAAGTAAGGGAAAAGCTACTTTAGGGATAAGACCTGAAGACATAAAAGTAGGAGAGGGGAATGTAAAAGCCATTGTAAATCTTATTGAGCCATTGGGATCGCAGACGCTTTTACGTGTTACTATTGGAAAAACTACTATCAATGTCATAATATTCCAAACGCACATAATAGAATTGAACAAAGAGATGACATTGGACCTTACAAGTGATAACTTAGCGGTATTTGATAAAACGGGACAAAACGCTGAAAAATAGATTACTTATAATTCAATGCCGCAATAATATACATAGCAGACGACCATGTAAGCGGAGAGGTAGTCTGTAACGGATTGCCATGGTTTGGGTCTATAGCTTCTGGAAGCAAGAAATCCTGAGAATGCTGTATAGACCACTTCATTAAATTAAATGCCCCTGAATAGTTTCCGTCTTTTTCATCGTAGTAGGCCAGAAATAAAGTAGTTATAATCCAAGGGGGCATAGGTCCAGAACTATCACGCAATGAAAGAGTATAATGATAAGTGTCCCCAGTAAACCTTGCCAATCCTCCTTCTATATCCAATGAATTTATCATAGCAGTTATATCATTTTTTGCCTGAGTAGAATTTAATGAAATTAAACCAAAAGCTATAGGCAAAATAGAAGATGAATCGGCAATCATTGTTGGAGTAAAAACCAGCTGTCCAGTTCCATTTACATAAAGTTCTGAAGGAGTTACATACTCGCCATAGAAGCTACCGTTATAGAAATCATTTTCTATGGTATTATTGAGTATATTTGAATAATAATTGATTTTACTGCTATTTTCTTTAAGGGAATTTAAAAGCGCTACAGAATCCTTCATCCCGATAAGGTCCATTGCCTGAGTCCAGAAATTGTATGCCATTACATCCTCCCATATGCTTAGATCCTGCGGCAGAATCTTGCTTTTGTTTATGTTTAACTCTTCCCATTGCAATGACCTATTTATCACAGGAAGAAACTGCATTATTAGCGTGAGATTATGTGTTATGTTGTAAAGAGAAGACACACCTATTTGGAAAAGACCAACGCTATCATATTCTGGTATACCATAGGAGGTATCTGGAGCAGAAGTCCAGAAATTATACCTAGTATACCACGTGCCATCGCTTTTCTGCACGCTTTTCATCCAAACCCAATATTTTTCAGCTGAGTTTATATGGCCTGCATCCTGCAGGGACATGGCTGCAAATGAACCGTCTCTTACCCATGCATAAAGGTATATGGGGGAAGGAGAAGCTGAAAACTCTCCTGTTAGGGGATTTTGATCATCTTTTAGAAGCAGTAATGAAGTATAATATTGCGTAAGAAAACTGCCTCCAAGACTTATATTATTCGAACTATAAAGCCATTTTTTTATGTACACGCCATTTGCAATTAGCACCTTGGAAACGTTTGTTTCGTTAAATTGCGAAAAAGAAATGATAATATACATATCCCCTTTGTTATTAATGGTTATGTTTGTATAATTCGCATTTACAGATGCATTAAATGCAGAATTTGGGGAATATATATAAATCTTAGGATTGTTCCCTACCGTGACTGTGCTATTATCTAAGGAATATTCATTCTTCCCTTTTAATTGAAAGAGAAATGAATCTAAACCTGTTGAGTTCTGCTCTATAATTATGGAATTGGAGCCAAAAGGAGTAGAGATTAAATCCGTTGAATCGTTTCTATTTAACATTATTTCATTGTTTAACTTAAGAGTAACATTCTTTGTATTGCCGTCTAGAAAATAAAGCTTATCCGTTAAAAGACCATATTTACCGATCATAATATCACTTATAAATGGCTGGCCATACAGGCCAACTTCACTGTTGTTTATCCCAGTATAAACAAAAATAGAATTATTTACCCAATTGCTTAAAAGCAGGGAGGACACGGAACTGTTATAAGTGCTTACGTTATAATCTATCAAATTTTTAGATTTCTGTGCTAAAAAAATAGTTAGTAAAACAACTATTATAATCAAAAGAACGGCATAAAAATACCATTTTTTAAATCCTTTTTTTACCATTTACTTTGTGCCGCTCATTGTATACATCTGCGTAAGATATTTCTGGAATATTATATAAAATGCTAAAATAGGCAGGCCCATAAGTAGAGAAAAGGCCGAAAAAACATTGAGATTGACCGCACCTACTGCAGAAGTCCCGCCTAATGCAGAAACATGATAAAGTCCCAGCATTAATGTATAAAGAGATCCTTTACTAACAAATACATTAATAACCGCGTAATCTGTGTAAGCACCTATAAAAGCCAAAAGAGCTATAAAAATTACAACTGGCCTTGCTATTCTAAAAAGAATTGTAAAGAAAGCCCTAAATCTGCTTTGTCCATCAATCATAGCTGCTTCTTCATATTCTTTTGGTATACTGTCTATAAAAATCTTAGACATATACGCACCGAATATTGCAGTACCACTTGCGTATATCGCAATAAGACCAAGGTAATTATTTGTAAGGCCTAATGTCGAAAAACTCAAGAAAAGAGGAATAACTATAGATGTAAAGGGGAAAAAAGTTAAAATATAAAGGAAAACAATGAGAGCTTTCTTACCCGCAATGTTAAGTCTTGCCAAAGCCACTCCTGACACAAAGGCCACCGTTACTGCCACTGCTAATGTTCCAACCGCAAGTATAAGACTATTTCTTAGCCACAGAATGAATTGACTGTGGAAAACATACTGATAAGCTGAAAATGTAAAGCTAGATAAACTTGGGACAAGGTCACTTACAGATAAGTCTGCTATTGAAGAAAGCTTACTAAAGGAGGTTAATACAATGTAATAAAGCGGGAAAATAGCAAATAAAACTACTATACCTATAATTATGTAAGAGATAGTCCACCGTAATATATCAAAAACCTTGTATTTGTTTATGTTCATAATTACCTCATGTCAGCATATCCAGAACCTTCGTATACTTTAGCATAAATATTGCCATTACTGCAAGTATTATAATCGAAACTACGGAAAAAGCAGAACCTAAGGCATAATTATAGAAATCAAATGCCTGATTATATGCATAAACTGTCAAAGAATAAGTACTAGTTCCAGGCCCCCCTCCTGTCAATATATATATTGGGTAGAAATTATTCCAAGTAAATATAAAGCCACTTATTGCGGCAAATGCTATTGCTCCTTTTATTGCCGGCCAAGTAACTTTACTAAACCTTTGAAATGTATTTGCCCCATCCACTTTTGCAGCTTCATGAAATTCATCGGGTATACTCTGCATTGATGAAAGAAAAAAAGTAGTGTAATAAGAAAAGGAAAGCCAAAGATTTGTAATTATTAATGCTGCCCATGCAGGCACTGTTTCAAACAACCAATTTATCTGATGAATACCTACTAAAGCTAACAATTGATTTATTATTCCAAAATGCGTATTCCACATATCCGCCCAAATCAACAGAGAAATAAACGCAGGAAATGCCCATGGTAACAGTATAAGCGTAAATAAGGGGCCCTTCCCTTTAAATCCCTTCTGATTAAGTATATTTGCAACCAATAAGCCCAAAAGAACCATTGGAACTAAGCTTCCCACTGTCCAGATTAATGTTTGTAGTATTATTGGATAGATCAAACCACTTTTAAATAGGAGTGCATAATTAGTAAATCCCACTACAGTTGCATTAAAAAAATGAGTCAAACTAAAATTTGTAAAAGAGACATAAATGCCATAAGATATTGGATATAAAAAGACAAAAAGTATCAATGCAATTATTGGCAAAAGATATAAATAATTTATTGATTGCAAACCAAGTTTTCTCAAAAACTTGTTTTTTATTTCTATTTGCATAAAATTAATAAATTTTTATTAAATTTATGCCTTTTGTTGCATAATTCTGTTGAAAACAGTGGCGGATACTTAATAAAATAAAATTAATATTTTATTAAACTTATTAAAGTAATGCTTAACCGCAAACAGATAAAACATTAGTACTGTTGCTCGATATAAACGCTTGAAGACAAGTTGCAACATCAGATGCGCTTATTGTTCTGTTTGTATAGTATAATCCCAATTCTGCATGAGCATCCGCTACTCCACTGTACCAGTAATTCATCTGCGGAGTACTAGGCGTTGGTGAAGTGTGACCATCCTCCTGTTCAAGTATTCCTTTTTCTATAGGACTAAACTCTGATGCTGTCATATTTTCAGCAACTGCAAACGCCGGATCTAAAGTACCTGTATTTGCCTTTGCAATTAAGCTATTTAATGCAACACTGTCAGAAGGTAAATCTCCCGTACCATTATACATCAACAACTCTGCTTCTGGTGAAGCTAAGAACTGTGCAAATATTACTGAGGCATTGAGCTGAGCAGGTGTAGCGCCGCTTGCTATGGGTGCCGTGACAGCTATACCTTCTGAACCTATTAAAGGCGCAAAGTACGAACCTGTTGATGAAACCTCTGGAAGAGGAGCTGTGCCTAACTTACTACCCAAAGTCTTAACATAAGCCGTTAAGTCCCAAGGACCATCAAATATGACAGCCGCTTTACCAGATTCAAATAGAGATCCTTCTAAGCCTGTAGCTCCAGCCACGCCACTACCAGAGCCTAAAGGTGCATTTAAATGATCAACATAAGTCAAATTGTACCAGAACTCTAAAGCATTTACCATTGCAGGATTATTAAGTGTAACTGAGCCGGTTGTTTTATTAGCAAATATATATGTGCCAAAGCCCGGCAACCAAGCTGCAAACCTATAACCGTAATCTGAACCTAAACCATAAGCTATACCCCAAACACCTGTCTTGTTTATAGCTTCTAACTGTGAAATTAAAGCATTAGTGTTGTTAGCAATTCCATTAGGGAAAAACTGCTTGTTATAGTACATCAATATTGAATTTTCATTCACTGGCAAACCAAACATTGCATTTCCAGAACTCTCTGCTGCAACTGTACCGCTAGTAAATTGATTAAAGTAAGACGAATTTGAAATATAACTCTTAAGATTAACTATGAACCCGCCTGTATAAAGCAAACCTTCATCATTACTTGAGTCATAATATACATTAGGAGCCTTGTGAGAAGCTGCATCCGTCTCAAAATTAGGAGTGGATAAACTTACGTTTGTAACTTGAACATGTATGTTAGGATACGCTTTTTCAAACATAGGCAATAATTCATTATAAAATACCGTAGATTCGCTTGGATCATATGCCTGCCAATAAGTTATAGTTACTGGAGAAGAAGTAGTTTTAGTAGTTGATGTATTTGTTGGAGTGACCTTTACAGAAGAAGGATGATAAGTTACAGCTACTACTGCAATTATTATAATAACCACAACAACGGCAATTATTACACCGATAATTGAGCTCTTCATACTGATTCAAAAAGGTTTTAGTATTTAAAGCTTTTTATTAGCACAAAATATTACTTATATTGTAAATATTTATAGTAGTGCATGGAAATAAAACAATATACAAATAAAAATGTCCATAAAATAAAAATAAACGCCTACGAACCTATTATAAACTTTAATTTCGCAGAAAAAAGACCAAAGAAATTTAAAACAAATAAAATAAAAATAAACGGGCAGGAAATAAAAATAAAAGAAACTGCTGTTGGATTAGAAATAAGCAAATCGCTTGATATTAATGAACACATTCTGGGCTTGGGAGAGAAAGCTTTTGAATTGGATAGAAGAAGAACCAAATTAACAATGTGGAATACTGATTCATATGCGTACAAGCAGTATACTGATCCTTTATATGTATCTATTCCATTTTTCATAGATATAACAAAGAATAGCAGGCTTGGCATATTTGTGAATTATGCTGGAAAATTGATTTTTGATATTGGAATAGAAAAGTATGATGAGCTGAGAATAAAGATACCTAATAGTTCCGTTGAGTTCTTTGCCATAGAAGGTAAGAACATAAAAGAGATCATAAGGAATTTTGTTAAGCTCACTGGCATGCCATTTAAAATACCTGATTGGGCATTAGGTCATTCAATCTCTAGGTATAGTTATTTCCCACAGGAAAAAGTAATAGAAGTTTTAAAAGAATACAAAAAATACACGAAGGTTGACACACTCTATTTAGATATAGATTATATGAATAAAAACAGGATATTTGAATGGAACAGAGAATATTTTCCAAATCCAAAAAAGATGATTAATGAAATACATAAATTAGGAACAAAGATAGTTACAATAATTGATCCTGCTGTAATCGCTGATCAAAATGACAATTTATTTATAAGTGGTATAGGAAAGTACTGTGAAACTCAAAACGGTGAAATTTACACTGCAGACGTGTGGGCAGGTAAATCTGTATTTCCAGATTTTTTAAATAAAGAAACAAGAAAATGGTGGACTTATAATATAAAGAGGTGGATAAACACCTATAAAATTGATGGAATATGGCTAGATATGAATGAGCCTGCAGCATTTACCCAGACAAAGACTCTTGATAACAATGTATTGCATGCTGGCGGCAAAAAAACTATAAAGCACAGTGAATTGCATAATGCATACTCCTATTTTGAAGCACTTGCAACCTATGAAGCTATTAAAGATAAATTTATTCTTTCAAGGGCAGGATATGCAGGAATACAGAAATATGCCGCTATATGGTCTGGTGACTCGGTTTCCTCTTGGGATGACATGAAAATACAGATACCTTTACTGTTAAGTTTGAGTATTTCCGGAATACCTTATGTTGGCTGTGATATTGGCGGATTCGTAGGCAGAAGTGACCATGAACTATTAGCAAGATACTACCAGATGGCAGCTTTCTTCCCAATCTTCAGAAATCACAAAAATAAAGATGGTAACGATCAGGAGATATATAACATAGAGGAAAAACAAAGAGAAAAAATAAAGAAAGCGATAGATACACGTTACTTGTTTATGGGTTACATAAAGGAACTTGCAGACAATGCCCATAAAAACGGTGAACCAATTATAAGACCCTTGCTTTATGAATTTGAATCGGATGAAAATGCTTACAACGTAAATGATGAATATATGGTAGGAGAACACATTCTGTACGCACCAATATTGGAGAAAGATAAAGATAGCAGAGAAGTTTACCTGCCAAATGACAAATGGCTTGAATTTAACAGTAATATCGAATTCCAGGGCCCTTGCTATGTTAAGTCTACAGGAGACATGCCAATTTTTATAAGGAAAGGTACAACCCTAAAATTAACAGATAAGAGAATTATAAAATATTAGTTATTACTCAAAATATCAATAATTGAATTTATAAATGTGGCATGTACAAACCCTTGAGGAAAATTACCTGTGAATACCTTATCATGCACGTCTATGTCCTCGCCAATTAGATTATTTGGTCCAACCATGCTTTTCACGTTTTTAAGCAGCTGTAAAGCCTCATTTTTTCTTTTCAGCTGTGAGTAAACCGAAGCAAGCCACATAGAACAAAGAACAAAAGCATGATTGGATTTACCAATCGAATCAAAATTATACCTATAAACGAAACCTTTAACAAAAAGTGTTTTTTCAACAATCTTAAGAGTTTTAATAAATACAGAGTCATTGACATCAATAAAGCCATAAATTGGAAATGACAGTACTGTAGAATCTACTTCATTACTTTTTGGAAAAGTAACAAAGTAGCCGTCTTTTATGCAATTAGATATAACCCAGTTCTTTATTTCGTTTCTTGTTTCCTTCCATCTATCTAGTCCTCCTATCGCTGAAATTAGTTTTCCGGCAGTTTCTAAGGCTACCCATATCATGACTTTTGAATGTGCATACTCATGATCTTCAGGCTTTTCCCATATCCCAGAATCGGCAAGCTGCCAATTATCAGATAACCAATCTGCTATGTATTCTATCGCTTTTGAATGGTTCTGTATAAATTCTTTATCGTGAGTAGAATCAAAATAACCCGCTACGGCATATAAAAACTCTCCTTCTATATCCAATTGTATCTGATTGGTAGCTCGATTGCCTATTCTTACAGGCTTCGAATTCATAAAGCCATTCAAGGAGTCAATATACCTCTCACCGTATATTTTTGTACCATCTACCTTGTAAAGATTATAAAGTGGTTTGCCAGAATAATCTATCATACTAAATAAAAATTCAAGCGCCCTCCTCCCCTCCATATAAAAACCCAATCTGCAGAGAGCAGAAGCCATTATTGCTGAATCCCTTACCCAAACATATCTGTAATCCCAGTTTCTATTACCACCGGGATCTTCAGGCAAAGAAGCGGTAGGTGCGGCTATTATACTGCCGGTTGGTGAATAGGTGAGCCCGAGTATAGTAAAAAGGGATGACCTTAAAAGAGGTTCAAATTCCTCCAGATCTGTACCAGAAAGACTTAGTTTTATTCTTTCTGCGTATGCTCCCCAGTAATCTATAGTTGAATCTAGCGCTTTTGACAGATTAGATGAAGAGACATTTTTACCCTCTAATTCGTATATCTCTGCCGACTGATAATAAGAAAGTATGACCTGTGTTAATCCTTTTTCTATCTCCCATGTAAACTCTCCAGTTTTTTTGGATTTTCCTATTATCTCTAAAACCAGTCTTCCTTTCCCATTTTTACTATCAAACATCATTTTCCCATCGTTCTCCGAGTAATTGAAATTCATTGAATGAAAACTAAATAAAGGATTGAAGTTAAGCTGGAGGTTTATCTCTGAGTTTATGTCCCTAACAAATATTGTTTTACCCGGTATCAAAAAATCATTTATGTCTGCACTTCCTTCTGATGTTTTAAAATTAGTGTGCAAAACGTTTGGTGCAGTGTACTTATGCAAAGATGAAAACTGTAATATTGGACTTATTCTGAAAACCCCTCCATTGCTTTCATCTAACAAATAAGCTAAGGACGGATCAGAATCGAACCTTGGAAAGCAAAGCCAAAGTACATTGCCATTTTTGTCTATTAAAGAACTCGTTAATTGATTGCTTATAAATCCAACATCCTTGAAGTCTGCAAAAGTTAATGCCATTATTGTCAATACAAGTTCCTAAGATATTAAACTTTTGCAAGTATAAATTTATATTTTAGGTATCATTATATTATATGAAAACAAAAGCTGCTTTCCTTAAAAACCCAGAAAAGATTGAAGAAAACCCTCTAAAAATAATTAGATTGGAATTGCCAGAGCTAAAAGAAAATGAAGTGCTAATAAAAGTAAACGCATGTGGTGTATGTAGAACAGATTTACATGTAGTAGAAGGAGAGCTTGGAAAAGTAAATGATATAGTCCCAGGACATGAAGTAGTAGGTACTATTGAAAAGACCGGGAGCGAAGTTAAGAACCAAAAAATCGGTAATAAAGTAGGAGTTGCCTGGCTGTACAGCTCATGCGGAAGCTGCCAATACTGTCTCAGTGGCAGGGAAAATCTATGTCAAAACAAACAGTTTACTGGCTTTTCTAAAAACGGGGGTTACTCCGAATACATTATAGCTGATAATAGGTTTATATTTAATCTGCCTGTCGGATTAAAGGATGAAGAAATTGCTCCATTGCTTTGTTCCGGAGCGATAGGTTACCGTTCTTTCAAATTAGCAAATGCTTCCCCTGGAAGCAACATCGCACTGTTCGGATTCGGTGGTTCAGCGCACTTAACATTACAACTTGCAAAGAGATTTGGACACAAAGTTATAATAATAAGCAGAGATAAAAACCACCTCAAGCTTGCCAGTGAGCTTGGGGCTGATTTCACTTTTTCGCCTAAAAACGGAGATGTATACGAAAATTTAAAGGATAAAGACATAGAAGCCGCAATAATTTTTGCCCCTTCAGCTATACCCATAATGAATGCCTTAAAAATAATAAAACCGGGTGGGAGGGTAGTTGTTGCCGGAATACACGTAGACGGAGAAATAAAGATTGATTATGACCTGCAGTTGTTCCATGAAAAGACACTGCTTTCCGTTGAATCCTACACAAGAGAAGACATGTTAGAGTATTTGAGACTTGCCACAAATTTAGGTATAAAACCAGTATATACTGATATAAAGTTGGAAGAGATAAACGCAGCATTGACTGACCTTAAAAACAGCGAAGTGCTGGGCGTAAAAGTAATAAAATTTTAGATATTTAAACTGAAAAGCTTTTAATAAGAATATGGAATCAAATGGAAAAACCTATAGATTAGATGAGATACTTGGAAAACCTATTGTAATATCCTCTGATAAAAAAACCAGAATTTATGGATTGAACGTTAAAGGCAGAGAAGTTGCGATTTCGGCATATTCAGAAAGCGAATCAAGTAAGGGATATTTCCATAGAGTAGAGATAGAATATCTACCGGCTTCAATGTATTTAATAAATGGAAGTTGTACATGCGAATCATTTCAATACTATGGCATGCCATGTAAACACATGCTTAAAGTAAGAAATGTATACATTAAAAACAGGGATAAAATTAATAAATACTAGAGAAAACTTCCTTAGGTATAAGTTCCTTTATATCTTTATTTTTTATGTCTTCCCTCATCAAATTCTTTACAGCGCTCTCATTCAATTTATCGAGGGAAAACAGTTTGTCTATAAACTCTATGCCTTTAGAATGCTTGTAACTTAAATCTATGAAATTGACATAAAATGAAAGATACTCCTTGCTAAACACGTCTAAGGTACCCATGATTTTTTCTTTATTCGAAGAAAAAAGCTTGTCTGACAGGTAGAATATAGTATCTGTATAGTAATACTGACTAAGGGTATTTACTGCCTTTTCATAAAATAATTTTTTATACGGTTCTTTTAGGGTTCTCCCATAAAGAGTTATATTCTCAGCTAACTTCTCACTGTTAACTCCAACATCCGAAAGCTCTCTTTCTAATGCAGAAATCCTTGAGCTAGATATCCCAGATTTAGAAAGTTCGGTCCTGAACAGATATTTCCTTTTATCTCTCATTTTTTTATATGAATAGAAGTAATATAAATACTTTTAATATAAAAAATACGCTGATGCAAAAAATTGCAATTAAAAAATAATAATTTAATTATTATTCAATCCGAGCATCCGCAGCCACAATCACAGCCACATCCACACTTTTCTTCCTTTTTTTCTTCTGCCATACCTCTTAAAGCAAACTCTTGTCTTATAAAGTTAACTATTATTTTTCACGGCATTCAAAAAAGACAAAAATAATGGAGAGGGCGATTCTATTCTCGATTTTAGTTCAGGATGAGCTTGCGTAGCAATACCAAAACCACTTGGCCATTCTATTATCTCAGCTAATTTGTTGTCTTTAGTCGTTGCAGTTATCTTTAAACCGTTCTTTTCAAGAATTTTTCTGAATTTGTTGTTAAGCTCGTACCTGTGCCTGTGTCTTTCCGATATGACCTTACTATGATAGGAAGAAAAGGCTATTGAGCCCTTGTCCTTTATGACTAGATCCCATGCGCCCAATCGCATTGTCCCCCCCTTCTGTTTTACCGATATCTGTGAAGGCAGAATATCAATTATATTATATTTTGTATAGGGATCAAACTCTGTTGAATTTGCCCTTTTTAAATCGCATACATCTCTCGCAAATTCCACGGCCATAAGCTGCATTCCCAAACATAACCCCAAGTAAGGTACGCCTTTCTCTCTTGCATACTTTATTGCAGATATCATACCTTCTATACCCCTCTTTCCAAAACCACCAGGAACTATAATACCCTCAATGCCTTTTAATATGCTTTCTGGATTTGACTTTTCAAGCAACTCAGATTCTATCCATTTTACATTGAGATTAACTGATAACTTGCCAGCAGCATGCATTAAAGCTTCTCTAACGCTTACATAGGAATCCTTAAGTTCTATGTATTTCCCAACTACTGCTATAGTTACTGTTTTGCCGCCGTTGCTTATTATTTTATCCACATTGTTTCTCCATTTTTCAAGTTTTTTCAGGTTTATCTTTTTCTTAGGCAAATTAAAAGCTTGTAAAAGAAGTTTATCAAAAGCTTGGTCTATCAGATACTGTGGCAATTGGTAGGGAGAATCCATATCTGGATCATTTATCACTCTGCTTTCATCCAGACTTGTAAACATTGCAAGCTTCTTTTTGACACCTTCGCTCATTTCTCCGTCTGTTCTACATATTAAAAACTGTGGGATTATGCCCATTCCCATTAAGGTCCTAAATGCAGACTGAGTCGGCTTGCTTTTCTGCTCCCCAACAGTCTTTAATCTCGGCACATAGGTAACATCAACAAATACTACTTGTTCCTTAAGTGAAAGCTGCCTCATGGCTTCTATAAAATAACCGTTTTCAATATCCCCTACGGTTCCACCGACTTCTATTACAACAAAATCCAAATTGTTTTTAACTGCAAAATCCTTTACTTTTTCCTGTATCTGATTTGTAAGGTGTGGTATTACCTGAACATCTTCCCCTAAATATTCTCCTTTCCTTTCTTTCTCAATTATTTCTCCAAAAAGCTTTCCTCCTGTGATAGAAGAACTACTAGTAAGACTGCGATTTAGGAATCGTTCATATGTACCGAAATCCATATCTACCTCTCCCTTATCATCTAACACAAAGACTTCTCCATGCCTGTAAGGGTTCATCGTGCCGCAGTCATAGTTTAAGTATCCGTCAAATTTTATTGGGAGAACTTTAAAATCATAAATATCGAGTATTTTCATTATAGAAGATGATACTACTCCCTTACCTAAACCACTCATTATTGACCCAAGTACTACTATGAACTTTGCTGGCATTTAATTTAACTTATTTTGCACTTTTATATTTTTCCTTGTTAATATCCATATTAAAAAAAGAAAAATCAAATGAAACCAAGCCAAAGAAGAAGTATGCCTATAAATTCAGAGTAATATAAAAACGCGGGAAAATGAGCGATGTAAAGAGAACCGGCTATGCTTACTATCACAACCCCGGCTATTATTGAAAGCATTTTCTTGTTAGAAGTTTTTCTGTAGGATATTACTGCTACGGCTATAAGTATTGCCGCTGCAGGAAATGTCATTATTGATGAAGAGATTACTACAAGAGTAGGAAGCACCCCAAATACGACATAATTTGTAAGCACATTGCCTATGTTTGATACTATCAACGAGTATACGACAAACACTGCGGATAAAATGAAAAATATGCTGTAATAATTGAGAATTTTCCTGTTTTTTAGCAATGCTGTAGAACCAAGAGCCAAAAAACTAACCAAAAATGCAACTGCAGCGAGATAAGATTTTATCAAAAAAGCATTATATATGTTAAAAGAGAAAAGAACTTCAAGTAAAACTCCTATTCCGAACAGCCAAAGCCCAATTGACCAGTAAAGCTGGCTCTTTCCCTTCTTTTTTAGAAATTTGTAAGTCATTAATGATGCTAACGGTACAGTTAAAAGAAATATAAGGATTGTCGAAAACTCGATGAAAAGCTCACTGGAAAATATGCTTGACATTTATTTTTATAGGTTTTATCCTATTTAAAATTATATGAAAAAAACAAGAGATAAAAGAACTGCTACAACTGCTATGAATATATTATCGTCGATTGGGCTGAATCTTTCAGCTAATGAAAGAATAAATGCAAAAATAACACCAAATAATCCGAAAAGGATAACTCCAGGAATCAAAGAAGAGATGAAAAAAGCTGTGCTCCCACTAATAGATTTTCTGCCGGGTTTTTTGAGTATTCTCAAGCCCACTACAGTGGCTATCGGATCTGAAATCAACAAAGAAAAAAGACTGAAAAAGAGAAAATCAAATCTATTTATAAATCCCAACAGTAAAACGGCACCAGCTGACATGGCTATTGCTCCAGAACCAAATATTACTCCATCCCTTTCAAGCAGCTTTACTAACTTCTTCATTTTTACACCATAAACATATATAATGTGTGCTACCAGGATGCCTAAAAAAACTAATGCCAATAATACCTGCTTGTAAGAGAAGACAAGAATTGAAAGGAATATGCCTCCTATCAAAATCTGGACCAAATCCCTTCTTATCTCCAGTTTACTACTTATATTGACGTTTTTTATCGCTAATTTCCTTATAAAAAGTGATTGGATAATTAGACTTATAGAAATTATTTCAAAAGAAAATTTAATTGGAAATACTCCAGAAAATACAACTACTAAAAGAGCTGTAAATACGAAGTAAAAATAATATCTACGTGAGGTATAAGCCAATAGAAGCAAGGAAGAAAGCGCTGCAATTGGCATAGCATAATAATAAAAGTAAATGCTATGAAGCAAAAAATAAACCAGATAAGAAAATGAAAAAGAAAAGACAAATATAAGGAGATTATTTGTTTTCATGGCATTAAAGAAGAGAGAACTCCCTATCTTTTTTATAAGCAAATATTTTGACTATATCTGTTATCAAAAGAAAAATAACTGCAGTAGCTCCTATCAATACCATATAAAGTGTGCTTATACTTGACATCAATATTCCAAATCTTGCTATTACAAATGTTATTATAATAGCTAGAACTATTTGCAGTATAACCGGTATGCTTGGTCTAGAATGGAAAAATCTTCTTCTAGACCGTATAGATAGAAGAAGCGCTTCTATAGAAAATATAAATGCAACAAACATGAATGTTTCAAATGAAGTATGATTTAAGTGAAAATAAAACAGTCCAAAGTAAGCCAACAAAGAAACCTCAAATATAGCCATTGCACCGAAAAGAATAGACGCGAAGAATATTGCTTTTATGTCCCAAGCATCTGGTTTCTTAGAATAACTTTCCTTATCTGTTGATAATGCTATACTTCCAATATCATTTATGAATATCATTAAAATAAGTTGTATCGCTCTTATAGGTAGGAACCTAAGTATTATGAATGCTATTGACAGGAAAAATGCTATCTGAAATATCCTAGCAACCTTATTTAAGGTATAGCTTATCATTCTTTCGAATATAGACCGACTTTCTTTTACAGCATTCACTATCGGCTCTATTCCTGGAGAGGTTAGAACTATAGTTGCTGCACTTTTTGCAACATCAGTTGCGTTTGAAACGGCTATACCTACCTCTGCCTGCTTTAAGGCAGGAGCATCATTTACTCCATCTCCCGTCATACCAACATGATAACCTGCATCCTGCAATGCCTTTACTATTGTATATTTGTCTTTTGGGAATACTCCTGCAAAACCATCGTGTTCTATAACTAACTTTGAAAGTGTTTTTTCATCCAAGCCCTCTAAAGCCTTGACATCGAGTATTTTCTCACCTATTCCAACATCTTTGGCGATTTCCTTTGCAGTATCAATGTTGTCTCCGGTAAGCATCTTTGTCTTTATTCCAAGTGCCTTAAGCTCTTCTATAAGTTTTTTACTATCCGATCTTGGTTTATCATTTAAGGGGATTATACCTACAAAAGACCATTCCTTTCTGTCATTTAATTTAGCTGCTACTGCGATAGTACGGTAGCCTTTTAATGACATCTCCTTTATTTTAGCGTTAATTTTTTTTATTTCTGAACTGTCTAAAGAGCATCTCTTTATTACAATGGCAGGAAACCCTTTAATGGCAGACATTTTTTTACCATTTAATATGACATCTGCCTGTGACATTTTTGTAGAAGGGTTAAACGGCGTGAATTTTATCAGTTTGTAATTTAATTCCAGGTTTTTAGTATCATATTTTTTTAGACCTTCTATTATTGCATTGTCTATTTCATCGTTATCTTCTCTTCTAGATGCAATAGCTCCATAAAAAAGAGCCTCCTGTGCTGAAAATTTTCCATAGCCAAATGGATCAGAAACTGAAAGTTGGTTGCCTGTTATTGTTCCTGTTTTATCTAGGCAGACCACATTCATAGTAGATGCCTCTTCAATTGCTTCCAGCTTTGTCACAAGAATGTTCTTTGATGACAATCTTTCAGTACCGTATGCCATTGCAACTGTAAATGCCGCAGGCAATCCAACAGGCACTGACACTAGAAGGATAAGAAGAGAGAATGGAACTATTGTAAGCAAATTTATGTGTGATAGATAAGAAGCTATAAAAACCGCAGTTATAAGGAGTAGATCAATATATATGAGATATTTAAGCAGCTTAAAAATATCATTTTCTAAATGCATCCTACCGCTGGCTATCCTTACAAGATCCGCCGTTTTCCCAAAAGAAGTGTCCTTTCCAGTCTTTAAAACAAGAGCCGTAGCTTCTCCTTCTCTTACAGTTGAGGATGAAAAGATAGTCTCTCCTTCCTTCCTGTCCACAGGCAGAGATTCCCCAGTCAGCATTGACTGGTCAACTGAAAGATAGTCTCCTTCTATTATAACACAATCTGCAGGAACTATATCTCCAAGCCTTATCCTTATTATATCTCCAGGCACGAGTAATTTTGCAGGTATTTTTTTCCATTGATCATTTCTCTGGACGTTAACGTTTACGGACAGTTTATTCTTTAAAAGCTCTAGGGTATTATCCGCTTTGAATTCCTCCAGAAAACCCGCTATAGCATTAAACAAAAGGAGACTTATAACTATGTACGCATCTATGCTTTTCCCAAGAATAAATGAGATTATTATAACAATGAAAAGCATTAATGGTATTGGGCCCCAGAATTTTAATAGAAACTTTTTTATTGGATTTACTTTTTTGCTTGCAATTTCATTATACCCATATTTTTTTAGCCTTTCAGCTGCTTCTTTTTCCGAAAGTCCGTTCTTGCTAGAGGATAATTTTCTGAATTGCTCTTCTTTTGTTATCTCTACGTCTTTCCCCATATTAATCGCTTATTAAACCTATAAAAAGTTTGTCATCGCCTTTGAATTTTTTCTCGCCTGGAAGTCTTAAAAAGAGATATACTACCTTCCCATTAAAGACGAAACGTAAGGGGGGAGAATATGGATAAAATTCTTTCTTAAAAAGCTTATCATAACTAACAGTTATTTCTGAGATTGATTTCTTTTCAACTCTCATAATAAGGGTATCAAGTTTTTTGTTGTAGAATTCTATGCTTTCCTGTGTTATCTCAACGAAGCCAGAATGCTTATGTAATGGTCTCATTGAACTTCTACTGACCCTCGCAATAACCTTTTTATGTAGACTTAATTCCAACAACTCCTTTCTGTATATCCATACGGCTTCAAACAAACCAAGCCCTCTTTTCAAGGAGTCATTTATAAATTTCATCCTAGGAGTTTCTCCGCGGAATATATCTACTATGTTTAGTATATTCTTGTCAACTGAAACGCTTGCATTTTCCTTTGCCAGATTTTTACTGTAAAACATAGATAAAATGGATTTAACGGCCGTGAACATATCATTATGTTGCCTTCGATTCATTTATAGTTTATTATTTGCTTAATTTACTGACAGTAAAAAATAATTTTTAGTTTTCTTCTAGGACTCAGATAACCTGAATTATCATCTGGATTATAAACCCAAGCACACCTATTATGAAAGTTCCTATAACAACCATTATTGAAAGTTCCTTGAACTCCTGCTTTGTAGGTTTTCTTGCAAGATGAAGTATCCTACTGTATTCAAATCTATAATGCTCCAGCTTTGCCTTTATATTCATAGGATGAGCTTTTTTAATCGCATTTTTTACATGATATAAATGGAACCTTCTTTTCTTTATATTTGACTTTTCTTCTTTACTACTACCAGATACATTGCTTTGTACAACTGTTTCTGCAGGCTTTTTCTGATCTGTATCCTGAGCTCCATTTTTAGTAGTATTAGAATTTTTCTGCTCCATTATCTTTTCGGTATGCTCAAAGGTATCTGCAGGCCTCGTATCGTTTTTTATTACTTTTTCCTGCTTATCTAAATTGCCCAGATTGGCATCTGCTAGACTCTTATTTTCATCCATAATCAACTTAGAAAAGTTATCCCCAATTCATCTTCAACTTCCTGTTTCTCCTTTAACTGTTGGTCCTCTGCTATAGATTTCCCACTTATCTGTTTAGAAGTTACTCCTGTTATTATGGCCAAAACCTTTACGGTGTTCTTTAAATCCGGGAATATGTGCGCACCCCATATTATGTTTATGTCATCAGGTAGTTTCTGGCCTATAAGATCAACTAATTTGTTTGCTTCTTCAAGTGTAAGCGAAGGCCCTCCACTTACGTCTATAAGCATCCCTCTTGCAGTTGAAACATCAACATCTATGAGCGGATTATTAAGCACTTTCTCTACAACTGTTTCAAGTTTCTTGTCTTTTGCATCACTTTCCCCAGTTCCTATAAGCGCTACTCCTCCATTAGACATTATCCTCTTTACATCTGCAAAATCAACGTTTATTAAACCGGGTTTCGTTATCAACTCAGTTATCCCCTTAACTGCATTTGTAAGAACATCATCTGCTATCTTCAATGCTATAGGCAGCGGTAACCCCGGGGCAATCGCCATGAGCTTTTCATTGGGAACGGTTATCAATGTATCTACTGTATTCTTAAGTTTTTCCACACCATTCAGCGCAGAGTTCATTCTTCTTCTGCCCTCTGCCTTAAATGGCAAAGTAACAACTGCTATAGTAAGTGCGTTTATTTTCTTTGAAACCGATGCAACAACCGGCGCTGCACCAGTACCTGTTCCACCGCCCATACCGCAACATATAAAAACTAAATCTGCACCTTGAAGAGCTTCCTTAAGTTCCTGCTCCTGCTCTTTTGCCGCAGCCTCACCAACTGCAGGGTCCGCGCCAGCGCCTAACCCATTTGTTAATTCCTTTCCTATAAGTATCTTTTTATCAGCAGGAGTACAAAGAAGATCTGCAGCATCAGTATTAACTGCTATGAACTCCGCTCCTTTTATACCAACTTCAAACATTCTGTTAAGAGTATTGTTTCCGGATCCGCCTACACCGACTACTTTTATATTTGCCCTTCTTGATGCTATTAATTCTTCTAAGGACTTGTCAAATTCTTTAGTTTTGCTAGCATCGTACTTCATCCCTTTTATTCCCTGACTAAGTGAATTATTCATTTGCATATCATCCATAAGTTTACCTCAATAGATTAATCATTTTGGATTATATATAAATATCTCCTAATCCTTTAATATCTCAGTTTTAATCTTCTTGTTGATGTATTTGCTTATATCCATCGCTATACTGTCCTTTATGTAAGGTTTAACCTCCTCTTTTGTGTGTATTTTTACAGTTTCATTGTCAATATCCGTACTTTCTGGTTTTTTGCCGGTGTAATGCTCAAATATTGCAGAATACTTCTCTTTCTCGTCTTCTATTATTGAAACTATCTCAATTTCATATCTAAGTTCCTTTCCAGCCAATGGATGATTGTAACTTACGAGCACCCTGCCACTGCTTATTGCTAAGACCGTGGCCATTTTATCGTCTAAAAGGACCATATCCCCTACAGAAGGATTAATATTATTGCTTCTAAATACTGATATCCCGTATGTTTTTATAAGCCTTTTATCAAACTCCCCAAATCCGTCTTTTGGCTGCACAGTTATCTCATATTTATCTCCTTGGTTCTTTCCTACAACCGAATCGGAGATAACTTTCAGTATATAATTTCCGCCAGGGATGACAAGAACAGGCGAAAAATTATAATCTCCTTTTATGCTCTCTTTTTCCGCCGTTTTTTTATCTGTTAGATCAAATATCTGACCGGTAGAAGTTATTCTCCCTATAAAATTTATCATTACAAAATCATTTTCCTTAATCATCACTGCCTCCTCATCTCAATTGATATGAATGAAACATTTCTTTTCTTTCCTTCTTTATCCGCGAGCTCTTCAGTCCCTATTTCAATGCCAGAAACTTTAAGATCCTTCATGAATTTGTGCATCGTAACCTGTGAGATATCGACCGCAGTAGAGATTGATAAGCCCCTTGCCTTTATTACAACCTGATTATTGCCAGAGTTTAAATGAGTAAGTATGGCCATTACATATGACATTATCGGTTTTTTCCCTACAAATATTATATCATTTTCCATAATTCTATTTTTTAAATTTATATGTATATAAGCATTTATATTTTGCTTAATATTAGTTGTTGCTAAGTTTTACGGCCCTTCCGTCAAAAGCCAAGGTCCTTATCTTAAGTTTATTTGCCTTTGCTCTTAATTCCCTGTCTTCTGTAAAAAGAATCCCATTTTTATACAAACAAAAATCCAACAATGTGTTATCAGTATTTTTATTTTCGTCAAATTCTACTACCTTTAAGCCATAAGAAAGAAAAAAGCTTTTTACATCAGATCTTTTTATATTAGTTAACTCAACTATACACTTCCTAATTGTTAAAATGGAAAAACTACTCTGAAAAAAATTATCAAGCAGCGCCTTTAAATCCAATTTATTGTCAAAACAATAAACCATAATGTTTGTGTCTATAACAACATCATTCATATATGTTTCCTGATCCTGCTATTGTCCAAACATTATTTATTTTTCTAGATAGGATAGCTCTTTCGCCTATGAAATATGGTAAAGCTGAATTTCCTAAATTTACAACAATCCCATTATTTGAGTAAGAAACGACTGTTCCAAGAACCTTTGAAGATAAAACATTTAAAAGAACGGTTTCATTTTTCTGCGGTGGCTTGCTGAACTTATTAGGTATGGACTCGTATTTGATTGCTATCCTGCTTTTGAATAAAGGAACAGTATCAGCTCTTACAACTAAAGAGCCGGCTAAGTTATCTCTTCTTGCTAATGAAGGGTCTAAATCAGTTTCTAATCCTATCATCAACCCTCTTACTGCTTCTTTTTCAGGTTCAAACTCGCTTTGTATGCTTAAAACTTTGGTCTTTAAAGGCCTCCATGAATTTTTTATGTAAACGCCTGGATAAACAACCACTGCATCGTTGATTTTCAAGGAGCCAGATTTTAGTCCACCTCCTAAAACCCCTCCTTTGAGTTCATTTATGTCTGCACCGGGTCTATTAATATCAAAACTTCTTACTATTACCATTTCGGTCCTTTCTTCTTTAGAATTATCTGGAACTTCAAACTTACCTATCTCCTGTATAAGTTCTGTAATGTTTATATCCTGTGCAGCAAATACAGGTACTATTTTTGCATCTTGGTAGCCGTTCTTTGACATAAACTCCTTTATCTCATTGTAGCTTTCCTTTGCGCGGTCTTTCCCTACAACATCTATTTTTGTCTGTGCTACAACTATATTTTTAACACCTATTATTCGTAAGGCTTCTATGTGTTCCTGTGTTTGAGGTTGAGGACACTTTTGATTTGCGGCTATAACCAGAACGGCTCCGTCTACTAAAGTTGCTCCGCTTAGCATTATAGTCATCAATGTTTTATGTCCCGGTGAGTCTATTATTGAAACCCTATAGTAAAGACTTGCATTTGAATTGCATATCTCGCACTTCTCATTCCTGCTAAATGAACCGCATGAATCACATTTGTATATAAGAAAATGGGCATAACCAAGCCTTATTGTTATTCCTCTCTTTTTTTCTTCACTGTGTCTTAAAGTAGATTCGCTAGTAATCGCCCTTACCAAAGTCGTCTTGCCATCGGCGAAATTACCAACTACATCTATCGTTATGTCTTTAACCATTAGAAGGCGTGAATAACTGCTCCAAAGATTTCTCACCGTACTTTGATATCTTTATGTTGATTTGAGAAGTAAATTGGCCAATCGTATTTCCTGCGATGCTCTTCCTTCTACGTATTTTCTGCTTGTTTCCTAGTCCTTTTCCTATAAGCACTTTTCTAAGACCAGAACCATCTAAATCCTTCGACATGGGCATTCCTGTCATATAGCTTCCCCCTGTTATTATCCCAGAATAACCATCTAAACCTAAAAATGAAAGCTCTAATTCTTCTCCTATTTTTTTACCGAATAACTGGTCCGACTTGTCACTTTCAAGAGTTTTATTGAATGACTTGCCTGTTTTCCCATCATTTATTACAATCTTTATCTCCATAGACTTTATTAGATATGACTATTATTTATAAATAGCTTTGCATTAGAATAAATAACTTATTAAACTAAAAAACTATAAGGTAAGATGGAAATGATCTTTGTTGAATCCAGATTCAGGGGAAAGCTTAGCGATGAATTTATTAAAAGAATTTATAACGAAATAAAACCCTATAAAAAGATAAATCTTGTGGCTGCAATACAGTTCATAGACCAAATGAATGATTTTAAGAATAGGATAAAAGACAAGGAGTTCGTAGTTAAACAGTCGCTTTACAGAGCTATGTACCCGGGTCAGATATTGGGCTGTGACGTTTATGCTGCAGACTGCGAAGACTGCGATGCGACTCTGGCTTTTGAGCAAGGCATGTTTCACGTACTCGGTATACCTCTTAAATATGGAAAGGCGGTAATCACTGCAGATCCTGAAACAGAAAATATAGAAATAATAGACGTAAAGGTAGCTGATAAATATCGAAAAAGGATAATGCAGGGGATAGGGGCAGTATTGACCGCAAAAAAAGTTATGTTTGTTGAGTCTACAAAGGCCGGCCAGACTTATGGCTCGAAACTTTTGAAGGAAAAACTAAGAAAAGACGGCAAGCAGGTTTATTTCGTTGTTGCAGATGAAATAAATTTTGATAGACTAAATGAATTCAGGGAAATAGATGTTTTCATAAGTACAGCCTGCCAAAGGATAGCAATAGATGACATGAACAAGGTTAAAAAGCCAATGATAAATGCAGAGGATCTTGAAAGTTATCTTAGAGAAAACAAATGAAATGCATTTAAATAGCTGGGTCCATAGATTTTTATGAAGGCTATAGTTACAGGAGGGGCTGGATTTATAGGCTCGCATATTACTGAAAAGCTTGTAAATGAAGGTTATTCAGTTTCTGTAATTGATTCTTTAAACACTGGCGATAAAAATAACCTTAAAGCTGTATCAGATAAAATTAAATTTATAAAGGGGAACTCATCACAGATATCAAAACTGGAAAAATCAGATATAATCTTCCATGAAGGAATATACTCCTCAACGCCGATGTACAGAAAAGACAATACATTGGTCGGAAAAGCTATCTCCGAATTTATAGCTGTTTTAAATTACTGTGTAAAGAACAAATGCAAGCTTGTTTTTGCCTCCAGTTCATCTATATACAATGGTTATCCTCCTCCGCATAATGAAGAGATGGTGCCTAAAGTAAAGGATTTCTATACGGAAGCAAGATACTCAATGGAAAGACTTGCAGAGCTTTTCAATCAGATGTACGGATTGGAGTACTGTGGATTAAGGTACTTCAGTGTGTACGGTGACAGAGAAGAAAGCAAAAAAGAGTTCGCTAATATGGTTTCACAGATAATATGGAAAGGGCTGCTTAACAAAGAACTTGTAATATACGGTGATGGCACTCAAAGAAGGGATCTTACGAATGTTGCAGACGTTGTATCTGCTAATTTGCTTGCTGCCAGAAGCAAGGAAAACGGAATATTTAATGTAGGTACTGGTATATCCTATTCATTTAATGAAATAATAGAAGAAATTGAAAAAGCTATGGGTAAAAAAATAAAGACAAAGAAAATAGAAAACCCTCTGAAAAATTACGTTGATATAGTGCATGCAGATACAAAAAAAAGCATGGAAAAACTTGGTTTTTCCGCAAAAATAAAACTAGAAGAGGGGATAAATGCTGCTTTGGATTATTACCGAAAACTCAAAAAAGTCCCGGATATTTTCTAATTTTACAGTAATTTTATTCTGCCGACGACTCTGTTCCTCCCTATAGAAAGACTAGGATCTGCTAAAAGATAAATCCCTTTTATTTCTGCTATCTTCTTGTTAAAATGTGCTTTTACACTACTACCGTCTCTTGAAAGACTAAGGCTTAAAGACTCTCCAAAAAATAAGCATGAAAGTTGCTTCGAAAATGGATCATCTTTATAAAAAGGAGAAAGAGTTAATTCTACTTCTATGGTATCGTTTACTTTGCCTATTGAGGATAAGGCATAATTATTTGAAAGATCCTGCTCAGAAACATTATTCAAAGCAAGCCCGACATGAGAACCTGCTTCTGCAGAATCGCTGTCCACATCCATTATCTGTATGCTTTTTATGCTGCACTGTTTCAATGAAGGCATAAGAAGAACCTTTTCTCCTTTTTTTATCTGCTGACCCAAAACAAAACCTATTATAACGGAGCCTATCCCCTTGACTATAAAATGCTTGTCTATTGAAACATACTTAAAATCCCTATCTTTTTCCTTTGGTCTTTCTATAAACATTGAACTTAAATCCGATTTTTTGAACTTTCCTATTTTGTATTTATCAAAGAACCTATCAAAAGAAGTAATGTCAGAATAGTCATCTTTAAGTATTAAACCTTCTTCTATGTCAGAGTTTTCAATGCAAAGCGCAAGTTCTGCATCCAATGCATTTATTTCACTTCCTACAAAGAAATAAACGTAATCTGAAACTGAAAGGATATAGAGAATTGAAAGCAGAGACTTAGGAAAGTCTATTGAATAAAGAATTAAATTACCGGTTTTATCCAGCGCTATCTGAACATTGTTTATAATATCTAGTTTTTTTGATATTAACCCTTTCATCTTTTCTTCTTCTATCGGCTTGGCTGACAGCAACGCGATTATCATGAGTAGTTTAATTCTTTTTGTCTTTTAAAAATTATACCTTTTCCTTTTTATTCCGGTTTTCTAGCAATTATTACCATTCTGGATTTATTGAAATATCCATTTTCTGCATCGTATCCAAAAACATCCTTAAAATAGCTAATATTGTCATTAAGTATCCTTTTTGCTTTTCTTCCATCTACACTATTTTCGCTTATAGGTGATAACCAAGATTGAAAGGTTTCCTTCATTTCGAATGTCTTAAAATTATCAACCTGAAAGGCGTTTTCTTTTAATACCTTAAACCAGTAATCCAATGATTCAGAGCCAGTATAACTTGTATCCCTTGCCTTCTCAAATTTATTGAATAAATTCCTTTTGTCACCCATCGGCTTCAACAAATCAGTTATTCCAAACTTTCCTCCCTTTTTAAGGACTCTCCAAACTTCTTCTATGAACATTTTCTTGTCTTTTATGTGATGTGCTACTCTTCTACAAGATACTACATCAAAAACATTGTCTGGAAAAGGTAGGGATAAAGCATTACCTTTTACAAATATTATATTACTTTTATTATCTTCCGCCTTTTTAACTGCAATATCAAGCATCTGTTCGTTCATGTCCAAACCTACAGAAACTGTTACTTTATCTGACATTTCAAAAGCAACAAATCCGGGGCCAGTACCGACATCTAATGCTTTATAATTTTTCTTCAGATCCAACATAGAAATAAGCAAATCTAAATCTTTTCCATGCATGTGACTCTCACTGCTAGCGTACTCTTTTGCGTGCCTGCTAAAAAAACCCTGTAAAGACTGCATAATATTAGATATAACCCACGAATTAATATCTTTATATAAAACTTAGGCGTGTGCATAATTCTTTATTCTAGCCTTGCTTACTATAATGATATTGTGTCTAATAAGCAATAAAACCTGAGAAAGCGCATGAAGAAAAATTTAGAAATGCTATTTTAATTGGTTTTATTACTTAACGGCCGTTCTAATATCTCCTTTCATTGACTTAAGCTATAATGAAAGAGAAGCAAGGGACTAAATAAATTGCATAAGATAGTAACTCACTATTTACTTACTTTATTTTAATCAAATCCATGCAGCTATCCAATTTAGAACCTCGAGTTCTCGAGCTTTTTCTTCTTTTTAACGTATCACTAATTAGTGAGTTTTCTCACAGATGAATCCGAGATAACTCCTACTTTACTCTTAGAAGACTAATAGATAAAGCCCATATAAATTAGATATTGATTTTGAATTATTTAGGCATGAATTATGCAAAGTATATACTTTTTTATACATCTGGGTAAGGAGTAAAATTAAGAGGGAGATATACTATACCCATAGTTAAAAATGGGCTCGACGGGATTTGAACCCGCAACAATCCGGTTAAGAGCCGGATGCTCTACCGAGTTAAGCTACGAGCCCAGTTAACAAATCATTTAATTATATCAACAATAAAAATGTTTATTTCTATATAATACCTACATTTTCGTGATAAATGAGTGATTCACTAAATAACATTCAATATTATTTATATCTAGATTATTTAATATATACCGTATATTTTCTTCCTTATCCTCAAATAGAGATAAATGATTATATTTATCACTGAGTTTTTTTATTTCTAATAATTTCCATTCTTCGTCTTTTAATTCATGATTTTTGGGTAGTATTACCAGTTTATAATTTAAATTGTATGCATTTAGAAGCTCTTCAGTTTCTTTTCTAAATTCCTCGCCTCTTGCACTTAAAATTATAAGTTCTGATCCCTGTTTAACGCACTCATTTAAATAATTTATAAGAGGTTCGTTTGGATACAGCTCTTCGCAATATTTTACATAGGCTAAAGTATACAAATCAGTTTTCCATTTTTTGTTGAAACCTTTTGCTACTTTACCTTCTTCCATTGTAATTTCCAAGTCACTTAAAAGTTTGTAATCTTGACTGGGATCTTTGCTTTTTATTAAATTATCGTATAAATCTTTAGCGGCATGAATTAACGCCTTTTTATTGAAAAAAATGGTATCATCAAAATCTGACACTATGGCAGATAATTTTTTCATATTATTATAAGAAAGTGATAATTTAAATAATAAATATTACTTAAAAAGTTGTAAGGGCCTATGGTCTAGTGGTTATGACGTCTGCCTTACACGCAGAAGGCCGGGAGTTCGAACCTCCCTGGGCCCACTATTGACATGGTAGACAAGATAAAATGTGCACATATACTGGTAAAAAAGCAATCTGTTGCTTACAGTATACTCGAAAGAATAAATAAAGGAGAGAGCTTTTCAAAGCTTGCAGAACAATTCTCGATTGACAGCTCAAGAAGAAGAGGGGGAGAACTGGGTTACTTTGGCAGAGGCGTTATGGTAAAGGAGTTTGAAAAAGCGGCCTTTTCATTAAATAAAGGACAGATTTCCCAGCCTGTAAAAACGCAGTTCGGCTATCATATAATTAAAAGACTGGATTAATTGGATAAGAATCTGCTTCCGAACAGGGAAAATAACATTTTTTTGTATTCCTCTAAAAGAGCTGAATCAATATAATCTGTCATAAAATTTAAAGTCTCTTTACTTGTTTCAATTTCTATTTTCATTAAAGTTATATTGTCAGAAAGCAACCTGAACTTTTTTATATCTAAATAGTTCACTACCAGATATGACAATTTGTTTAGATAATCATAATCGATAGTTTCATAGCAAGTTTTATCCATATTTTCTTTAAAATTGGATAATACCGCGGAGGGAGTACTTGCATCTATAACCGCGCCGCTTGCAGGCCACATCCCTATTGGAGATTCCGAAAGTATACTATCGACCTTTGAATCCTCTACTAAAAACATATCAGATGAACTAAAAAAAATATAAAGTAGCTTGCTATTTTTAGACATACCTGAAATGTTTGGTATTATACCTTGTATGAAAGATTTCATCTATATATTAAGAGTTATATTATAATAAATCTTACATAACGCCGTGAAAATTTAGTGGTATAAGTTTATGATGTAAACGCCAAAATTATCGAGTAACAGAAAAAGGCAGTTAAACTGTATGAATTTGGTCCTCCAAATATCCTCTTAAGTTTAACTCCTGCTCTATTGAATGTTTCATAGCCATGAAATTATTCTTCAATATATTTAAGCGATGAAATATTTATTTTAAAACGTTTTATCAGCATATAACTTATACGATATAAATATTAATATTAGATTAAATCCTTAAATTAAACATGATAAATGTAGGAATGTACTACAATGTTAAGAAAGGGCATGAGAAAGAATTTGAAGATACTTTTCAAAAAGTAGTTGAATATTTAAAAAACAATGTAAATGGTTTTGAAAAGGCGGGTATATACAAAAAAGTTGGAGAGGAAAACAGCGCAACAGAATATATGATATACAGCGAATGGAAAGACACGAATTCATTCCGAGAGTTTACAACTGCTAAAGCATTCCATGAAACCACTGAATATGGAAAAAACATAATAGAAGGCAGACCTTACCATAAGATATTCAATGAAGTAAAGGAGGAAAATTAAACATTTTCCACTTTTTTGCCTACAAAAACAGGACTCTCTACTATTATCCAGTTCCTTGCCTCTGCCTTTCTCAAATCCCTTGCAACTTTCATCCATTTTACAAGGGATTCAACCTCATACATAACAAGGAATTCATGGTCATCAATAGCAAATGAATAAGTTGTATATGACCTTATATTTTCATTGTTTGAATCGCTTACTGCCAGGTTTACATGCTCTTTTGTTATTCTGTTCTGCTCTTTCTCCTCAAGTAAATACCATTTTGGATCTTTCTTTACAGGATAAGCAACAAAGTACTTTAACCTGCTGTCTTCTTTCATATAACTGGCATTCGGATGCTCATAAATTGAAAGATAGCTGTATGTTTCATTTAGAACATTACCAAAAAGTTCGATTAGGTTTTGTTTAAATGAAAGGAGAATATCAAAGGATCCTGCAATATTAAAAAGTATTAGATCTACATTACGTTTTATGGAAAAGTACTGCCTAGAAATAAACATTCCTTCATTTGCTGTTTTCTTAGCAAGCTCATTTATCCGTTCAGTCAACTCTTTTCTGCTTATTTCCCCGTCATTCAAACAAAGCTTGAAGCAGTGCAGTGAAACAAAAAGTTCTTCCATTTTAAACCTTCCTACCATTCATTTTGCTGAAATGCTCGTAAAAAAGCAATGCGAGCATCGTTTTTGTGTCTTTTATTTTTCCAGTGTATACGTTTTTAATTGCATCATTTAAGTTGATTTCTACAGGGGTTATAACTTCATTTTCGTCAAGACTTCTTTCCTTTTTAATAACATCATAGGCAACATAGTAATATTCAAAATAATCCATCAATGCTGGGTTATTCCATGTTTTAAACATGAATTTTATCTTATTTGGGTAATAACCTGTTTCTTCAGTAAGTTCCCTCCTTACTGCGTTTTCCCTGCTTTCTCCCTCTTCTATTGAACCAGCTGGCAACTCCAGTATTTTTTTATTTACTGCAAAACGGAACTGTCTTTCCATAATTATTGTATCTTTATCAAGAAAAGGAAGTATCACGACTGCATCGCTTTTAAGTATTCTAAAGTTTTTCAACCTTTTACCCCTTATATTTGAATAACCTTCTTGGATTCTAAGTGTATTAAAAGGCGATTTGTATGCTACCTTTCCCATTTATAAACTAAGAAGATAGTTATATTATAATCTTTAGAAAAGGAAACAAACGGATTGTAAAATATACAGATATAAAGTTTCTTCGCTACTTTACATGTTTTTAATAAATAATTAAGTATATAAAAATAGTAGCTTCATAATAGATTATGGCAAAAAATAGCTGCGACATGCGTGGTATGCTTTCCTTTCAGATACTCAATATGCTTAAGAAAAACAACCTATGTGGAGAAGAGATAGCTAGAAAAATAGAAAAATACAGGGGTAAAAAACCCGTTGCCAGTACAATTTATCCTGCGCTTAAAAGATTATCAAATAGCGGGTTAATAACCGGAAAAAGAGATGGGAAAAGAAAAGTTTATTCTATTACTAAAAAAGGCCGTTTAGAAGAGAAAAAGGCGCTTGCTTACTTCGAAAGGTTATATTTAGAAATCCGAAAATAGGGGGAACGGGGGCTTATAAACCCCCGTTGATTTTTTGAGGAAATTTTGATAAATAAGATATAGGCCCGAAAGGGGCCAAGAATTTACTTAAGTATCTCTATACCAAGTTCCTGGTTTATTGCGCCAGTAGTTTTGGAAAGAGTGTTTATCTCTTCAGGTCCCAATAAGTAAGGGGAGCTTACTCCCGTTATTATTGTCATTACCCTCAATTTTCCAGATAGAGACTCATCTACCTTTGCGCCCCATATGACTACTGCGTCGGGGTCTAAGGACTGAGTTGCCATCTCACCGATCTGACTCACTTCTGCAAGTGTTAAATCAGGTCCTCCTGAGATGTGTATTAAAGCTCCCTTCGCGCCTTTGTAACTTACGTCCAAAAGTGGATTATTAAGTGCCCTTCTGACTACTTCAGTTACCCTCGAATCTGAAGCATCTGTTTCACCGATTCCTATTACGGAAACTCCACCTTTGTTCATTATTGCTTTTATATCTGCGAAGTCAAGGTGCACCAATGCACTTGCATCTGAGATAGTTTCAACTATTCCTTTTATCATAGTTGCGACTACTTCATTCGCTACATTGAATGCCTGGTCTATTGGTAGATTTCCTGCCATGCTTACCAGTCTATTGTTGTCTATCACAATAACTGTATCGGAACAGTTTCTCAATTCCTCCAATCCTGCTTCTGCAGACTCTACTCTCTTTCTTTCAGTTTTGAAAGGCATTGTTACAGTGCTTATTACAATAGAACCCATGTCCTTTGCAAGCTTTGCAATTACAGGTGCTGCACCGGTACCGGTTCCTCCACCAAGGCCTGCACATACGAAAACTAAGTCCGCACCTCTCAAAGACTCTTTAAGTTCCCTAGAAGATTCTTCTGCAGCCATTTTTCCCTTTTCGGGAAAACCGCCTGCACCTAATCCTTTAGTCAATTCTTTTCCAATAAGAATCTTCTTGTCTCCACTCCTTGCATTCAACTGTATCTGATCTGTGTTAGCTAGAATTACTTCCGCGCCCTTGACTCCTTTTTTAAAGAGCCAATTGCCCATGTTATTTCCGCCGCCGCCGACTCCTACAACTTTTATCAAAGCCTGATTGAATAAAGGTTCATTCATACCTTCTTCTCTGCTGGCTTTTAATGCGCTTTCAACAAGCAAATCCATTACCATTTTCCCCTCCATCACATTAGAAACAAAAGCGAAAGCTTTATATTCCCAATGCGTCTATATTTTATTAAGAAAAACAAGTAAGTGACCTCAAAACTTACAATGTTGC
>JAKACB010000030.1 GCA_021796445.1 Nanobdellota archaeon
CTACAAGCGCCCCGAGCGGGATTCGGACCCGCGTCAATGCCGTGACAGGGCACTATCCTAGACCACTAGACTATCGGGGCTTGTATTCTTTAAAAAATCAGCTACAACTATTTAAAGTTTTATTTGCTTTTAAGATTCGTTTTAAAATTAGGTTTTTATGTGCAGAACTAATGAATTAGAGCTCTTTCTGTAGCTTCTTCCATTGAAATCGAACTTCACGCTTGCTTTCTCCAATTCGAAGTTACCTACTATGCCTATCTTGCTTTTTACTTCATACATAACTATAATTTCATCGTTTGGATTAAGTTCTTCTTCCTTCCAGGAAATGAGCATCTTGCTGCCATGCTTTGTTATTTTTCCTTCTTTTTGACCGGCTTTTGCTACCTTCAACGAATTTGGAGGAATTTCATCCTCTAATTCTATTCCGTATATTTTCTTTCTAGAGATGTTCTTAAGCCTTAAAGCTATTTTTATGTCTATGAAACCTTCTACTGCCTTGTGTTCTATCACTTCCTTTTTGAATATTACCTTTCTGTTGAAGTAAAGGAATATTACAAACGCCAACGCGATTATCAGAATTATAAGGTATATTGGATAGTAAGAGACGGAATACTGCAGTGTTATGCTCTGACCTGGCATAAGAGAACTTATTGAAGGTTGGATTAAGCCACTTGAAATCACGGCAGAACCATTGGATGAGGATTTAGAGATTAAAAACAGTGAATTAAAGCTGTTTATGCTCAAAGCAATTGCGCTCCTATTTACAGGCACGTTTCCTTCGTTCTTAACGGTTATTGAAGCGCTGCCTCCAAAAATGTTAAAACTGGATGTTTTGCTGATCACAGGCTTATAGTACGTAAGGATGTTTATTGGGAAGTACAACGCAGATGAATTTTTATTGTAATTTGTATAAACCGATATGTTGTATTTCCCTGGCGGGAGAAGATAACTCAATGTGCTTATGGGAATTGTGAAGTTAAATGAATTCAAACCCAAGTTTCCTATAACTTCGTTTTTTGACGAAGAATAAATCAGCTTTCCATTACTTGACAGATTATAGACAAACGGCAAAATCAAACCAGTCTGTCCTAATGAATTCATCACATTTACTTGGAAGTAGACATTATTGTATGGGTAGAAAGATTTTGAGGAGTTTATTGAATAAAGATATATCGAGGTTTTTGTTATTGGTATTATTGCAACGCTTAGATTAAAGTAATTGGACGCTGAATTGTCGCTATAAGGAATCTGCATTGTTATAGGATAAGAAAAGAAAACATCCTTTGATTCAAAAGAAAAAAGTACGGTCTTTGCCTGCCCAGGTAAAAGTTCAAAACTATCCGGAAATGCACCTATGCTGTAAAAATAACCTGAATATATTATAGAGGCCCTCCCTAGATTTAAAGATATATTTTGCGTGGTATTCTGGTTATTATAAAAAGTAAAGTTAAAGTATGAAACCGCGTTGCTTTGAACAGTTATAGAATTCGGGCTTACCTTCAAAGCATGGGCATTTCCCACTAAAAACATTACGGACAGTAGTAAAATAGTAAATATTACCGACTTCCTTACTGAATTGTTCATAACCATAGGAGTATTTTTAGTATTAAATAGATTTAAGCATTTAAATTTTATTGTAAAGAGCTATAAGTTTATCCACTGTTTTCTTTATGTCAAATTCCTTTACTACTCCATCAAATTTGTATCTATTTGGATGCTCATATATAAAATTGGCTTTTTCTACAAGATCTTTTATACTGTGCGGATTGAATCTTTCGCCGCATTTTGCATAATTAAGCAGTTCCTCCTGTGCACCTTTTTCCGGTAGAAGAATTGGCAGCCCATAAAAAGATGCATACAAATCCACAATTCCTTGAGTTTCAAAAGTAGAAGGGTTACAAAGAATGTCTGCAGCGGCGTAGTAAAGAGAAATGTCTTTTTCTTTTACGAACCCAGTAAATATAATGTTATTGTTACCTATTCTTTTGCTTAATGAAATAAGCTCCTTAATGTAAGGTCCGGATCCTGCTATTATTATCTTGAAACCATTTACAGACAGCGGCTTTGCTGCTTTTATAAGTATGTCTATATTCTTTTCCCTGCTTACCCTTCCGAAATAGAGTATTACCTTGTCTTTGCTTTTTAACCCCAGCTGCTTTCTTGTCTTTTCTCTATTTTCTCTTTTCATCGAGCCAAAGTCTACTCCTGTTGGTATAATCTGTATATTCTTTAAACCATTGTTTTCAAGTATCCTTTTTACATACATTGTAGGTGCAATTATACCGTCAGTCTTTGAGTAGAACCACTTTAGGTACCGCATAACAACAAATCTGCTTAGTTTTATTGCTGCTTTATTGTTACTAAAATAAGCGGATATTGCTTCGTCAGAAAACACCATTGTGTGGAATGTACCTACAAACTTGGAATTAAGCTGGATACTTGCCCTATATGCAAACAAACCCGCTGTAAAGGGGGTGTGAGCATGTATTATATCTGGCATTATCTCCATTACACGTGTGCTTTCACGGTTTATCAAACCCATTGTATACTGCGGATACCTTTTGAACTGCATCCCTTTTATGACATATAACCTTTTGTCTTTTTTTGCAAGTTTAGTTGTTTCTTTTCCACCTGAAGCAAAAATGTAAACCTCATGGCCTCTCCTTTCCAGTTCTTTTCTTGTATTTATTATTGAAGTTACAACTCCATCCCTAGAGGGAAGGTAACTATCTGTATAAAATGCTATTTTAAGCGTTTCCATTTAATCTGCTGAGATATGCGGCTCTTTTCTCTCTCCCAAAGCCCTTTCTATTTCATTCAATTCCTTTGTTCCGATTTTTTTTGGAAGATCTACAGCAATGTCTATTATAAGATTACCCCTTTGCCCGTTTTGACCATAAAGCCCTTTTCCCTTTAGTATTATAGGGCCGGTTTCTCCTGCGCTTATAGTTATCCTTTCACTTCCCCAAGGGGTTGGCAAATCAAGCTCTATTCCGTTAAGAAGATCCCTCAAATCCAGGTATAATCTAGTCTTAATATCATTTCCAGATATGCTGTAAGTATCACTTTTTCTTATATGGAAAAATACATAGAGGTCACCGTTTTCGCCATCAACGGAAGGCTCACCCTTGCCCTTTATTATTGTGTAATCACCTTCCTTTACCCCTCTTCTTATTGGAACGGAAAGCGTTTCCTCTTTTACTACGAACCCGGTTCCATTGCAGTTATCGCACTTCTTTTTTACTATAAAGCCCGTTCCGCCACATTTATCACAGGTAGTGGTAAATACTACATTTGATCCAAACTGGTGTATGTTCCTACGTATTTTTCCGCTGCCGTGGCATTTCGGACAAGTTTCTTTTTCTTTCGCACCTGAACCTGAACAAACAGGACATACTACTCTGTGCTTTAACTTAAAGGTTTTTACTGCAGGATTAAATACATCCTCCAATGTTATGTCCAAATCGTACCTTAGATCCTCTCCCTTTGATGAAAAGCCGAAATTCCTGAATATGTCTTCAAAACCATGAAAATTGAATATGTCACTAAAGTCGTTGAAATTAAAGCCCTGCTCGCTGCTTTCCTGCTGTGATGAAGCGCCGCCCTTGTTCATCAATATTCTATATGCCTCATTTATCTCCTTGAACTTCTCCTCAGCCTTTTTATCACCCGGATTTAAATCAGGATGGTATTTCTTAGCTAAGGTCTTAAAGGCCTTTTTGATCTCTTCTTCAGATGCATTAGGACTCACACCTAAAACACGATAAGGGTCATCCATATTATTCTAAAGAAAAGACGGCTAATAATCTTTAACTTCCGTTGTTTTCTTCTCCGTTCTGCGGATTATCGTTGTTTTCACCATTTTCCTGCGTATTCTGCTGATCAGTCTGTTGGTTCTGATTTTGCTGGCTGTAAATCTTCGAACTTAGTTTATTTATAACCGCTGTCAATTTATCTCTATCCTCATTTATTTGTTCTATAGTAACGTCTTCTTTTGCCGTGTCTTCCTTTATCTTTTTTATTATTTCATCGGCTTCATTCTTTTCTTCTTCAGTAATTTTATCTTTAAAGTCATTAAGTGTCTTTTCAAGGGAATAAGACAGGGCAGAAACATTGTTCTTAGCTTCTATCAATTCCTTTATTTTCTTGTCGTTTTCCTCGTTTTCTTTTGCGGCCTGCATCATCTTATCTATTTCTTCCTTTGAAAGCTTGTGCGGTGCAGATATTGTTATCTTTTGGGTCTTTCCAGTAGCTTTGTCCTTTGCAGAAACGCTCAATATACCATTAGCATCTATGTCGAAAGTTACCTCTATCTGCGGTACCCCTCTGGGTGCAGGAGGTATGCCTTCAAGGTTAAAGCTGCCAAGGCTTATGTTATCCTTTGCAAGCGGCCTTTCTCCCTGAAGAACGTTTATAGTAACACTTGTCTGATAATCATCAGCCGTTGAGAAAACCTTGCTTACCTTTATAGGTATTGTGCTGTTTCTTTCAATTATAGGCGTTGAAACTCCTCCCAACGTTTCTATGCTAAGAGTTAAAGGCGTTACGTCTAAAAGAACTATGTCCTTGATCTCTCCTGCCAAGACTGCTCCCTGTATTGCGGCTCCTAATGCCACTGCTTCCATAGGGTCTACCCCTCTTTCAAGTTTTTCTCCGAAAATTTCTGTCAGGAATTTCTGAACTATAGGCATCCTTGTAGGACCTCCAACAAGTATTATCTTTGAGATTTTGTCCTTTTCAAGGCCTGCATCCTTTAGAACGTTTTCTATAGGCTGTCTCGATCTCTCTATTATGGGCCTTACTAGGTTTTCTAATGTAGCTCTGGATATCTTAAGGTCAAGATTCTTTGGGGAATTGTTGACAACCGTTATGTAAGGGAGGTTTATCTCCGTTTCAAGAACCGTAGAAAGCTCTATCTTTGCCTTCTCTGCCGCATCCCTTATCCTTTGCATTGCCACCTTGTCTTTGCTTATATCAAAATTCTCTTTTGTTTTGAAATCTTTTACTATGTAATCTATAAGGGCATTGTCCATGTCAACTCCACCGAGTTCTACGTCACCGGAGGTAGCCAAAACCTCAAATGTGCCCGAAGATATCTCCATCAAAGTTACATCAAGCGTTCCGCCTCCAAGATCATACACTAAAACCTTGATATCCGCGGACTTATCCAGGCCGTAGGCCATGGCGGCTGCAGTAGGTTCGTTTATTATTCTTACGACGTCTAAACCAGCTATGCTTCCCGCATCCTTTGTTGCCTGCCTTTGATTATCGTTGAAATACGCAGGAACCGTTATTACCGCCTTTTTGACCTCTGTTCCAAGAAAAGCCTCTGCATCCCTTTTTATTTTCTGCAATATGAATGCCGATATTTGCTGTGGAGTGTATTCCTTGCCGTTTATGTTGTATTTGTAATCGCTCCCCATCTTCCTCTTTGCTGCGAATATTGTATTCTGTGGATTTGAAACGGCCTGCCTTCTTGCAGGTTCGCCCACTAAAATTTGATTGTCTTTTGTGAATGCAACAACCGAAGGAAACATCTTTCCAGCTATAGTTGCACCCTCTGCACTTGGTATTATTGTAGGCTTGCCGGCCGTTACAACCGCTGCCTGCGAATTTGAAGTTCCCAAATCTATTCCTATTATCTTTTCTTTTTCTGTCATATACTGATTTTAACTTTCGGATACCTTATTATTTTTCCGTTAAGTTTATAACCTTTCTGCACCTCCTCAATTATCTTCCCTTTTTCTTCATTGCTTTCTTCTGTAGCTACTGCCTCTGCTATATCTGATGAAAAGTCCTTGCCCACGACTTCCATCTCCTCTAAGCCGTAATGCGACAAAACAGAAAGAAATGCCTTGTAAAGCGCCTTTACCTTCTCGTCTTTGTCCTGCTTCAATACGCTGTCAAAGTCATCAAGTACTTTCAGTAAATCCATTATAAGCCGTTCATTTGAATACTTTATGTATTCAACTAACTCCTTTTCCTTTGATTTCTTGTAATTGTCAACCTCTGCAAGTAGATATAGATACTTAGATTTATAGTCCTCTTCATTTTGCTCTTCCTGCTTTTCGACATTTACCTCTTGTGCATCATTTGTATTTTCTTCCATAAAATCAAATTAATATATAGTAATCTATCTATTTTTATTAATTTTTACTCTTTTTATCCTTTTCCTTCTTCTCATCTTTCTTTTCCGTTGATACTTTAGGCAAAGGCAAAATCGATGGAAGCTGCAGCATCTTTGAAAGAGACATGGCCTCTATTATGCTTATGTTAAGGCTGGTCTGCAGTACCTCTTCAGTTATAGAATCATCAAGCACCTTTTCATCCTGCCATTTATTGTATATTTTATCGATATCTTCGGAAGTGTGAACTATGAAACCTTCTATTACAATGTGGCCCAGTTCATCAGAACTGTTGGCAGTGAACTTTGCATCGAATCTGAACTGGAATTTAAGAACCTTGAACTTCTCGTCTTTTTCAACGTCTAGAACGGTTATATTGTTTGATATGCCCATCTGCGTTTCGGGGGGTATGTTGTCCTCTCTTTTGGCGTCTACCTTTGTTATCAAGTAATTTATTATCATAGCATTCTATAAGGGTATTAGTATTTAAAAGTTTCCACTATCTGGACAAAAAACTATATATTTATAAAAATCGCTCTAAAAAAGAATGAATGAGGAAAAAGACGCAGATTATTACTTTGAAAAACTGAAAGATAAAGGACTAAACAAGGACAGGTATTATTTGCAGACCCTAAGCCCAATACATAAATACGACATGTTCCCAAACGAAAAGGTATTCATGAACTGGCTGGTGGACGGAGACTTTCTTGATTTAAGAGCGATGAATGACATAATATTTGCAGTCTATTCTAATCCCTCTTCAGAAGAAAACATAATAATAAACAAATACATAAAGGAAGAAAACAAGCAGCAGGAGATATCAAAGCTTTCGGATGAATGCACGGAAAACGTTCTTTACCTTTTAAAAATACTTACAAACCTGAAGGGGTACAGCACAGAAGATTTGATAAAAATACATGAAGAGACTTTGGACAAGATGGATAAGCTTAAAGAAAGGCTGAACAGCATAGTAAGCGGTGCATTTGAATACTTCAAAAAGAAGGAAAAGCAGGGCAACAAAGAACAATACATAGGCTAAACAATATTAATTAAATACTGAATTTGTTGAAATAATATGGGAATCGCTAAGATATCGTTATTATTCTCTGTATTATCGCTTATACTTGTAGGATTCGGGGCACTTGTAGGATACTTTCTTGGAAATGTGTTTTTATGGATTTCGATCTTCTTTGTTATAGCATTGGCAATGAACATTTTTTCATACTTCAAAAGCGATTCCATAGCGATAAAGATGACAAGAAGTAAAATAATAGAAAGATCCGAAAACCCAAGATTCTACGACATTGTTGAAAAGGTTTCACAGCAAGCCAACATTCCAATGCCCAGAGTGGGAATAATGCCTACAGATACACCAAATGCATTTGCCACAGGAAAAGATGAAAATCATTCAGTTGTGGTGGCAACCTCTGGAATATTGAAAATGCTTAATGACGATGAACTAGACGCGGTGATAGGCCATGAAATAAGCCACATAACGCATAAGGACATTTTAATATCCAGTATAGCGGCTACAATTGCTACTCTTATCTCTTACATTGGAAATATGATCCTTTTTTCTGAGTTTTTTGGTGGTATGGATGAGAGGAATAATGGCAGTGGTATAATTCTTCTCATAGCGGCGATTCTTATACCGATTGGTGCTATGTTTGTGCAGCTTGGTATATCAAGGGACAGGGAAGCGTATGCAGATGAAGGAAGCGTTAGGCTGCTAAGAAAACCAGATGCTTTAATTTCTTCATTGAAAAAGATAAGCAATATTAGTACAAGAAAACCAATTTTAAATAGAAACCTAAGAAACAGCCCACAGCCTGGAGCTTATTCCTCTTTATTTATAGTAAATAACTTTTCAACGCATTCCCTTACAAATTTATTTTCAACTCACCCATCCTTGGAAAAAAGAATAGAGAACATAAATCGTGTAAGAAATGAGCTTGGTATATAGTCATATATATTTTATCCAACTTTTCAACTCATTGAAATCATAATTTATCTCTATTTTTTCTTTCTTTCCTTTTCGTATAGCACTAAAACCACTGCCTTGCTCAAAAATTAATATTGGATTTTCATTGTCTAAGGAGTAAATTTCATTGATAAGCCTGTCCTTGTAGCCATCAAAGCCCGAAAAATCCATTACAGTGGCATTTGAAATCAATTCTAGCAGCGGCTTCTTAAGATCTGCTGCCAGGGCTTTTATTTTGCTGTCATAGCTGTTTTCTAACATATAAAGCATGTTCAGGTGGTAATTCAAAATTGAGAAGTCTATGAGCATGTCTCTTCCATCTCCATTCTCGACGTAAAAACCGTTCAAATTCCCGCCCAATTTTTTGTATATGCCAAACCAGTAAATTGAATGCTGAGTCATATGCCCCAAAAAAGCATCTTTTTTAAGCTTTCCTTCAATAAAGTGTGCTTCTTCATGCACAATCGTATCAAAAAGCTCTTTTTTGTATTCTTCTGTTCTGCCTTCAATCGAAGAATTTATACATATTTTACCTTTTTCTGGGTTATATGAACCAAAGATATTTGTTGGCAGATTATCAAAGTAATAATTTTTGAGGTCAAAAGCGCCAATCCTTTTCAATTCAGGGAAATCCTCGCTTAGCTCATTAATTGAAGACTCCAGCAATGAATCCAAACCAATTGTTTTCATCTATTAGATTTGACTGTAATTTATATATAAAGGTTGAAAAGATAGAATATGGAATAAATGCTCCTGTAGTCTAACTTGGATAGAACGCAGGCCTGCGGAGCCTGATATCTGGATTCAAATTCCAGCAGGGGCAACTCTTAGTTAGTTAAGGTTTCTTGTCGTCTTTAAATAAAGATAAATTTGAGGTGTAAA
>JAKACB010000006.1 GCA_021796445.1 Nanobdellota archaeon
AGTTCCTATACCTTGGTAAGAGACCAAAACTACTGCATTTTTAGGGTCTTCACATAAATTTGCAAAATAGCTAACAGCCGGTCCGCCATTAAGCATACCAGAAGTCGCTAGTATGATTACAGGGCCGCCAGATAAAACCTGCTGTCTCTCTTCCTCGCTGACAGTGTGCTTGAATATCGGCGATAAAAATGGATTGTTATTGTGTGCTATTATCCTGTTCCTAGTTTCGCTGTTCATGAATTCAGGGTAAACAGTGTAAATTGCAGTTACATCCCAAAGCATTCCATCGACAACTACAGGTGCTTCAGGCAAAAGTCCATAGCGCTGCCATTCTTCGATTAGCAGCATCAATTCCTGGGCTCTTCCTACTCCCAATACTGGGATAAGAACTTTTCCGTTGTTTGCTATCGTTTTGCTTATTATATCAAGGAAGAATTGCTCTGTTTCTGTCCTAGAAGGCTGCGTGTCCGACTCTCCACCATATGTGCTTTCCATTATAAGCGTTTCAACCCTTTCAAACTGCGTTTCCGCCCTGTTTAGAGTCTTTGAATTGTCGTATTTGAAATCTCCAGTGTAAAGTACATTGTAGAAGCCGTTTCCTATGTTTAAGTGTATCATCGCAGAGCCAAGGATATGGCCGGCATTGTGAAGCGTTATTCTTATATCAGGAGTAATGTCGGTAACTTCATGAAATGGCAGTGTTATCGAGTGTTTAAGCATCTTTTTTACGTCATCAACATCAAACAAAAGCTTAGAGTTTGTCCTGCTTGCAAGGTTTATGTAATCTAAGTGAAGCAATGTCATTACATCTCTTGTAGGTGCAGTTGAGTATACCGGGCCGTTATATCCGTATTTGTATAGTGCAGGCAGAAAACCGCAGTGATCCAAGTGGCTGTGCGTTATTACAACAGCTGCAAGTTTAGAAATATCAAACTCCGGAGCGTCTACTCTAGGAACAGGCTCTTTTGGATTGCTGACATCAACTCCGGCGTCTAAAAGAATCGAGCTTATAGGAGTTTGAACAAGTACAGCAGATCTTCCAACATGCCTGAAAGCACCAAGGGCGCTTATCCTGACCCAGTATTTGTCATCAACCTCAAATTTTGAATTGTAAATGCTTTCACCTATCTCATTAAGCATTTTTCTCCTGAATTTAGAATTGTCGTAAAGCATTTCTCTTATGGCTTTTACAATGTCAGATTTTATCAATGGCGACCTAGCAAGCGTTACAGACCAGCCTGTTTCTTCCTTTATCTTGTTTATCCCTGCTTTTCTTTCTCCGGATAAAACTTCGGGCCTTTCAGCTTCTATCGTTACTATGCTTCTCGGTGGGTCAAACCAGAAATCCGTTATATGAGCTTCTTCAAAGCCCATCTTCTTTATTTTTGCTTCTGCTTCTTTTTCATCCAAAAGAAGGGACGGATCCAATCTTACTTCTATTCTCTTCTTTTCTTTGCTTACCAAGTTCCTTATTACTTCAGAGTTATCCAGGAAGAAATTTCTGTTCTTGGTATATATAACAATATTCGATACTTCGAAGTTGATATCCTCTATAAGAGACTTGTCCGCTATAAACTCAGTTATTTCTTTTTTTATATCCATATCAAGACAACATAGCTTCTGCAAGATAAAATTTCAATAGTTCATTACCTACACATAAATGTAAAAGGATTACTTGTTTATTGTCTTCTGTATTTCTTCATCTGAAAGCTTTTTGTAACCTTTCTTGTTTATTACTGCTATATCTATTCCTTCTCCTGTGTAAACGTCTCTTCTTATTGATGAGGATATTGCTTTGTATGCAAGTTTTACGGCCTCTTCCTCGCTCATATTGTCCTTGTAATCTCCTTCTAGAACTCCCAAAGCGAATACTCCTCCGCTGCCTGTGACAGTGAATTTATCTTTGCCCTGTCCTCCCGCTTCATCTATAGAGAAAAGCTTAGGAGCAGTATCGTATCCTCCAACTATAAATTCTCCGTAAATTAAATTCAATGAAAGTCTTTTATTAAAAAGAACTGCACTTAAAAGGCTTACAGCTCCGTCAGTATCTAATTTTGAACCTGATCTTATTTCATATAAAGTAAGTTCTGAGCGCATCAGCCTTACCATTGCCTGCAAGTCTGCAACCATACCTGCGGTTGTTATCCCTATGCTTCCGCTTATGGCCATTACCTTTTCAGCGTTTTTATTGGCAACTATGTGATCTGCCGTTGCTCTTCTATCAGCGGCTAAAATAACTCCGTCCTTGTAGACTAATCCCAATGTCGTGGTTCCTGTTTTTACTATGCCCATATAAGAATCTAAGTATTTTATTTACATTCTGTAATGATTTTGTTAGTATTTAAATCTTTCTTGTAAAGGTTAATTTTATATATAGGTATTAAACTAAGAAAGGATAGTAAGTACTATGAAAGCGAGAACTTCCTTTACAATAGATGCAGACGTTGTCGCAAAACTCGATTCTTTAGTAGATAATATCTATTACAGATCCAAGAGTGAAGCAGTAGAAGACATATTAAGAAAGTATTTTGAAAAGCAGAACACCGCTATAATACTTTGCGGTGGAGAGTTCAAGGTTAATGGCACAGATTATTACAGGCCTCTTGTAAAGGTAGGGGATACAACAGTAATAGATCACATAATATCAAAGCTCAGAGTTAACAACTTCAGGAGCATAATAATTTCAGGAAAGACGGATCTTCTGAAGCAGATATTTGCAATACTGAAAAATGGAGAAGGTTACGGTGTGGACATAAAATACATCGATGATAATAATCTCAAAGGAAGTGCTAAGGCGCTTGAGAGGGTGAAGCAGTACGTTGGAACAACTACGTTGTTTGTAACGGGAGATTCAATATTTGACATTGATTTAAGGGACATGCTTAAATTTCACATGGCACATAACAGTCCTGCATCTATGGCAATTTATATGCCATCCGATACTTCCTATTCAATAAAAGATAAAGTAGTATTGAAGGGAAGCAAGATACTAACATATGAAAAGCTTCCTGAGCCAGTAAACTCAAAGTTGATACCGACTTCTATTTTTCTTTTAGACCGTGATGTTTTCAAGTACATACCTCCAGGAGATATGGAGTGGAACATAAAGACTGACTTACTGCCATTGCTAGCAAAAGATGGTTTGCTTTTCGGATATATCTACAACGGCGGGTGGATGAGCATAAAGACAAAGGAAGACATTGAAGCTGCAAAGAAGCTAGTAGAAAAATAGTTTCCATAATTGATTAAGTTCAGCAGTACCAAAAATTAAAATATTATTTAGGCAGTTGACATATTAAATCACGCTGCAACAAAAATCAGAAAGAATAGAAATGCTTAAATCTTTGTGCATTCTTATCTTATTCATGGAATTCAAGGATGTCGATGAGCCTGTTGAAAAGATTACGAGAGAAGGATCAAGAAATTTCATAAAGATAGGCTTGACAAAAGGAACAGAAGGAGAGAAAGAGATTACGTTCATAAGCATAAAGAAAGGCTACACAATGGACAAGGATGGAAAGGAAGAGGAAAGGATAAAGACCAGTTTGACCGTTAATTTTGATGAATTGCCATTGCTGATAGAAGCTCTGCAAAACTTTAAGACTAAGCTTGAATCAGGAAGCTTTTCCTAATCAAAGTTATAATTGAAATATTTTTTTATACCAAAATAAAAATATTTTCTGTAAACTTTATAAATGATAAGATTATTATTAAATAAATGAATTCAAAGCTATTAATCGTTGCACTATTTGTAATTTCATTTTTATTATTCGGATCAGTGCATGCTCAAGGCGTGCAGAAAGTAATAGGATCCACTAGTCTTTATATCTTTGGGGTTACAAATTCATCGAATGGAACATTAGTTGGAGTACCTGCCCTTCTTAATCTTACAATAACAAATGGAACAGGCAAAGTTTTCTTAGGTTCGACGCCGCTTACACAAACAGATACACAGGCTCAGGCAGTATTATCAGCGCAGCTTGCATGTCAGCTTCTCAACATAAACTGCAATGATTACAATTTCTATTATTACATAACCTCATCATCAGTTGAGGTAGGTGGGCCAAGTGCAGGTTCTGCATTTACAATGGCTGCAATGTCAATACTTTCAGGAGAGCCTTTAAACCCAAGCGTCGCAATGACTGGAACAGCGAATCCGGACGGCAGCGTAGGCATTGTAGGAGATGTTTCCCAGAAATCAGAGGCCGCTGCAAATCAGCACATAAAGACATTTCTTTATCCTTCTACAGACAGCATATCATCATCTGCTCTTTCATATGATGAGGCACATGGCGAAATTCCAATCCCTGTCAGTTCAGAATATGCTGCATTCCAGTATTTTACAGGTTACAACGCAACTCCATCATTAAATTACACGATAGAAACTCCCATTTATAATGCATTGATGAAACAGACCTACATACAATTTAATGCCTATCAGAATGGTTTATACTCTGCTATACCTGATCTTAACAGCACAAATTCCTCTATACAGCTTTTTATAAACGAGGCTACAACCGCAATGAGTGCACAAAAATCAGAAGCAGCAAATAGCGAATACTACGTTGCAGCAAGTGATATGATAACTTCTTCATCAGAATTAATTGAAGCAAAGATACTTGAAACACTTCCTACTTCAAATCAAGACGCTTTCTTAAGCAACCTTATAACTGGGGAAAATTCAACAATAACAGGAATACAAAATAATATCTCTTCAGATTATGTTTCTAATTCATCTACTGTTATGCTGAAATTCATTGCATTTGACAGACTTATACAGGCAAGGGATTATCTTAATGATTCAATGCAGAGTCTTTCAGCGGGAGATTTTCAAAATGCAGTCTATTACTATTCGCTTGCAGTGGTAAAAGCACAGACAGCTTACTTTTGGGTTTCAATTCTTCCAAAAGGGAAATCAGATTTTTCACAATCCCAGTATGAAGCACTAAGCAATTATTATCTTTACAAAGCTTCATCTTACAGTGATTACGCAAATTTACTTGGGGTTAATTTGCCTTCAGAGACCACAGAAATGCAATCATATCTTACTTCTGCACAGTCAAGATACTATAGCGGAAATTATGTATCCTCAATCTTTGCATCTATTGAATCAATAAGCATGTCACAAATGCTTATCGAAGAGAACAGCCTCATTAATTCATCTGTCCTTTCTCAGATAGCAAATCAAAGTGCAATGGCGACTTTAAGTTCTATAAACTCGGCAGAGTCAAGTGGGGTAACGCCATTCCTTGGGATAAGTTATTATTACTTTGGAAACCAGTTTTACAATGCTTCAAATATAAGTAATTCTGACTTTGCAGAGTATCTATTGTTTGAAACTGAAGCAAGAGGTTTTACACAGTTAGGTATGTTGGTTTCTAACTCTAGTCTTATACCCTACACACCCTCTCTTCAACCAATCCCAGTATCAACGCCAGTGACTCCTTTATTGGAAGGTGTAATGTTCATAGTCTTAGGAATAGCTATTGGGATAGTAATTGCAGGTATACTATTCGAGTTTAAACTTTATTCTAAAAAGGAAAAACCTACTGCAAAAATAAGTAGTAAAAAAGTGGCTAAGAAGAAATCAAGCGGTAAAAGAAGCAGGAAGAAATAAATTTAAGCCACCAACTTTCTTTTATTAGATGGATAACAAAGATGATAGGGATGAAGAGCTCTTAAGAATAGCATTGTCTAGGGGGATTTTCTTTCATTCTTCAGAAATATTTAGCGATAATATATCCGGTTTTTGGGATTATGGCCCTATAGGAGTCAGGATACTTAATAATTTGTTAGAGCAGTGGAGACAGACAGTTTACTCTATGAATGGCTTAGAGATATCAGGCAGTGTTGTCCTTCCAAAGATAGTTCTACAGGCATCTGGCCATGAGGAAAACTTCTTTGACATGGAGATAAAATGCAAGAACTGCGGAGCGGTTTACAGAGTAGACAAGCTTTTGGAAGAGAAAGACAGCAGCAAAAACTTTGAGGGCTTAACAGATGAACAGTACTTTGACTACATTAAGCAGTATAATATAAAGTGCAGCAAGTGTGGCGGTGAATTAGGAGAGATAAAAAAATTTGGAACAATGTTTTCATTAAAGGTTGGCGAGGATGTGCAGGCTTACCTTAGACCTGAGGCCTGTCAATCAATATTCCTTGATTTTAAGCGCATATTTGAGGTCTATGGAAAGAAATTTCCAATGGTCATAGCACAGGTTGGAAAGGCCTTCAGAAATGAGATTTCACCCAGGAATACTCTGCTAAGACAGAGGGAGTTCTACCAAAATGATATAGAGATATTTTTTACTGAAGATAATTTCAATCTTGATAATGATTACGAAATAAAAATCTATGATAAAGAAGATAAATCAATAGACAAAATAAGCATAAAAGACGCTTTGTCAAAAGGGATTATAAAAAGCAATGTAACTGCTTATGGTATATCAAAGATACAGGAATTTTTGTTAAGAGTAGGTTTTAAAGACGAAGAAATAAGGTATAGAAAGCTTTATGAAGATAAGGCATTCTACTCAAAGGAATCATTTGATATCGAGATAAAAAAACAGGATTCTTGGGTAGAGCTCGTAGCATGCAACAACCGCGGTGAGCATGACCTTTTGTCATATGAAAAATATGGAGCAAAAGGTTTAAGGATAGAAGGGAACATACCGCAAATCTTTGAAATATCAATGGGAACTGACAGGCTTTTTTATCTACTTTTATTCTCATCATTTAGAAAAGATGATCAGAGATCTTGGTTTTCACTGAATAGTGCTGTTTCTCCCTATAAAGCGGCAATATTTCCATTGGTTTCAAAGGATAATCTGGATGTAAAGGCCAAAGCTATGTTTGAAAGTTCAATGCACAAGAATAATATATTGTACAGCGAAACAGGAAGCATAGGTAAAAGGTACAGACGAGCTGAGGAAGTAGGAATAAAAATTGCGTTTACTGTTGACTATGATACTGTAGAGGATGGCACAATAACTGTGAGGGAAAGCGACTCTATGAAGCAGTTTAGAATAAGTTCAAATAATCTGGACAGATTTATATTTGATTCTTCATCAGTAAGCTTTGATGAACTCAGGAAAAGATACGAATCTCACTGATATCTCCATTTGTTTATAGTCTTTTCTATGTTGTCTATCAAATGCATTGTGGAAAATGATTCTCTTTCCGATTTTGCAGCCGTTCTTCCCGAGTAGCCGTTTATGAAAGCTGCAGCCGCAGCTGCCTCTGCTAAGTCGTTATCCTGGCAAACCGCAGCAGAGCATATGCCAGCAAGTGAATCTCCAGTTCCGCCTTTTGTCATGTAGACAGAGTTTGTCTTGTTTATGAATGTTTTTTCACCGTTGGATATTACATCAACGTGCCCTTTTAGCAGTATTGTAGTATTAAACTGTCTAGCCTTTTCATAAACTTGCTTTATCCTTTTTTCCAAGTCTTTAGAAGGTTCTTCCTTGAACAGAACATTAAATTCGTTTGAATTTGGAGTCAATATCATATTTTTCCCAAGAAGACTTAAATCTGCCATTTTTATTGCATCTGCATCTACTATTATTTTTTTGTTTATCTCTTTAAGAATTTTATTTACAAGCAAACTTTGTTCATATCCCGTTTCAATGCCGTTGCCTATTACTATAACATCGTACTTTTCAGCTTCTTCTTTTATTACCTGAAATGCAGATGAGGTTAATTTATCGCTGTCCAAAGCGATTGTTATTATCTCAGGTGAAAACCCCGCACAGATGTCTGCTGCCCTTTTAGGAGCGATTATCTTTGTCAAGTCTGCTCCTGCCCTTATGGATGATAATGCCACTATGGCCGGCGAGCCTGTATATACATCCGATCCTCCGATGATCAAAACTTTTCCGAAGTCTCCTTTGTGCGACCAATTATCTCTTTTTTTATAAATCGTTTTTATTATCTTTTCATTCAATGTTGTGTAAATCATAGATTAAGAGATGAGCTATGGCCTCCGAAAAGAGAGGCATTTGGAGAAATATACTTCTTTATGTTGTTTATAGCTATATACGCTTCCGCTCCGCCTACAGAGATAAGTGCAAATTTTGGTTCGTCGCTTACATTTGCCATGTCTCCAGCTGCATAAACTCCATCAACACTTGTTTTGTAGTTGTGGTCAACTTTTATGTATCTGTTGTTAGTTTCTATTGGTAGCGATTTGAAAATTGAAGGATTTACTTTATAGCCTATGGCTATAACAACAGCATCAACATCTATGCTCTTGCTTGTATTTGAGGTGTTGTCGAAAATTTCAATGCTTTTTACTGTGTTTCCGTCACCGTTTATTTTTTTTACATCATTATTCATGATTATTTCCGCTTTGCTGTCTTTTTTTACCGCATCTACACTTGACTCTGCGGCCTTGAATGTGTTGTTGTGCTGTATTATATATGTTTTCTTACATACTGGGGAAATTTGCATTTGATAATCAAAGGCAGAGTCTCCTCCTCCGATTATTGCGACGGTTTTGTCTTTGAAATCATCTACTGATTTGATAGCGTAATAAACGCCTTTTCCATTGTAGTTATCTTCACCTTCTGCCCCTATTTTATTTGGATGGAAATCTCCTACTCCCCCGCATATTAAAATAGATTTTGCAGTGTATTTTTTTTCATTTTTTACCTCTACCGTGAATTTTCCGTTTTCTGGTATTATATCAGTTACCTTTGAGTCAAATTCTATTCTTCTATTAAAAAGCATGCTCTGCTCGTACATCTTATCAGAAAGTTCAGAGGATTTCATCTTAGGAACTGCCTGCACATCATATACCATTTTGTCTGGATATAATTCAATCATCTGTCCACCATGTGTACCTAAGCTTTCAAGAGTTATGCTATTTATGTCCCTTAAGCCAGCGCAAAAAGTGGCAAACATCCCTGTAGGTCCGGCCCCCACTATTATAAGATCCGTATCTTCCATAATGAGTTTAACTGTACTCTCTCCAGGTATAGCTGCAATTTACGCACTTGTAGAATCTCGTAGGTGGCTCATCAGAGCTCCTAGTCTGTTCTGTCCATGATATTATCTTTTTCTGGCCACATTTAGGACATTCTGTATCGCTCTCAAATTCCATCTGTGCCATGTTTTCTTCTTCAGATGGGGCTTCTTCAACCATTTTTTTCTTGAGCTTTTTATTCTTTCCTTTTAATTCTAAATCTTCTTCATTCATTTATAGTATAGAAATTTATAATTATTAAACCTTACTTTTTGCCCAAATCTTTTTAAAAATAAATTTATAACTTATAAAAAGCCTATTAATTTATGAAAACAAGATATTTACCAGTGTTTATACTGTTGGCTGCAGTGCTATCGCTTTCTTTAGTGCACGCTCAAGCGCCTCCAATACCTGGAGTATCTACAAGTTCCTCTCTGTTAACAGGCTTATCTTCTGCAAATTCTCCCATGTATGCAGGGTTTTTTGCAATAGTAATGTTTATAATATTTGCAATAGCTTTGGATAGAACTCAGCTTTCTAGTGGCAGAATAAGCATCTCGTTTATTTTTGCTTTGATAACATTTTTTATTCTTTATACTGATCCAGTTCTGCTGCATTTTTTCCTTAATGCGTTTATAGTTCTTGCATTTATAGCATTAGTACTTGGTATGCTTGTACTTGTAAAATCACCTAGATCAATAAAACTTATTGGGTTATTGATCGTTTTGTTCCTTTTAATGGTGCTGTTTGAAAATGATACAAGTCTTACCAATTCTATAAACTCTACCCTTCATATTTCACTTCTAAACATACTGCCTTTTGTCTTTGGGATGATTGCAGTTTTAATCTTTGCAGTGTTGCTTATAAAAGGTATAAGAAATAGCAGAAACACAGCAGTAAGAGTTGCATTGCTCTTTATAGTTTTTCTTATGATAACCCTCTTGATACCTGGGTTTGCGGGTTTCCTTTTTAACCCCATCGTTCTTACAGCAATATTTGTTGCAATAATACTAGCAGCGTTTATCTATTCTCAATTTGGCAAAATCGGCCGCATTAAACCTTCAAAATTAGATAAGCAGTATATTAAAGATGCAAAGTTGCAGCAAAATGTTCTTAATTCAATAGGAAAAAGAAAGAAAGCCAACTCCTCAACTCTTGACCGTTATAAAAGTTTAATTAATAAAGGTAGCCTTACTACAAAAGACCAGTTAAAACTGTCTAAGCTTAAAAATAAACTTGGAGATGAGGCATGGAAGAATGTTGCCGACCGGACAAAACTTTCCAAAGTCCAGTATTCACAGGATCAACTTTCCAACAACAAAGACTTGCAGCAGCTAACCGGTGCTGGCCCTCTCCCAAAGAGTAAAGTTCTAAAAGACCTGCAATCAAAGGCTGAACGCAATTATAAATTATCCTGGTCGCAGAGGAGGGCTTTTAGCAAAGAGCAAAAAAACCTCAGTAATAAAAACAATTTTATAAAAAATGTTGGAAATAGTCAGGCAGGGGATCTTTTTGACCTAGCAAAGGGCGTAAATAAAGGGGCTTTAGGCCCAGTTCCTTCAGAAAAAGCTGCAAAAAGAATGTTCGATAAAAGGATATCAAAGGAAGCAAGAAATAAGGATGTTACTGATCTGTTTAATGAAAGGAATAAACTCCTTGACCCCACTCTTAATTTATCTTATTCAACGAGGCGTAAAGAGCTGGCAAAGATCGATAAAAAACTTAAAAAGATATCCAAAAATATAAACCCACAATCTCCGAATCAGATAAGGCAGAAGGATATCATAAAGATGCAAAATAATCAAATGAAACAAGAAATGATGGGAGATCAAAAACTTGCTGATGCTCAGTTTGAGGCTGCGAGGAAAAATGCAGAAAGAGAAAGAGAAGAGCAAAGGATGTTGGAAGAACAGGCAAGATTAGCCGAAGCAGCAAGACAGCAAGCAGAGCAGCAAAGGATGTTGGAAGAACAGGCAAGATTAGCCGAAGCAGCAAGACAGCAAGCAGACTATGATAGGATAATGAAAGAACAATCATACAACCTACAGAACGCTAAGAGAGATGCAGAAAAGATAAAAAAAGAAGATAATGACAATTTAGATCGTAATCCTTCAAAAGAAATGGAACAGCAAATTGATGAAATAAACGAATATCTGAAGCAAACAGAACGTCAGGGCAAAAAACCTTCAAATCCTGCATCCGATAAAAATCAGTCTAAAATGTTTACAATTCCCATATTTGGAAAGAAAAACAATGGCATGTTCAGAAGAAAGGTAGTTGAGGATACTGGTAAAAACGCCGACATGTCTAAAGAAACAGGAACTGATGTAAATAATGCGAAGGTGATAGCGGGTTCAAACATGACACAGGCCGAGACAAGGATGTTTGAATTAAGCCAGGAAGCTTACAATAATCCTGACCCTGTTGTCGGTCAAAAGATAATAAATCTTATAAAGAGCAGACACGATGACATTTTGAAAATAAAGGACACAAATGATAGAAATAAAGCAGAGGCTCAATTAGAAAAAGAAGTGCAAAACATAATAAAAGGTAATAAATAATAAAGAAGGTACCCTTCTAACTTTATAGTACAGTTAAATGGAAGGGCTCGTGGCGCAATCGGCAACGCGCTCCCATGGCATGGGAGAGACTACGGGTTCAAATCCCGTCGAGTCCACTTAATATTAATCGAATGCTTTCCATCTAAAATTTGATTAATTTTTTATCAATAGCTTTATAAGAAATTTCACTGTTTATACCCTATCTCCCTTCAATCCCCATTTCATAAAAGAGGAATTCTCGGTGGAATTTTTTAAATAACTTTTTAGCAGCATAAAAAACATAGGTATCTGGTAAAAAAAGAATATGCCGTTCCATATGTCTCCATAATACCCTCCCCAGGGATATTTGTTAAGCGTAGTATAATAAAGGGTAGCATTTACAACACTGCCGGATTCATAAGCTATTGCATATTTTGCAGTTTTTAGTTTGTTATTTGAAGTCGCAGTTATTCCTCCAATACTAAAAGCTTCCTGTGCAAGTGCAAGATTGTACCATAAATGGCCGCCAAGCGAAAAGTATGTGTATAGGAAAGGGACAATAACCTTTGCATTATAGGCAAAATCTTTGCTCCAGTTTGCAACGCCAATAGACAATGCTCCTAGCGAAGCTATGTAAGGTCTAAGCGCATCTATTTTTTCCTTATAAAGGCTTTTCAACCTAGTTAAAATACTTGGCTTCTTTGCTTTGTTATTGTCTAATAATTTTTCCAGGTTTTTGGCCATTGTTAATTTAGGCAAATATCATTTTTATACCTTAGAGTTGTAATACTTTAGAAGAATTTCAATATTTTTTGAATAATTTGCATTTTGTGTATAAATTATACTGCTAAATGTAAAATCCCTTGTCTAATGTTTCTAGGATACTTATAGCACTATAAGCCAAATGCCACTTTCCTATTATAAGAATTTATGGATCGCCTACTCCACCTGCTCCACCATTATCTGTTACTATAAATAATAATGGAATTGAATCTATAAATATTTTTGGACTGCTTTTAATTGCCTAACTTCTCTATCATCCTTACTTCAGTAGCTCTAGTAGGATAAATCTTCCCGAGTTTTTTGTGTAGCTGGTTTTGCGGCTTTCCAGTCAAAACATCAAGAATCAATTCCTTAAGGTCCTTTTTATCTGCCAAGCCATCTATAAAGTCATTTGCCTCAGCCCTTACGAATTTTTTGTATTTGTTCTCAGCCTTGCTTATTATAACTATAGTCTTTATTGCATACTCCTTTTCATTGATCTTTGTCTTTCTTACTACGTCCAGCTTTGATGAGTTGTGCCTTACCATCCTGCCTACCTGCTCTCTGGAAAGAATTAATGATTCAAGCTGCGCGTTTGCAGTGTTTTCAGTAGATGATATCAATCTAAATCCGAGTTTAAAGCCGGGTTTTGTCTTTATATCTGGAAGGTTATTTGCGTTTACAAAAATTAGTCTGTTTGGTATATTAGTCTCATTGCCGTATACGCTGCCTATCTCCGCGTTATCAAATTCAATCGCTTTTACTTTGTACCAAGAATTAGGCTGATTCATATCTTTACTACCAATCTCGCTGATTCAAGCGAATATGTGTAATCTTTAGGCAAAATCTTATTCTGCTTGTAGTATTTTATGAGTTTTTTAATCCTGTTTTCAAGAACCACCAAGCTTCTTATGGAATGTTTGTCTTTTTTCTGTTTATCAACATGCATGTGAAGCTTTACTGCTTTTTTGTATAATGCTATTAGATCTTCAGGTAGAGGCTCTGTCATGCCCCTGCTTTTAAGAATAGAGCTTACGCTTTTCTTTGTTAGATCCTTAACGGATGGAATTCCGTACTGATCCCGTAATACTGTTCCTATCTCTGATTTTGTAAGCCCTTTCTGCGATTTATTGAGTATAAGCTGCTCTACTTCCTCCTGCTTGTAATTAAGCCAGTGAGGCACAAATCTATTCTTTACATTAATAACTTTCATTATATCTCCTTCTTTCTTCTATATCTTTAAGATGAGTATCTATTCCTTTAAATTCTTTTCTAATTTGGGATTTATAAGCGTCAAGGCACATAGCATACGCTTCTCTGTATACTTCGTTATGTTTGGATTTTAGGGCGTTTTTAAATAAGAATATGTCACTTGCAATATCTTCATCCTTTAACGAGTAGTAACTCAATCCAAAGTCTATTAAATATACCTTTCCCTCTTTTTTTATCATATTTGCAGTTGTAAGGTCTCCATGTATTACTCCCAGATTATGCATGTCAGCAATCATCTTTCCAATTGATTTTGAATCTTCCAATGAAAATGATTCAGCAAGTCTTTTGCCATCAATTTTTTCCATGTATATCTCTTTTTTGCTTTCAACATATTTTATTGGCTTAGGAACATTTAAGCCGCTTTCATAAAGAAAACGCATTATGTTGAATTCTGCTCTGCTTCTGTTCTTTCTAAGCTTCTCGTCTATCTCCTTTATCCTATAGTCCTTTTTTATCCTTCTCTTTATTATGAAACTGTTGTTTTCATATATAGCAGCTTCCGATCCGAATCCAAGCAATTTCATATTTTTATAAACACTCTGTCCCCATCATCAAGTTTGTGTGAAAGCGCTACTCTCTGGCCCTGGAACTTTGCACTTTTTCCGAAGATAACAGCATATGCATTTTTTTCAGTCTTCAGGTGCAGCTTTTTAACAAGATTCATAACCGTTTCCCCCTTTTCCATAGCGACTGCATCCTTTGAGTTTTCAGTGTATACTCCTATGACTCCAAAATCTTTAAGTGCCTTTTCTAAATCAATTTTTTCGCTAACTATCTGAAAACTGCAATATCTGTCTATTTTTTCTTTTGAGATTATTATCTCGCTCTGTAATAAAAGATCTTTATTTTTTTCTGGGTCTTTCACTGCTATTAATTGTATTTGTACATTGTTTGCCTTTACGATGCCATAAAGGATATTGTCTAGTCTTGTAATTTTGAACATTTTAAGTATGTTTTCACTGTTATAGCCAACTAGAGAAACTCTTGGCCATCTTTTTCTTATTGCAGTTGCTTTGTGGATCAACGGCCTTCTGCTTGCTTCTTTTCTAATAAGCGAGAGTCTCCTTTTAAGTGATCCAAATTCCCTGTCAGTACCTTTGTGTTTAGGCAGTATGACCATCATCCTCTTTAGAATATTCTCTTTTTCTTCAAGATCTTTCTCTTTACTGTATTTCTCCTCTAGCTCGTAGTATTCCTGAGGGGCATTCATTGGCATATCTATCTGTATTTTATCTCCACCGTGTCGGTCCTGAATTTTGGTTTAATCCTCAAATCTTCTTGTTTATATTCTTTCATTAAATATCCTGTGTAAGCAATCATTGCGCCGTTATCACCGGCAAATTCCATGGGTATCTGCTTAAATTCTGCATTCCTAGCTTTACACATCTTAGCTCCCATCTCATTTATTCTTTTATTAGCTGCCACTCCTCCTGTTATTATCAGGCTGTCTTTAAGGCAGTATGACATTGCTCTTTCACTTGCTTCAATAAGCATTGAAAAGACTGTTTCCTGCAGCGAAAATGAAATGTCTTCCACACTTTGGTGGCCTATCAATTTTGATACAAATGTCTCTATGCCAGAAAAACTTACATCCATACCTTTTATGCTGTAAGGCATTTGAATGTAATTTTTGCTCTTCTTTGCAAGTTCCTCTATCTTTGGCCCGGCAGGAAACGGTATATCCATTCTTCTTCCAATTTTGTCTATCAAATTTCCAATTCCTATATCCTGTGTTTCCCCAAATACTATGTAAGTACCGTTGTAATAAGTGATTATCTGAGTGTTGCCGCCGCTCACATAAAGCATTACAGGATCTTTTAATTTTGTGTATAGCCTTGCAATTTCAAGGTGTGCAATGCAATGATTTACTCCTATAAGCTTTTTCTTGTATTTGTTTGACAAAAATGTGGAAACCTGTGCGCCAACTTTAAGCGCAGGTATTATACCCGGGCCTTGCGAGAAGGCGAATAAATCTATGTCTTTTAATTTTAGGCCACTTTTATCTAGTGCCCTTTTAATTATCTCTGGAGCCAGCTTGAAATGGTGCATTGCAGCTTCTCTAGGTATTATCCCTCCTGATGTTGGTTTAAGCGTATCCCTTTCATTCGCTATTATTTTATCGTTTTCAGAAATTCCTACTCCAAAAGTATGTGCAGTGCTTTCAATTCCAAGGGTATAAATTAAACTATCTCGAGATCCTTTATCCGGCTTTATGTTTCTTTGAAAAATTTTATTCTGTTCTGTGTGCATACTGCCCAGCTCCTGATTAAATAACTTCTCTTTTGGTCTTACATTGCACAGAGCTTCTTTGTGCAAAAGAGGTTTTACCTGGTTTCCCAGCTAGGTGTAGCACTTTTAGCCTTCACTTAGACCTGCTTTTTATGTTATAGTATTAGATAGTTTTATATTTATATTTTACCGCTTTTTAGCCAAGTCTTTGGAAAAGCAGAATTCTAAATGCGTTTTTAAAGAACAATATTTTACGTTTTAATTTTTTTCTTTCTTTTTAAATTCTGTGTAACCACAGCGACCGCATGTCAATCTATTATTATGTTCTGCAAGAAATGTACCTTCTCCGCATTTAGGACAGGTATGATTAACTTTTGTTATAGTACTGCCTTCTATTTTGTACATCTTCCAGATTTCACTTTTTTTCTGCTTCTTCTTTTCCATTCTTCACACCATTCTTTTCAAGTATATACTTTGGCAGTATCTTTTTTGCCAGTTCTTCATTTTTGTAAATATGTGCAATTCCCCTGGCTTCATTTTTTCCATAGATATTTTTTATTGTGTATATTAAAAGAAAACCTTCTTTACCTTCTTTTTCTAGGATTTTCTTTGTTTCATCCAATTTTGCAGGCTCGCCGGCCTTTAATTTTACTGTAAAATTGATTATCTGCCTGTCGAAATACTTATCATCTTTTGTTGAGTCTATCTTTATTTCCATTTTTACTCCACAGATATTGCATACTTGCCGTTTTTACCTATATTCATGGCTTCTGCTATTTTTGATTTTTCTTTGTCAGAGATAATAACAACTCCTTTCCATTTAAGTGACAAATCTTCGCTGCCGCACATAGGGCATTTTCTTTCTTCAGTCAAATAATTGCATACTTTGCAAGCTTTTAATGCCATTTTACTTCTTAGCAACCTCCTTCTTTTTTGAACCTAATTTTCCAAGGCCTGGAGAACGCATTGTTAATCCAACTTTCATCATTCCTTTAGTACTCACAGCTATTATACTTGCTACAATAGTGTCGCCGGTTTTAATAGTTGTCTTTGTTCTTCTTCCTGTAAGAGCATTCTTTGAGAAATCAACAAAATCATCCATTGTTTGTGAAATGTGTGCCAATCCATCTAGAGGGCCAATGTTTACTATTGCTCCGATTTCGCTTACTTCTGTTACCTGGCCTTTAACGGTTTCATGCAGGGTTGGAAGATAAGCAAGCATTCTAAATATTGTATCATAGTATATCGAAGCGTCATTCGGTATTATTATTCCTTCCTCTATACTGTCAATTCCAATTAAACCTACAAGCAAAGCTTTTTCCTCTATTATCTTTCCTATATAATTCTGTCTTATTATTTCAGTAGCAGCTTCTTTTCTGTCTTCTTGTAGCTTATTCGGCTCAACCCTTATCTTATCCCTTAGTGTTATTATTTCGTACATACATTTAATAAATTTTTATATCCTATAAATATATTTATTTATCACATTAAAAGATACTATGTATTTAAATAAGTTTATTTTTTGACTGTTGTTAACTGATAAAAATGGAAAATAAATCTGTTTTGGTTATAGGTATAGGTGCTGTAGGCTCTGCATTTTTGGCAAATTCAGCTGGGTTATTCAAAAAAGTTGGGATTTTTGATGGCGATATAATCTCCAAGAGCAACCTTACAAATCAGCCTTTTTACAGTGATTTTGATTTCTCTTCACCATCTTCAAAAGTGTCATTTGCAGTTAAAAAAATGAATGCTATGGATAAAGCTACAGAATACAAAGGCTACGAACGCTATTTTATAGAAAGTGACTTTAATGTAATGAAGGATTATGATCTTATACTTGATTTTACAGACAGCATTCAAAGCAGGCTAATAATCAATAGCGGCTGTGTAAAAACTGGAAGCCCGGCAGTTTTTGTATCATTAAATGACAAGGAAAGCGTTTTGTATTTTTATAGGGGCAATGCATGCTTTAATTGCATATTCAGGAATTCAATTGGGCATATAAAAGAAGGATGCGAATCGGTTATATCTCCGCCAGGAAAGGACTACCTGGATTTTTTAATCCATAGTATATTAGACTTTTCTTTAGGTAAAATTAAAGGAGATGAAATAAGGATATTTAATCTCAAAAATAAAAAGGTGCTTGAAAGTAATGTCAAGCGAGACAAGGAATGCGAGGTTTGCGTGAATAACCGTTCAAACAATATACAAACTGGCTTCTTGCAGATTTGCTCGTCTGGAATAAAATTTTCATTAGGCAGCGAAATAGACCTAAAGATATTAAATAAAAAAATACCGAGAAGCGAAATAAACGGAGATTACTTGTTTTCAAATAACGGCAGAAAATCAATCCTGATATCCTCAAAAGGAGATTTTCTTTTTACAGGATATACAAAAGACGAAGCAGAACAGCTATTGATGTCTTTTATTCCTGAGAGACTTTATAAGAAGGAAAAGGCTTGAGCAAACAAGTACAACTGCTACTGCAATTATATAGATATCATCATCTATTTGATGCGAAAGCGTGCTCCCGCCTATTTTTACGCCATTATAATAAAATCCGCTGTCTGCGAAGCTAATGTAGTTAAACGTGATGATTGCTATTATCATAATGCCGACTGCTGCCCCAATAATTGATAGCGAAAGCAAGGATTTCCTCCCAACTCTATATTTCCTGCTGGTTTTCATATTTTAGTTAAAGACAATTATTTAAATACCTCCCAGTCATAATATTAATATGTTAGAAAAAGCTTTAAGTTTTGCTTTTAATGTTACATCAAACAAGACTAATGTCACAACTACTTTGACAGCTCCAGCTCCAGGTGTCTCATTGCTGTTTTCAGGAGTAGAATCGTTCTTGTTTCCTTTTCTTCTAGTTTTTGCCATCGTTTACGGCGTTCTTCAAAGGAGTGAGATTTTCAAGGGGAAAAGCGACATAGATGCAATAATAGCATTCGTTTTGGGTATAATATTTGCTACCACAAATTATACTCTAAAGTTAACGTATCTGATATTGCCAATAGTTGGTATTGTTGCAATAGTAATATTCATGCTTTTAGTTATAGGCTCAATGCTTTATGGCAGTAGTTCTGACCTTCTAAAGAGCGGATCTGGGAGGAAGATAATAGTCATAATATCGGTTTTAGTTTCTATAGGATTAATAATTTGGGTTTTATTAACAGCTAATCTAGGGTTTGTAGGTATATCTGCTACCTCGGTTTCATCGAATCTTTCGCAGTATTCCCCGTATATAATCGTTTTCATAGCGCTTATCCTAGGTGCATACTTTTTATTTAAATAATTGAATACTTATAAGTAAAGATATTTAAAGAAAAGTTTAAATACTAAAAGTATCCATAACTATTAATGGTATCAGCAGTAGCAGGGTCATTGTATTCACAAATAGACAAGGCCTTAAGCCTTATAACCCCTCCTAATGTTACAAACCCAATAGAGTTTTGGCTTGCTTTTCTGTTAATACTTGCTATACTTAGCACAGTCCTAAAGAACGTGAGTTACTTTGGGGATAATAAAAACAAGGGAGCAAGAGGACTCATTGCTCTTATAATATCCTACTTCGCTGTTACTGTAGCGTGGGTAAGCCCTGTGTTAGTTTATATGTCTTCCACATTGGCAGTGACTGCGCTTATACTTGTAGCGATGCTTATAGTTGCAAGTCTGCTTAAATTTGACATAACTGGAAACAATTCCAAATGGCTTTTTGTTGTGGCGATAGGAATACTTTTCCTAGGTGGTGGAGTGTTCTCAAATGCTTTAGTACCTTCTAGTTCCGGTGTAGGAAGCGAATTTTCAAATATAGTATCTTCTTTAATAGGGCCTAACCTTGCATATCTTATTTTAGGTATAATAATAATCTTTGTTATCGCTTTTACTTTCGGCGGAGGCGGTTCTAGCAAGAACCAATAAGATAATATGTTAAGTTTACCTACTCTTGGTCTATATGATTTGGCGGTTTTCGTTTTAGTATTTGCTTTAGTATACGGCCTACTAGTAAGGTCTAAATTCTTTTCTACTTCGGACATACCTGCGCTTATAGGTGTAGCTATTGGTTTAGTAGCTTTGTTATCTTCCTTCTTTGTAAGATTTATAATAACGTTCCTGCCATATGTTTTAGCTGTAATGCTGTTTATCTTCCTAGCTATACTTCTTCTTTCAACGTCATTAGTTTCCCAGAGTTCAATAACGGATTACTTGAAGAAAAGCTCTCTTGTTCCAGCTTTAGTGATATTTGTAATGTTTATTTTTGGGCTGATAGCATTCGGAACCGTTTCTGCTTATTATCCAGGGATTTTAGGTGCCCCATCGACAAGCAGTTCCTCGCATGTTGCTGCAGTGTCTTCGTTTCCGTCTGATCTGACTTCCACTTACATTATATCTATATTTACAAGTCCTTCTTTTCTTACAACAGTGCTTACACTGCTAGCTATGACTTTAGTGGTATTTGCATTGACAAGGCAGGTTCCAAGCAAAAAATAATTAGATTATCCTATAATAATTTGAAAAATCACTATTGAATATATGCAATGAATCAGCTATAAATGAAAAATCATTGGACTCAAACTCTTTCTCGTCTATTTTACCAATAACTTGCTTGGCCCTGCATAGTGTAACATGCGGTGTAAAATTACTCTCTTTTTTCATAGATAAAAATGAGCATAATTTTTCGTACTGCTCATTTAAGTTGCCATGAACCCTTGCGTATATTGTTTTTGGGTTTTTTATTGACGGAAAAGCGCCAATTCCCTTAATATTTATGGGTATGGAAAATTTCATTTCTTTTATAAAATCGATAAGTTCTTTTTTTATCTCAAAATCTCCAAGAAAAAGCAATGTTATGTGGAGTTTTTCTTTATCAACAAACTTTCCTGTAATCTTCTTGTCTAGTTTTTTATAGAAGAATGAAAAAATATCCTCTTTTGTTTTTTCAGGTATCTCTACTGCTATAAAATAGCGGTTCATTTTACGGTTTCTATCGAATCTATCTGCCCGTCTCCGTCTATATCGTATCCTCTTACCATCCTGCTCCAAGGAATCTCTCCAGTATATCCTTTGAAAGTTATATTTGAAAATCTTGTGGCAGCCAGCATTGCAGACAAAGTCCCTATGTTTCTTACTCCACCTATAAGTATTATCTCCTTTTCTTTATCGAATGGGTTCTTTATTTTTTCTATGGTTCCTTCATAATCTCTTACATGTATGCCATTTTTATCCTTTAAGCCCCAACCTTCTTCTTTTATGAATTTTATCGGCATGAAATTGTTTATATCCCTAGTGACAAGATTGGTTACTGGTCCACCTATAACAATTAGGTTCTTCTTGAAAAGGTTTTTCGATATTACATCAGTATCAAGAACTACCGGCATAGACGCTGGAAGATCAATGAACTGCCCTAGAAACATTCCAAGGTATGCAGTATAATAAGAATCTTTAGCAACAGCCTTGTATTCTCCGTGTGGGTCAGAGGCACCTACACAAATATATCCGTCAAATTTTCCATTATTTATGAATTTACTGAAAAATGCCAATGCATATTCGTTTTCCTTTGACTTCATCTTTGGATCAAATTTTATCTTGTTTTCATTGATTTCATGCGAAAATGAATTGTATAAAGCTTTGATCACCTCTCCCTTTTTCTGTGGCTCAATGCTTATCAGTCCTGCTTTTTCAAGCTTACCAATGTAGAAAGCAGTCGCCTTTTTGTCAAGCTTTAGTTCTTTTGAAAGATTTGCTGAATTATAAGGTTTTTTGGAAAGCTTTTTCAGAATAGCCATAGCTTTTTCGTCTGCTATTGGTTTTACATCGTTTATATCTTCAATCAACTTTGTATCATTTACAAAGTAGCCTTCTCCATCGCTTTTAAGAATATAATTTTTCATAGTAACCATGTTTATAACTTATAACTAGGTTGATTTAAGTATTTAACTCTTTTGAGGCAATCTCACATAATTCTGTTTCTGCATGTTTTGCTCTGTTTTTTAACCGGTCCTGCATAAATTTAGATAGTTTAATGAGGATTGTAATTTTAAATACACCGTTTAAAAAGCTTTAAATATAAGTTTCCGTCTTACAAACTCTTAGGCTATTTATGTGTGGTATTATAGGTTATACTGGAAATGAGAATTCTATTCCTTTTGTTTTGGAAGGCATCAAGAGCTTAGAATACAGGGGCTATGACAGTTTCGGATGCGCTTTTCAGGGCAAGAACAATAACATAGAAATACGAAAAGATGCAGGCAGAATAAACAAAATTATAGATAATTACAGTTTGGATAAGGAAATCTCAAATAAAAGCATAGCACATACAAGATGGGCGACTCATGGCGGAGTTACAAAGATGAATTCTCACCCCATGCTTGATTGCAGTGGGAAAATAGCAGTTGTACACAACGGAATAATCGAAAACTTCAAGGAGTTGAAGGAAAGTCTTCCAAATCATTTATTCTCCTCAGAGACAGATACTGAAGTACTGCCACATTTGATAGAGGAAGAGATGGCAAATGGAAAGAACTTTGAGGAAGCTGTCATAGCCGTATCAGAAAAAATAACTGGGTTTTCTTCTTTTGTAGTTATGAATGCTGATTCTGATAATATCGTTGCAGTAAAAAGCGGCTCTCCATTGGTGTTAGGCGTTAGAGACAAAGGCATGTTCGTTGCAAGCGATGTACCGTCATTCTTAAAATATACCAATAAAGTGGTTTATCTGTCTGATGGGGATGTAATAGCAATAAATAAAGCGGGTTTTAAAATCCTTAAATCAAATAACCCTACCAAGCATAAAGTCCGAGAAGTTACATTTTCAATCGCAGACATAGATAAAGGAAAATACAAGCATTTTATGCTCAAAGAAATTATGGAGCAACAGAGTCTTGTTTCAAAACTTGTAAATTCAGATTTATCCTACATTAAAAATGCCGCGTCTCTTGTCTCATTGTCAAAAAGAGTGTTCCTTTTGGGTTCAGGCTCCTCATTTCATATAGCGTTACTAACAGCTAATTTGTTTAGGGACTTGGGCAAAGATGCAATTGCCGTGCAGCCACAGGATCTATTAAATTATTCTAAGACAATAAGCAAAGAGGATGTCTTTATGATAATATCACAAAGCGGAGAAACTATGGATGTTATAGAGTCTCTTCCAATAATAAAAGACAACAAAAAAATAGGAATAATAAATACTGAAGGTTCTACTCTGGCAAATGTAGTGGATTACTTTATAAATGTTAATGCAGGGCATGAAAAAGGAGTTGCGGCTACAAAAACTTTTACAATGTCCGCAATACTTTCTTGTTTGATAGCCATGTTTTCTGCTGGTGAGGAAAGAGAGGCATTAAACGACCTTAATCTTTTGAATATAAATCTGTATAATCTTTTTGTTCCTTCAGTCTACAAGACAATAAAAGATACTGCTTTAATTCTTAAGAAAGAGAAAGATATTTTCTTTTTAGGCAGAGGAAATGATTACATTTCAGCAATGGAAGCAGCATTAAAGATGAAAGAGGTTACATATATTCACTCTGAAGCCATTGACTCGGCTACTTTTAAACATGGGCCGTTAGCTTTAATATCCAAAGGAACATACTCAGTAGCCTTGGTATCCGACAGATTTAAGGACAGGGAAATAAATAACCTTAAGGAAATAAAGGCAAGAAATGGAAAGATAATAGGGATTGCAAATGAAAAAATGGATGTCTTTGATGTTTTTATCAGGTCCCAGCCTGCAGGTATATTCAGTTTTGTTCCACAAGTAATATTATCCCAGCTTCTATCTTACTATATCTCATTGTCAAAGCATATAGACCCGGATCACCCAAGAAACCTCGCCAAGGCAGTTACTACAAAATAAGTTAACCTTTTTTACGTGTAATTCCTATAGTTTATGTGGAAAGCACTTATTTTTTAATAGATGCGGATTATACTGTTGTAGACAATGTACCGGTTGTAAGGCTTTTTTGTTTAAATAATAAACTAGAAAGAAGAATATTCTATGACAAAAACTTTAAACCGTATTGCTATGTAAAGACCGAGAAAGAAACATTTAATAAAACCGCCGGCGGACTTTCTTTTATTGAATCAGTTCAAGAAGTAGAAAAATATAGCCTTGGTAAAAAGATGAAAGTTCTGCAGGTATTTACTAGTCTACCAGAGGACGTTCCAAAAATAAAGCAGCTAAGCTTTCAAACTTATGAGGCAGACATTCCCTTTTACAAGCGTTATCTTCTTGATAAAGGCATAGGGACTTTTAACAGGTTAATTATTGATTCAGAAGGGGACTACATAAAAAACATAAAAGATGAAGGTATAGCGGACTTCCCAATAAATGTTGCCGCGATAGACATAGAGACATTTTCAAAGCATTCATTCCCTAATCCAAAATCTGACCCAATAATAGCAGTATCGATAGTAAGTGCAGGGTTGAAAAAATGCATTACATGGCTCAATGCTGAAAGTGATAATATAATAAAAGCAAAGGATGAAAAAGATCTGCTTCTTAAACTTTCAGAGATTTTATCCTCGAATAATTTTAATGTTATAGTAGGTTATAATTCCGATTCTTTTGACATGCCATATATAGCTGAGAGGGCAAAGATATTAGGGTTTAGATTTACAGTTAGTGGCTTTGAACTTAAAATAAAAGGAGAGCGAAAGAAAGTAGCAGAGATAAATGGCCTTGCTCACATAGATATACTGAATTTTATAAGAAATATCTATTCGATATACAACCTTAAAACAGAAGTTCTTACTTTAAGAGAAGTTGCAGCAGAGATTACTGGCGAAAGAAAAGGCGAATTCAACTGGGATGACATAAATGAGGTTTTTAGCAATGTAAAACTTGCAACCGAATTGTGCGAGTACTGCATTCAAGATTCAAATATAACGTTATTAGTTTTCAACACAGTCCTACCTCTTATAACCGAGCTTAATAAACTTGTAGGTCAGACATTTGCCGATGTTTCTAGAATGGCAACAGGTATTGTTGTAGAAAATCTTATAATGAAACACGCTGTTATTAAGAACGAGCTTATACCGAATAAGCCATCCGATTTTCAAATTAATGATAGAATAAAAAAAATAAATGTCGGGGCCTTTGTTTTTCAACCTACCGCAGGGCTATATGAAAACATAGCAGTAGTGGATTTTAGGAGTCTTTATCCCAGTATAATAGTGTCGCATAACATATGTCCATCTACGATTCAGTTGAATGGGGATCAGCCTTCCTTTACTCCAAAAGAAGAGAGATTAGGATTGATACCTTCTGTTCTATCAGAGGTAATAACATTAAGATTTGAGGCAAAAGATCGACTTAAACTGGAAAAAGACAACAAACAGTTAAACGCCAGAGTGCTTGTACTCAAGTTAATAGCAAACGGGTTCTATGGCTATTTGGGTTATTATAATTCAAGGTGGTATTGTTTTGAGTGCGCAGGCGCAACTACCGCGCTCGGCAGAAAATATGTTCAGGACGTTATATCTACAGCCGAGTCTTACAAATTCAAAGTGCTATATGCGGATACAGATTCAGCCTTTATCCAGTTTGGAGAAAGAAAACAGACTGTAAACGAATTTATAAACGGTATAAACAGCAAACTTCCGAAGCCTATGGAACTTGAATTGCAAGGGTTTTATGCCAGGGCGATATTTGTCAGCTCAAAAGGAGGAATAGGAGCAAAGAAAAAATATGCGATGTCAGATTTAGATGGCAATATTACAATAAAAGGATTCCAATCAGTAAGAAGGGACTGGGCCGTGATAGCAAAGAATCTGCAAAAAGAAGTTCTTAACAAAATTCTTTTGGAAAATGACAAAGAAGGGGCAGTGGCTACTGTAAAAAACATAATAGAAAAAATAAAAACTGGGCAAGCAGGTTTAGATGAGCTCGTTATCTTAACTCGGCTAAGAAAGGATCCTTCATCATATCAGCAGACTAATAGACACATTTCCGCAGTGGAAAAAAGTGGGATGAAATTTGTAAGTGGAGATACAATAAAATACATCATAGCCAAAGGAAAGAACAACGAAAGCGTGTCTGAAAAAGCAGTCCTCTATGAGATTGCACGGAAGAACAAAATAAAGTATGATCCAGACTACTATATATATAAGCAGGTTTTACCTTCTGTCTTACAAATACTAGAAGTCGTAGGCTATTCAGAAGATGACATACTTGGCAAAAAAAATAACTCGCTTGAAGGGTTTTTATAGTATAATAATACTAATTGTATTATGCTTGTTTAAAAGAGTATTATTGTGGAACAGAAGTTTAATAATGATTTCATAGAAAGGATTACAACTGACGGTGTAGGGATGCTGTTCGTTACAGAGAGATATAAGTTGGAGGAGGCATCTATAGAGCTTTTATCCAGAATAAAAAATAAAGGATTTAAGCTTATTTATGTTACGTCGAGTCTTCCTTTTAAATCAATTCAGGAAAAGTTAGATGTCGCGAAAATAGAAGATTATTTTATAATAGACTCAGTAACGGCCCCAGTTATACAAGATCCTAACGCATACAAAAATTGTATATTCATACGTTCGCCAGGAGATCTTACAGAGATAAGCATAAATCTGGAAAACCTGATGAAGAGAGGCGGAGAAAACTTTGTAGTTATAGACTCTATAACTTCCTTTTTGATTTATAACTCCGAAAATGAGATACTAAGATTCATTCATTTCACATCATCTATAGCAAGGGAGAAAAAAAGCAAATTAGTCTTCATAGTAATAGAAAACAAAGGCATAAGCGATGCATTTTTGGATAAGATAAGAAGTTTTATAGATGAAGAAGCTAAATTAGAGTGAGCTATAAATGGAAAAAGAAGAAAGGGACAAATGGCTACTAGCCGGTAAAATCGGAAAAGAGATAAGAGACCTAGGAATCTCCATGTGTGTTCCAGGAGCAAAGATACTTGATATCGCAGAAGCAATCGAAAAGAAAACCATCGAGATGGGAGCAAAGCCTTCTTTTCCCCCTAATATATCGATAAATCAGATCGCTGCACACTATACACCAAAATTTGATGATAAGACTGAATTGACAAAAGGGGATATCGTAAAGATAGATGTTGGAGCAAGTGTTGACGGCTATCTTTCAGATACTGCAGCATCAGTTGCAGTTGGAGAAGGAGAGAATAAGCTTGTGAACGCTACAAAGAAAGCATTGGAAGCAGTATCTAAAATGATAAAACCTGGCATGGAAGTGCATCAAATAAGCGAGGTTATAGACGATGTTATAAGTGGTTTAGGGTTTTCTCCAATAGTCAATCTAGGAGGTCATGGCGTTGGTAGGTACAGTCTGCATGAAGGAGAATTTATCTCAAATTCTAAAAATTACTCAGGTTCATTTCTTAGAAAAGAAGGCGTAGTAGCAGTTGAGCCCTTTGCAACAACAGGTGGTGGTTATGTTATAGACAGCGCGGAAGTGCAAATCTACCAGTTAGCTTCAATCAAGAACGTAAGGAGCAGTCTAGGAAGGGATATCCTAAAATATATTTCTGAGGAATATAATGAACTACCGTTTGCAAAAAGATGGATAGTAACAAAATTCGGCAGGTTTGCTGAAATAGAGATAAGAAATTTAGTTGCAGCAGGGGCATTGAATGAGTTTAATGTATTAAAGGAAAAAGATAACGGACTAGTGTCACAGTTCGAGCACTCGTTTCTTTTCGATGGGGAAACTGTGACCATTACAACCCTATAAAAAACAAAAAAGCATTAATCATTGCAATTTTTAGTAAAATAATGGGCGTAAAATTAAAAGAGCTTTTTGAGCCCAGTAAGATAAAAATGGGCGAGCTGTCAGGTAAATTAATTGCAATAGATGCATTTAATTGGATATTCCAGTTCCTCACTACAATAAGGCTGGCAGATGGCTCTTATCTAACTGATTCAAAGGGGAAAGTTACTACACATTTGAATGGCCTTTTTTATCGTTCTGTATCAATGCTAGAAAACAGGATAAAGCCTGTATTTGTGTTTGATGGGGCGGCCCCAAAATTTAAGAAAGAAACTCTCAAGGAAAGAGAAAAAACAAAGGAAGAAGCGATTGAGAAAATGCAGAATGCATCAACAGCTGAAGAAAAGGCAATGTACATGAGGCGGCTTTCAAGAATAGATGATTATATAATAGACTCTTCAAAGGAATTGCTTTCATACTTAGGTATACCGTATGTACAGGCTCCTGCAGAGGGAGAAGCACAGGCAGCGCAATTAAATATGCAGGGAAAGGTTTTTGCAGCAGCTTCTCAGGATTATGACACTCTACTTTTCGGGGCCAAAAAAGTTGTTAGGAACCTAAATATTACTAACAAAAGAAAGATAAGTGGAAAGGGAATAACCACAAGTGTGTTGCCGGAATTGATCAATGCCAATCCAAATTTAGCTAGGCTAGGTATAACGAGGGAGCAGCTCATAACACTGTCCCTTTTTGTAGGCACTGACTACAATAAAGGCGTTGACGGTATAGGCCCAAAGAAAGCACTTAAAATAGTAAAGGAAAAAAGCAGAGAAGAAATTTTCGCTTCTTATGATTTTAGGTCAGATTATAGTATAAAAGAGATTTATGACTATTTTATTTCTCCAAAAATAATTGAGGTTAATGAGGATTTAAACCCGAAAAAATTAAACAAGGAAAAGCTTGTAAGCTTTTTATGTGAGGAGCATGATTTTTCAAAGGAAAGGGTAAACCAGTACCTAGACAGGATAAAATTAGAAGAAAATTCACTTTCTTTTTATGGATAACGATATAGCAGAAAGGACAAAGAAAGAAATAGACATGATGGAGATAGTTTTTAAGGTTTTGACAATTAAAGACAAGGATAAACAGCTAGCTCTTGATTTTTTTGATATGGCTTCAAATTACTTTAAGGACAGCAAGTTTTTTTTGGATAAGCAGGACTACATACGGGCCTTCGAGGCCGTAGTAATAAGCTGGAGCTATATAGATGCAGGCATAAAAGCAGATTTTTTCGAAGTTCCTAAAAATTTAAAGAAATATTTCACTTCCTAACTAAAAATGGCAATTTTTAGGATTAGAAATATTTATATATTATAATGTAGTAAACATTTTATGGCAATTGAGAGGGAAAGAATTCCTGCCGTTGTGATTTTGATGCTTATACTTATAGGCTCTATAGTAATTTATCTGCTTCTAGTGCCACCGCCAGTAGCATATAAACTTTTAGGAATAAATAATACTACTACAGTAACGCCATCTATTCCTGCTGGGGAATACTACCAGAACCTTAATACCTACATAGGAGGAAATAGCCAGCCTATCAATACCTCATATACTTTAGGCACTTTTGGAGTAAATTACCCAATTATAAATTCAACTGTTTTTAATACCAGTGAAGTTAGCATTGGCTCGAGCATATTCGGTTCATCATCATATGATATGGATTTAAACTTCTCCAAATCTTCAGTGTATTTCATTGAGATCACAGTTCAGTCTGTTTCAGGCACACCAAAGCTTAGTTTTTCATTAAACGGTAAGTCATTTTTCTCTACTTTGCCGGCAAAGAATGAGACGATAATAGAGCAAGTGCCTGCAAGCAGTTTAACAAAGAATATAATTTCAATAACTGATAGCTTGAATGGTTTTGCGCTTTCCCAGTCCTTTAAACTATCAAAAATAGAGATAATAAAAGAAGCAGGTAAAAACAATGAAGACATAATCCCTGTCAAAATACTGACATTTAGTGGTGTAGGGGATTATTCTATTGATTATACTCCTATTGGATATGGAGGCTTAAATGTTTCTGTAAACAATCAGGTTATATCAAGCATAACAAGCGGAACAGATGCAGAGATTACGGCCAGCATACCTTCTATAATAATATCAAAAGCAGTACGTAATTCCAATCTTTCAAGTTCATCTATAATACTGCCATTAAACTTTAATGTAGCTTTTCAGCCATCAGAAAATGTTTCATACGAAATAGCAGATGCTTCTCTTAACTATAAGATACCTTATATAGCTTCGAATTCACCTACAGTCTATTACTCAGTAAACGCAACAAACAGTAGTTATCTTCTAACTCTTTATGTTTCAAGTATAATAAAGAATGGCAGCATATCTCTTTACTTTACTCCAAGCAATACAAACCTTACTATCGCCGCGAATACTCTATCAATAGGAGAAAATGTACTTTTTTTACCTGCGAGTGATATAGGTATAAATGCTGTTAAAGGAAATTATAGCGGTACTATAAAACTTTCTACGAATGGTTTGGTGATACCTTCGTATATATCCATAAAATCCGTTGAAGGTTGAAATTTATATATACCAAATCAATATATATTCTTTATATTATGATGGGAATAAAGTTAAATAAAAAGGGCCAGGCCAGTGCTCCTACTAATCCTTCAGGAAATACACCTGATAATTCTGGAAGCCCTAAAAAAGCGCCATTATTCAGTCCACCCAAAAAGAATAAAGTTAAAGAGGTTGAAGTTAAAGAGGGTAAGGGGAAAAAAGTATGTCCAATCTGCAAACAGGGGTTTAAAAGTTATACTGAACTTTATGCACACATGGCTACACAAAAGCCATCAGGAGAAGGTTTATCTGAAGGAGCTATACAAATTCTAATTCCGCAGTACGTAACGCAGTACGTAAAAAAGATTCAAAATAAAGAGAATAGAAAGCTGTTTAATGGTGATAAGTTAGTTAGAAGCACAAAGAAGTATTCTTTAATTATTTTAATATTTATGATACTAATTGCCCCTCTTTCAGTCTATTTTATTTTCTTTGCTCAATCAAATGTAGGGATAAGCTACACAGAAATTACTTACGGAAGCATATTCTCTAAGATCACTGGCTTAATATCCTATGGTATATCTTCTATATCTACTTTTATTGCTGAGGTGCAAAACCCAAATCTTCTTGTGTCTCAACCTACAGTTACAGCAGTAAACTCCACCCCGACTTTTTTGTCTTTTCTTACTTTTAGTTACCCTTCAAATCAAGAGGTTGTTTTAACTACAAATCCTCAGCAAGGTAACATCCTTTATTCAGTATACAACAATGGGAATGTTCCGCTTGGGCCAGGCACTCCAAATAACTTGGAAGTCAATATATCCTGCGGCAACACTTACTCACCGGGTGCTGCACAATACTGCAAAGATATGCTAGACAAGTTTACAAGCCCTGTCGAAAACCAAATCTCTCCGCCGAAAATCGTGAATTCAAATTTGGTAGATATACTTGCCCCCGGAGAGACAAAAGAGAACTCTACCACATTTTATTTATCCTGCCCTTCTCCTTCAGATAAGCTTACATTTCCACTTTCAATGTCTTTGCTAGCTAATTTTCTAGTTAAAAACTATACGGCTGCAGTTATACTGCCAGTAGAATTTATGTCAGATTCTTTCCAATCTCAGCTTGTTTCTTCTGCTCAAGCATTTGTGCCAGCAGAGCCTTCCTATAACTTCTATTCAGCTGGCCCGGTGCAAATGGAAGTTTACACAGTAATAAAGCAACCGATACTGACGAAGATAGATTCTATACCTTTAGAAGTTACATTAGACAATCATGGGCAGTATCATGCCGATATAAACAATATTTCCCTTTACATAAACAAGGAGTTCTTCCCTTCAAATCCGTCTACAAGTTATTGGAGCTGCGTAACCGCTACATCTATGGAACGACAAGGCTTTGCGTTTCCCGGGAGTGGCTATTGGAATTGTTATATCAACAATCAAAAAGTTCTAAATTCTGGTACTACGTTCTATCTTGATTTAAATCCAGTGAACTCGTTACACGGTTTGCATTTTAATACAATAACAGTATTAGGCTACGTAAATTACAACTACAACGAAAGTTTAAACATGCCAGTTGTTGTAGCTAATCAAACATGCACTTAATATGAATAAAATAGGATCAAGTGGGAGTGGAATTGCAGGAGGGGTGGTAGTTTTAGCCATTATAATAGTCCTTATTTTTTACGGGCCATTACTTCTTAATAAATTGGGAGTTTCCGTTGTTCCTTTGTCTACTTCATTAAATCATACTTCTGCATTGGGAGTTATATCAATAAGTGCCCCTTCAACAGTTTCTCCTTCATCTACATTCGGTGCGACTTTCTTAATAGCAAACAATCTTAATGGAAAATCCGCTTCAAATATCTATTTCTGTTTGGATAATCTAGGTTTAATGAAGATAGTCTCAAGTCCAGAAACATCTACACCAAATCCAAACGGCAATGCATTAACTAGTGGAAGGTGCATTAGTATACCCTCTCTTGCTTCTGGCGACATACTATCTGAAGGTTTCACTCTTTCTGCACCACCTGCAGCAGAATATGGCAATATCCAATACTCGCAGAATATTGGTTATTATCTTAATTTCTCCTATGTTTCTACCGCTACTCAACAGTTTGAGTTCGTTTCTCAAAGTGCAAGTTCAAGCGGAAATTACCCTCCTCCGATTTCACAGGCCTCAAGCGTTACCGCCGGCCCAGTAATAATATCCACTTCTTCTTCACAGCCAGTTATATATGGTGAAGATATCGAACTAGGGTTATCACTTAATAATTTTGGAATTGGAACTCCTTTGGGGAATACAGAGATACATATATTATTTAATAGCTCAATAATAAACATCTCTGCTGCAAGCTCCCTAGGTTTTACTTTTAACTCATTTCCAAACGGTACCGCAGAATTATCAAAATCTGTTACTATAAGTTCCTCAGGGGCATCATTAGAACTTCCTGTTTCATTAAGTCCAGGAGAGTATAGCAAATTAATAAGTTCAAGTATACCCTACATACAGTCAAATATGCACTTTTCAGTTTCTTATTCTTATGAACAAGAAGGTTATTTTCCAATAGGGCTGTATATAGAGCCTTATTCTCCTTAAAATCATTAAAAGTTTTTATAGTTAATTTACTATCATTATTCTATGAGTGATAAAGGCGCTAACAGCAGTTCAATTATTGGAATTTTTATAGTAGTGATTATCTTAATAGTAATCTTCTATTCTGTCAATAGTGGCGCATTAAATCTTGGGAAATCATCTGCGAAGATTCCTACTACCTTTAGTGTTTCGGCAGTATCTAACGCTTCCCAGCTCTATTCTGGCAAATCAACACCTCTTTACGTTACTTTATTTAATCCCTTTAATTACTCTTTTAATGCCAATCTCTATGTTTTTACTACACCCCCAGTCTCAATTTCTCCGCTATCAAAAGCAATATCCGCACCTGCGAATATGAAAGCAGTTTCAAACATACTTTTTAATGTTTCATGCAGCGGCTCCAGCGGATCTGTCATACCTTATTTTGCTTTCGAACCTCAAAACATCTGGCAGAACATAACTACTTCAGTAGTTACATATCCATACGGTACAAAAACTAACTTAATCCCTCAAACGGTCTATTCTAACCCAAATGAGGGCTTTATGGTTTTATCTGCAAATCCTGCAATCGTAGAAACCCAGATTCCTTCCGGGTCTTTATCAACGGAAATTAATTTTACTCCTACAGCGAGTTATAATTCAGGAGTTTATACATTGGGAAGCCCTTACACAAGTTTATCAAATGGCAACCCAAACGGATATATAACTCAAATAAAATTTTACATAAGCAATTCAACTGGCGGGATTCAAAGTGCATTTGTTTATTATGATGGCCAAAACTATCCATTTTCAGTTTACGGCAACACGCTTAAATTAACTCTAAATGATGTAGACCTTGCGCTAATAACAAGTGGTTCAGATTTACCCATAGAAATAACAACTACAAATGACAACGTGAGTTCACAGAATATAATAAATATAGATACTAACTATAACTATTATATTACATTTTATGGCAATCAAATATCATGCATATAAATATGAAAAATAAAGGACAAGCAGGCGTTATAATTGTTGTAATTCTTATAATAATAGTTGGGGTTTTCTTCCTTTATAAAGCAGGGTATCTAAATTTTAATCAAACTACAACTACAACCACTAAGAATATAAACCCCTATATACCAATCTCTTTTAATATCTCTACATCGACTCCGTTAGCTCATCTTTATACAGGTGAAAATATAAATGTAATATCTAAAATATTCAATAACGGTAAAAATTATATCAATGTAGTCGCTTTTCCATATGGCTGTTCTTTCCTGCCAGTCCAGAATAAAAGCTTTTCAATTCCTCCTGATTCTCCATCCTCTTTTTCTTGGGTATTCTCAAGCTCAAGTCCTACAAGCTGTTCTATAACCTTCAGTGCATGTTTCAATGCAGTTTCATACACCAATTACCCGCTTACAATAGAGAGCTATGACTTCAATGGAACAGTTCCAACCTCACAATCTACTTCTTCTGCAGGTCTTCCTATAAATCTTGGCCTTGAAGATTTTAGCCCTATCTTAATTGCAAGTCCTTCCTCAGAAAATCAAACATTTTATGTAGATGCTAATTCTCTTACTTCAACGGGTTCAACCTCTAAATTGAATTGGGTAAATATACAAATAAATAATGGCATTGGATACTTTACTTCCTCGGTAGGTACAAATTATAAAATAGAGCCAAACCAAAATATAACTAATCAGGAATATCCTCTTACGTTTCAAAATGGAAGATTACTTGCACCGATTCAGTTTTCACTTTTAGTGAATCCGGTTTCAAATTCAGTAGGTTACACTTCAAATGTTTCCATAAACGTAAGCGCAGGATACACCTACTGCATAACATCTAACAGTATACCTCTTTCTATATCGCAGTCTTAAAAATTAATCTATAAATTTTAATGCTTCCTTTTCGTTTTCATTTAATTTGCCTGGCACAATAAGTGACAATGGGGGGTTAAGGTTCTTAATTTCTTCATTACCAGACTTATAAATCTTTTGATCAGAACTACCAAGCTTTGATATCACAATTACATTGTTCCAATCTACTATTGGAATGCCTTTTTTGTTCTCTATATTTTTTAGTATCTGGATAGCATCTAAAGCACTTACGAACTTCTCCTTGTTTCTTACTTCCAATAGTACCAAAGAATGATAGCCGCATTTAATGTTTTCCTCTATGACCTCAAAAAAGCTTTCAGGGTGAAAATGTTCATCATATATAGGTATACTTGTAGTGCCTCCAAATTTGTAGAGCGATAATCCCGTTTCTCCAACAGCAGAGAATATGCTTGAGGAATGTATTATCTCTGTTTTTATGTCCCTGTTCTTGCACTCCGCTATTAATGAAAAGTGGGTAGTTGCAGCAAGCGGGTCGCCGGGTATTAGCAATGCTACTTTGTTTTTACTGGCCTTTTCAATTATTAATTCGCTTTCAACTGTTTCTCTTTCTATAATATCTATCTTTTTCCCAATTTGATTTTCAAGTTGCTCTAAAAAACTGATGTCATTCAAGTTAGTATATCTTTCTAAAAACACCTCATCACAGTTTTTAAGTTTTTCTAGTGCCCTCAACGGCAAATCATTTAAATAGTATAATCCCGTTCCAATTAAGTATAGCATGGTATATCAAATAGATTATCTAATATTTATCTTTGTACTTTTGGTGCTACTAATAGCATCTATAAAGGATTTTAAGAACAGGGAGGTCCCGGATTCAATAAGTTATATACTTATATTTGGTGGTATACTTCTTTCTCTAGCTTATTCCATTTCTTATAGCACGATATCTAATCTTATCTATATACCTATTTCAGTCCTATTGCTTTTCGGGTTTTCCTATTTTATGTATGTTCTTGGCCAGTGGGGAGGGGGAGATGTCAAACTCATGTTGGGGTTAAGTTTTGTATTTTCATCTATAAACCTGTTTTCAGACAAGTCATTTATAGCGTTGTTTATAAACATACTGTTGTTTGGAGGAGTATATGGTTTGTTAAGCACGATATTTTTGGGCCTTGTAAAAATAAAACAACTAAAAAAATATTTTCAGCGCTATGATGTGCCATTTTTTATTGCTTCAATAGCTGCAATAATACTATCAATTTTTATAGTTCCTTCTCCGATAAACATCTTTATAGCAGTAGGCATCTTTATGATATTTTCTATTAGATTTGTATTTTTAGTAGCAAATAATCTAATGTATATACAAGAAGATGTTTCAAAGCTTACAGAAGGAGACTGGCTTGCAGAGTCCCCAAAGGATACAGATGGTAAAAAAATAGTGCCTGAAAGAAATACTGGCCTAACAAAAATAGATATACAAAAGTTAAAGGAAAAAGATATAAAATCAGTTACAATCAAAATAGGCTTGCCTTTTGTTCCAGGGATATTTTTTGCAGTTTTGATAACAATTTTAGTTGGCAATCCTTTTCTGCAGTTATTTACAATATTATAATACAAAAAAATTAAATTATAGAAGCTTTTATTTCAATCAGTATCTATAAATAAGTTAAATCTCTAAAAGATCTGAATCTTTTTCAATATCGTAATCTTCATCCGGGTCCTCTGTTTCCTTATCTATCATAGAAAATTCTTTTCTTCTCATAATACACTACAATATAGTAATATACATTGTTATATTTAAGCCTTTGGAATGTCGTTTTTTTTAGATTAAAGTATTTAAAATAATAAGGTTAATTGTTATTATTTAAGGTATGCAAATTAAAGTAATTAAACAGGGACAGTCGGCAATAGAGTCATTAATGACTTATGGTTGGATGATTCTTCTTATCGTGGCAGTTCTGGTCATAATATATTCATTAGGAGTATTTTCCCCTTTAAATTTTGTTTCTGCGGCCCCAACAACAAGCGGTTTTACAGGCGTTGAAGTAACAACAGTCGTTGCTAACTATACCTACTTTGAATTTTACATTACAAACTCGCTTTCTGTGCCAATAAACTTGAATAAATTCTTGTTGACTTATAATAATACGAAATTTTCAAATATTAGCTGTCAATATCTTACATTGTCGCCCGGTCAAAACTCAATATGTTTTGGTAAGTTAAATTTAGCTAAAACTAGGGACTCAGCTTCACTAGGTATAAGTTTCTCAATTTCTAGTAATATAAATGCATCTTCGAATGGAACGATTTCGTTTGTTCCTGCTAACACCAAGCTTTACTTACCCTCAATTATAACTGAATTTACAGAAGAAGGCCTGCCTTCTGGTTATCAATGGTGGGTAGATTATGCAGGCATAAATCACTCTTCGACAGGCACTGAAATTTTATTTGCCAGTAGTGCTAGTTATCATTCGTTTATTGTTAGTAACCTTACTATAAATGGCTGTACTTTCTCAGCTTTACCGGCCTCTGGGACTTTAGAAGCCGGCCGTCTTGAAAATATAATATTCCTAAATTCATGTGCTGCTACATTTATAGAAAAGGAATTACCAACAGGTACAGAGTGGAAAGTAACCTATGCTGGTGTAACTAATTCTTCAACAACTAATTTATTATTGTTTACAAATGAAAAAAGCGGTACATACACTTTTTCAGTTAATAATGTTATAGTTCAAGGTTGTACCTATACCCCAAGCCCATCTTCAGGGTCTTTAGCTGTAGGTGGCTATCAATACATTCGTTTTCTTGGGCAGTGTATTACAACATTTAAAGAAACTGGCTTACCAATTAATTATGGTTGGAGTGTAACTTATGAGAAGATCACTAAAACTAACACTACTTCCAATATATACTATTTTGGTGCACCAGGTAACTTCTCTTATTCTATTGCTACTTTAAGTAATTCCTCATCTTCACCAGACTGTACAACCACCTACACTCCAAGTCCATCTTCAGGATCAGCAGAAGCAGGTACTACTACTTCAATCTCATTTTCAGCATCAACAACTTGTACAACTACTTTTGATGAAAGCAATTTACCATCTGGCTACACATGGACAGTGGATTACAATTCAGTATCAAAGAGCAGTTCAACCTCCAGTATCTCATTTTCAAATAGCTTTAGTGGAGTAACTCCCCCAACATATTCATATTCCGTTACAACTCTATCAAATTCGACTTTAGGATGTACAACCACCTACACTCCAAGTCCATCTTCAGGATCAGCAGAAGCAGGTACTACTACTTCAATCTCATTTTCAGCATCAACAACTTGTACAACTACTTTTGATGAAAGCAATTTACCATCAGGATATACATGGACAGTAGACTATGATTCAGCAACGAAAAGTGCAACCACTCCATCAAGTATACCTTTCTCAACTACATTTCAAGGTAGTGATTATTCTTTGTCTTATACCGCAAGTGCAACAGCAGATATATCAAATGGGGGGGTTTGTACTGCTTCTGCTTCAGTTACGTTGGGAGAAACATATACGTTTACTAATTGGGTTTGTGAATTCCCATTCATAATAGAAAATACACAATCTGTTTCAACTTCCGCACCTTTTCAAGAGGAAGCAACTATATCTTTAAGTGATTTCTCAGGTTACGCAGCTTCAAATCTGCAAAATGCTGAGTTTTTCTATTCAAATGGAACTGTAATTCCTTCTTGGTTAGCAGAGTATTCTTCAAGCTCTGCAACATGGTTTTTAAAGATAGGGGGAGGGATACCTGCAAATTCAGAATTAAATATAGAATTAGGGTTTGCTTTACCAACTTCAACTGTCTTATTTAATAATGTTAATGATGGAGAAGCACCTACCCTCTCAAGCACTTACGGTGAATATGATAATGGTGCAAATGTATTTAACCTATATTCTAACTTCGCAGGAACTTCCTTGCCTTCAGGATTCACAGAATACGTTTCTTCAGGGTCTTCAATTTCAATAAGCAATGGAATAACATTCAATCTAGGAGATAGTGTAGATCCTTCTTATGCTTTTATTCTTGATAGCAGTGAACATCCAGACAGCGTGGCAGATGCTGAAGTAACTTCCTTGCCTGTTACACAGGATGAAACTCATCTCTTCCAAGGTTTTACTTCCTCTCCAATTGGAAACGGTATAAGTAATTACGTTGGTATTTCTTTTGCCGCAACATGCGGTGATGTAGATCATGGTTTTACTTTAAGCAATGTAAGTTCAATATCCAGCACTTCAGCAACTTTATCTGCACCCGCCATTCTCTCATCCTCTAATTCGTTTGTTTCAGGATATGAAAACTATTCTAGGGTTTTGACATCAACTCAAAATGCAATATCCTCTGATACTTACCCAGTCCTTGGAACACAGTCTGTAGGCTCAGGTTCAGGTTGTGTGGATACAGAAACTACTTCTTATAAATGGTATGCAGTAAGGTCTGAACCTCCAAATGGAGTTATGCCTATTATGTTTGAGAAGCCGGTTTTGCCTTCAGGTATAATTGATTATGCCCCTGTTGTAATAACTAATAATCAATCTTCTGCAACTGCTGCTCCATTCCAACAGGAAATAGTTGTAAACTCAAACGATTTCTCAAGTTACGAGGCTTCAAATCTGCAAAATGTTGAGTTTTTCAATTCAAATGGACAGATAATTCCTTCATGGTTAGAATTAGGGAATTCAACTTATGGCTCAACGGTATACTGGCTGAAACTGTCAAGTGGAATACCTGCCTCTTCTTCAGAAATAGTGTACATAGGTTTTGCATCAACTTCTACAAATTTATTTAATTCAAATAATGTTGGTGAAGCACCTACCCTCTCAAGCACTTACGGTGAATATGATGATGGTCCGAATGTATTTAATTACTACACCAATTTCAATGGAACTAGTTTACCTAATTCTTTTGAAGCTTATAATGAACCGTCTTATATATCTGTTGATAATGGTGTTACATTATCTCAAGATTCAGGTAATCCAGCTATAGAATATACTAGTGACATTGCACCGGACACTACAGCTGTAATGACTGGCGAGAAAATCTATGATCCAAACGGTGGAGAGAAAATGTTCTCTTACGATCCACAATTTGGTTATGTTCAGGATGGCGAATCAGATGGAGGTTTAGGTAACAGACTTGGAACTCAGTATAATATAGGTATTGTAACATCTAATAATACTGATGTACCATCTGTTTATACAAATATGCCAATATCTACTTCTTCATCAGTTTCTGCAGCCCCATTAGACACTTCAGTTATCTGGCTTTCAACTTCAAATTTGATATATGTATTATCCAGTGTAAATAATGTTTTATACCAAGAATCTACAACAGATTTAAGTACTTCCTCGGAGGAATTTTATTATGAAACAGGAGGCACAAACTCTCCAAAAATTACAGTTTATTATTCTGCATTACTTGCAGTCCCACCAAACGGGGTTATGCCAGGTTCTTATATTGGTTCTGTGCTAAGTTAAGCCTGTTTTAATTCTTTAAATCTGTTTTGAATTTAAAAAGAAAAACTTTATAAAGGTCTTCAGCGTAATAGATATTTATCGGTTGAATAATAATATGCACTTCTCTATTTGAAAATAGGGAAGGAAGTGTCGAGCTGTTAAAAACAGCAATGTGACTGTGTGATTTGCTAATCCAAGCTATTAGATGGATGACTTGGTTCAGGAGCCGAAGAAGG
>JAKACB010000031.1 GCA_021796445.1 Nanobdellota archaeon
CCTATCAATGTCCAGCTGTCCCGTACTGCTGTCTACACCAACATCACCTAGATAAGACATCATCAAATCTATTGCACGCTTTGCATCCTCTACAGTCGCATAATCTGATAAACGAACCTTTGCGCTCGCTTCCGTCAGTCTTACTATTGCTTCAAGCTGCCTTGCGGATATTGGTATTGGTTTAACTTCATCCCCTTCTGTTGAATACTGGGATCTTAGTTTCAAGTAAAACTCTTGTATTATCTTCATAGCGTCAACAGATATTTTTGGTTTTATATTCTGTTTTGCATATGCTATGTATTTTTTCATTATGTTAGGTGGTATCTCTGGTTTATTTTTGTCTATATCTCTATTGGCTTCAAGTATTCTCTGTGCAATTAATGTATCCGTTTCTCTGTCAGGTTTATCCTTTAATATAAATATTAAATCGAAACGGTTTATCAATGTCGGAGGAAGTTCTATTTGTGAGGATATCACATCAAAAGGATTGAATCTTCCAAGTTTTGGGTTTGCAGCCGCAAGAACACTAGTCTGTGCTGTAAGAGTTGCATGTATATTGGCCTTTGAAATGCTAATGCTTTGCTGTTCCAATGCTTCGTGCATTGCTACTCTATCATCTTTATTCATCTTGTCAAGCTCATCTATCATCAATAATCCCTTATTTGTAAGTGGAAGTGCTCCAGCTTCAAGTATGTAGCTTCTTGTGGCTTCGTCTTTTATTATTGTTGCAGTCAAACCTGCTGCACTTGATCCCATACCTACAACGTATCTTGCCTTTGGGGCTATTCCAGTGACATATTTTAGAAGAGAACTCTTTGAAGTATTGTGTGAAACAATTCCATTTGCTATAAACCTGTGGCTTTTTGGTACTTCAATGTCATAAACATCCTCTTTTCCAAGAACTTTTATGTCTACTACTTTTTCAAATCTTTTATCTTTGTAAATTTTTGTGCCTTTAAGTGATTTTACAATTTCCTTTAATTTTTCATTTTTTGCCCTAGAAGCAAATCCTATGCTTTTGTAGAATTTTATTATGTCTGCAGCGTTAATTATTTCAAGGCTATTTCCGTTTGAATTTTTATCGAATAAAATCTTGGATTGTATTGAGAATCTAAGGAGCATTATCTGTACATCCCTTAACAGTTCAAGGTTTGTAGATTTGTAGCTTATAACTCCCTTGTCTTTTATGCCATCTACAGCAATGTTTCCATTGGCTTCAAATAGCCATCTTAAAAAATATCTGAAAACCTTGTTCCCTGATTTTAATATGCTGTCTGGCACTCTATTATCTTTAAGGAATGAAAAGTTCTCTGCAATTGTTTTACTTTTTATGCTGACAGAATAATCTCTATTCTCGCTTTCTGTAATTTTATTTTTATGTGCCATAGTTTTAAGACTGCTTATGTGAGTTTGTGGCTTAATGCCTAATTCGGATTTTACAAATGATTTTAGCTGACTTAGAATATCTTTGTCTTCATAGCTGACAAAGAACTCCGTTTTGTATTCACTATTGTTAATCTGACCTTTTCCCAACATGTAACCTATTAACCCAGCAAGTTTTTCGGTCATTAACCTTGGCATCTTATTTTTTTTATCGGATACAAAACCAGTTTCAACCTTCCTTGTTATAGAACAAGGTATTTGAGTTATAATCATTACATAATCTCCTTTCTTTATCTCGTCAAGTCTTTTCCATTTGGTGTTTTTTTGTTTTGTCAATGAAGCTTTATTCGGATTTATCGTTTTTTCGTTTTCTTTTATAAGCAGAGGATGATTGAAAGTCCCGACTATACTTTTTCCAGATTCAGTTATAATTTCCATAACTTGCTGGTTTTTGTAGATATGAAATCTTGATGTGGTGTCTGTCTTGGATTTTTCGTCTATGAGCACATCCTGTTTTATCTCTTCAAGGTGGGTTTTTCCTATATTGCCTATTTTAACTATTGCTCCGTTACCGAGAACTATTCTTTCATCTGAGCGGAGGCAGCCAGGATCTCCTACTAATAAAATATGTATATCCCCTCTTATTACGCTGTTTCCAGAAAGAGCGGCTTTTCTAACTCCACCAAAAAGCTGCATTACTATTGCTTCCTTTATATTGTCATGGCCGAATATATTTGGAGCTATTGAGTTTTTGAATTTTGTATAGATAAGTTTGTCATTCGCTAGCTCTTTAATCGCCATTTCCTCTTCTTTTGTTACTAGTATGTCTTCATAGCCCTGTTCAACTGCTTCCACGTATGACGCTAGAAGGAAAGTATCGGAGGTATTAGATTTTTTACCGCTTGGGTAATATATTGCGCTTTCATTTATTATCCCAGAAACTACAACTTTGTTACCAGGTATTATGCTTCTTTCAAATTTTGGATCTACTAAATCCTTCTTTAACACTATGTTTATATGTTCAGGCTGTTCCCCTCCTTCTAAATCCTCTGGAGCTTCTTCAAGCATTATTCTCTGTGTATCAACCAGGTATTTTTTTATTACCTTGAATCTTCCTTTTTTCCCGCAGTTTGTACATATAGAAGGTGCGCGCTGTGTCATCTCTTTCTGTTCAACTTTTGTTATATGGCCGCAGCTTTGGCATTCAAAATCAATAGCGCTTGCGACAGGCTTTACGCTTGCAGCGGTTTTTATAAGTCCTTGGACTTGTATAAGTAAACCCATATGTTTGCTTCTTATCTCTCTTACAAGCATCTGTGCATTCTTTGGCAGGTTTTTAATCCTTATTTCAATATCAAGATCTTTATGTGGAAGAGAAGTTTCATTTACATAGTATTTTATAGTGTCAAGGGCTTCTTCAGGGTTTTTAAGCAGATAATCTCCCAATTCTGGAGAGAACTGGTCTATATCATTGAATTCTAAGACTACAGCATTTTTGTTAGATGTAAAAACTTCCTTTATCTTGTTTGTTAACCTCTTGTTTACGAAAGAACTTACAATCTCGTCAATCTCATTTTTCATTTTCCCCTTCCTCTTAGCTATCTTAAATAAAAGCTATAAGCAGCAATATCACAGTATATTTATGATAGGTTTTCCTTTTATTAAACTTTTCCTGCTTAAATTCTTAAGTTGGCGTTAAGCCAAATAAACACTATGCCTATTACTACACCTATCAAGGCTCCTGCGATTATATCCCGCAGATAATGCGATTTTATGTAAATTCTGCTGTACATAACAACTATACCGAATATTAAAAAAGGTATGAAAAGTATCGAGCTAAAAAACAACGTTGGGAAGAATGCGGCAATTGCGGAGTGACTTGACGGAAAGCTCCTCCTGTTAATTCTAAATGTCCTTTTATAAAAATTTCTTTTAAGCGCTTCTTCAGGCCGTTTTTCCTTGAAGAAAAGCTTAAGGCCTTCAGAGAATACTGCTGTTACAGCCACTCCTGTAAAAAGCAAAGCTGTCATTCTAAATGACGGGTTTAATATTATTGCAATCAATATCTCAAAAGTGAATATCTCTATAGGATATTTTTCAACAAGTATTGAAAACTCCCTGAAATAATCCTTATTTCTCATGTTTATCCGAAAGGTAAACCATTCTGTCTGCACCTACTATCTCTGGTAGGACAACTTCATCTGCGCCGAGCTCCTTGAATTTATTAACATTTTTCAATAAATTGCATCGGGTTATTATCTTAATGTTCTTGTTTACTTCCTTTGCATTAAGAACGACGATAAAATTGTCTACGTCCTGCCCAAGTGCAGCAAAAACTCCAATAGCTTTGCTAGTGTTTGCCATCTTAAACGCCCTCTCGTCCAATGAATTCTCCTTTATGACATTAAAGCCCAATTTCTTAAGCTCCATTGCCCTGACGTCATCGTTTTCTATTATAAGCACCTTTTTTCCTTTTTCCCTTAAAAGGCTGCCTACTCTCTCTCCTATCCTTCCGCCACCGCACACTATGTAGTGGTTTCTAAACCTAAGTCCTTTAGCCATATAAATCACACCTCCAAACTCACTTCTTATAAATGAGATCATAAATTCCAAAAGGTAAACTGCAAAAACACCCATGAAAAGCGAAAAGAAAAGCAGCAGTATACCAAAATTTGAATCAAAATGGAAAGTTTCAAGTGCCACGGCCACCGTTGAAACCGCTGCGGTAAAACCTATCTTTTCGTCTTCAGATATAAGTATTGTTATAACTATGAATATAACAATAAGAACCAAAGCCGCTATCAGCAGTTTTTGTCCGTTTTCCCTCATCTGATCCATTATAATAGTAAAGTATTGTAGGTTATAAGTTTAATTTTAGATATCAGTTTTATTACTTTTTAGCTCAGCTTTAAGCTTCTTTAAAGCGATAGGACTCATGCTTGGAATTTTATTGTCTTTATTTTTTGATTTGAACCAAAGATCCAGGCCGTCTTTTTCTTTTCTTGGTATTAAGTGGACATGGAAGTGAAAAACGGATTGCTGTGCTGATTTTCCTGAAGCATTAAGTAGATTTACCGCCTTTATCCCAAAAGTCTTTCTATATGCCAATGCAAGTTTTTTGGCAGCGACAGAAATGTTTCTTAAACTGTCGTTGTCAATTTCGTATATGCTATTGTAATGCGTTTTAGGGACTATAAGCGTGTGATACCGTGACACGGGGTCTTTATCAAGAAATGCAATTACAGTCTTGTTTTCGTAAACTACTGTAGCTGGTAGTTTATTTTCTATTATCATGCAGAATGGACATTTCATGCAATTGAATAAAGAGAGAGTTTACTCCTTTATTTCCATCTCTATATTTACTTCTTTTGGAACAGTAGTTTTCATTATCAGATGTAACGCTTTAGGGTCAGCCTGCATATCTATTACTCTTTTATGCAATCTTAATTCCCAGGTTTCATAGCTTTCCCTGCCTGCTCCATTAGGCGCTCTTCTAGTAGTAACCTTCAGTTTTTTAGTTGGGAATGGTATTGGTCCTGAGATTGCAGTTCCCAATTTCTTCGATATATCAATAATATCATTGCATACTTCCTCTAGCTTTTCTGCATCAGTTGAAGTCAATTTTATTCTTGCCTTTTGCATATCTCTATTAAGAACTTTCACGAGTATTTAAGCTTTTTTTATTTTGTCTGTTATAAGCAATAAGCTTTCTAATAAATTTTATTTCTTGAACCAAATGCAAATCTGGGAGTAATTAACTTTATAAATACTAACCTTCATATAAAGCTATAATATTGGAGGTAAGCTGATTATGGTAGATGAAGCTAAAGGATTGGATAGTCAAGTGTTTTCCGTCTTGGAAAAGATAAGAGTAAAAGGCGGAGTTATTAAAAAGGGAATAAACGAAGTAACAAAGGTGTTAGAAAGGGGGCAGGCAAGGCTCGTAGTTTATGCTTCTGATGTTTCACCAAAGGAAATAATAATGCATATCCCTCTTCTTTCAAAAGATAAGAATGTTCCATGCATAGCTGTAAGTAGCAAAGTCGAACTTGGAAAAGCATGCGGTATGGCCATAGGCACTTCTGCAATAGTAATAGTTAATCCAGGAGAAGAAGCACATGCTATGGACGACCTTATAGGAAAAATTAAGAACTTATGAAAAAGCAGCAGAATAAGAATCTAGAGAATAAAGGGGAAAATTCAGAACAGCGTTTTCTCGATGCATACCCCTCTGAAGTCATAGAGATAGTAGGTAGACATGGAGTAGCTGGAGAGGTTACGCAAGTTCGCTGCAAAGTACTGGCAGGAATGGATAAGGACAAGATAATACGAAGGAATGTACGCGGGCCTGTTGTAATAGGCGATGTATTAATGCTTAAAGAGACAGAAATGGAGGCAATGCCAATAAGATAGATATGAACTGCAGCTTTTGCAAACAGGAAATCAAAAGAGGAAAAGGGCTTGTTTACGCCAAAGTTGACGGAACGGTTTACAACTTTTGCAGTAGAAGGTGCAAAGAATATACTTTAATGAAAAAAGACCCAAGAAAGTTCAAGTGGGCGATGAAGAGCGCAAACAAATAAGATTTATTCTATTAGATACTTACATTTTAATGAACAATAAAGGTATTTCAGAGTTTCTTGCATTTATTCTATCAATAATAATCTTGATACCTATCGCAGTTATAGCTTATTTTATAATAACTGCCGGTGCAAATAAAGTCGTTTCTTCATCAGAATCAGTTACACAGTACGTTTCATCTACAATGTTGGCATTGCAGACAGGCAATTCTGTTGTTCTTCCACCAGTTTCTCCAAATCTGCCAAAATATACCTTTCTAAGTCAATTTTATGGGAGTAATTCATGTATAAGTTATCTTAATCAACTTTCAAGAGAAGATCTGCTTATCTCTCCATCTAATCCCTCATCTCTTTCAGGCACTTATTTTGTGTGCATAGGCACGTTCTCACTTAGTCCAATAATCTCAAGTCAGAGTTTCTGGAACTATCTTCCTTCCAATGGCGAAGGCTCTAACAATGCATCCTTTCCTGGCTGGTTCCCAGATTTAGCCGCCTATAACTCTAAATCAAGTAATCTGGCATCAGGAATAAACGGTTCTACCGGTACTTTATCTTATTTTATATTATCACAAAATCCAGAAGTTAGTCTCTCAGATTCATGCGATTCATTTTTCAATGCTACTACCATCAAGTATGGTTATAGTCAGCCAGGCGCTTATATAACTACGATGACATGTGCTCCATTGACATACAACAACAAATCCGCTTTTATAAGCGTTATTCCACCTTCATGCTCAGGTTCATGTGGCAATAATCCAATGGCCTTTCTTTACGGCAACCCAGGTTATATTAAGTTTCAAGAATGTAGTTATAATGGAGGGAATGATTTGCAGTGCAAATTCAGCATAAATTAATATGGACTTGCTCTTAGAAGGAATAATGATAGCCATATTGATGGCAGTAATACTGATTTTTATAGTAAGTGAGTACTCGGCTTTCTTTGCTCCAACGTCATCTATAAGCTATTACAATTCATTTGTAGGAATGGCAGATTCTGCATGCAGTTCAATACAAACCGCTTCTAATGTTCAATTCACCTCTCCAAAATTATTTGTATTTCAAATGTATGACTCTCAATCCTGTAATTCAATATTAAGTTCAAATTCATATATCTTCTCACCCACTTCAGCAGTTCTTTCATCTTTAGACGGAAATTATGATATCTGCTATGCAAATATCAGCAACCCAGGATTATTTGGAATATCTAGTGGAAGTCAATACTTCTTGAAACGTTCCACTAAAAACGATATAAACTTTTATTATCCTTCTGCATACTCGATTCAAAATTCATCAAATATGAGTGTTGCAGCATCAAACAATCAATTAGGCATCCCGGATATATCTGTAAACTCATCCTCTTCTTTTTCCATTATTCTAAATGCTTCTTCTCCTGCCAATCCAAATAATTATACTTTTAATCTAGATGAGTATTCTAATAAAAGCATAAATCTAAATATTTATTTTAACGGCCAGATTTCATGTGAGGCATCTTATTCTGATTTAGCAGGAGTGCATTCTTTTTCAATAAGTTCTCCTTGCAGTCAGCACGTAAATAATCTAACTATTTTTGTTTTGCTGTCTAGCAATCAGGAAACAAATTACCAAGTGAATGTAACTGCAGTTCCAAACGTAAATCCAACAATTTCTTATTTATCACAGCAGTGCAATGATTTAGTTCCATTTGTAGAAAATGGAATAATAGATAATGGCAGTATAGTTTGCCAGCCAGTTCTTTGTGGAGGTAGTTCTTTCTATCTTTCGGATCAGAATAACCGGCCATTTTTAGGATTATACGGAGAGTCATACAATTTTTTAGCTGTACAGTCTGGCGTTGATGACTTGCAGATTGTTAATTCATATTCAGAGAATCTTATAAATGGGCCATTAATGGATGAAACCTTCTTTGTAGAAACAGGTTTGACATCCTATGATAGTTGGAGTGTAACTTACAATGGCACAACAAAGTCAGCAAAAGGTAATGAACCCATTGGGTTTTTAGATCCACCCGGTAATTATAATTTTACAGTACCCAATTCCGTTATATCAA
>JAKACB010000007.1 GCA_021796445.1 Nanobdellota archaeon
CTTATGCATTTAACAAATTTCTCGATGAAAATAAGATACGGGAAAAAATACAAAATGCAGTAAAGAACATAAATGTGGAGAGCGAAAGCGATCTTAAAAAGGCAAGCGAAGAAATAAAATCTGCTATAATGAATTCTGATTTACCAAAGGACTTGGTTTCACAGTTATTAGAGAGCTATCACAAGCTTGTCAACGGGAGCAATGCGGAGTTTGTTGCAGTGAGATCGTCTGCAACCGCTGAGGATTTGCCTGATGCAAGTTTTGCAGGCCAGCAGGATACATACCTAAATGTACATGGTGACGATGAGCTGGTTGAAAAGGTAAAGGAATGCTACTCAAGTTTGTTCAATGAAAGAGCAATATACTACAGGGCAAAGAACAACATAGACACAAAAACAGTAGCGCTCGCAGTGGTTATACAAAAGCAGATATTTTCAATTGAATCCGGAGTTATGTTCACATTAGATGTTTCAAATGGAGATCAATCTGTTATAGTGGTAGAAGCAAGTTACGGTCTTGGAGAATACATAGTTGGCGGGATAGTAACTCCCGATCTTTTTTACATAGACAAGAAGACAATGCAGATCAAAAGAAAAGTAATAGAAAACAAGGACAGAAAGCTAGTAAGGTTAAAGGAAGGCGGAACAAAGGACATTAAATTAAGCGATGAAGAGGCAAAGAAACAGTGTCTTGAGGACGAGAAAGTAATAGAGCTTGCAGAATATGGCTTAAAGATAGAGCAGCATTATAAGCGACCTATGGATATAGAATGGGCAAGGGATGAGGACGGAAAGCTGTATATTGTCCAGGCCAGGCCCGAAACAGTGTGGTCAAATAAGGACAAAATAAAAACTCCAGAAAACAAACAAAGTGTAATTCTTTCAGGTTTACCCGCTTCTCCGGGATTTATTTCTGGCCCTGCGCATGTTATACTTGATGTCAAAGACATTGACAAGTTCAAATCAGGAGAAATTCTGATAACTGTTATGACAAGCCCGGATTGGGTTCCGGCAATGAAAAAAGCAAAGGCAATAGTTACAGACGAAGGAGGGATAACATCACATGCCGCAATAGTTTCGAGGGAACTCGGAGTTCCATGCATAGTAGGAACCGGCGGTAGAGGAAAGAAAGCAACTGATGTTATAAAGACTGGCGATACGATTACGGTAGATTCCAAAAACGGGCTAGTTTACAGCGGAGAGATAAAAGTAGAAGAAGAAAAGGAAGAGAAAAGCAGGCAAACTGTCGTAAATGAAGGACTGATAATAACCGGGACAAAGATCCTTGTAAATCTAGGCGAACCTGACCTTGCAGAGAAGACTGCTAAACTGCATGCAGACGGCGTTGGATTGATGAGAGAAGAATTTATCTGGGCAAACATAGGTAAACATCCTCTTTATCTTATAAAACAAGGAAAGTCTGATCTTTTGGTTGATACCTTAGCAGAAGGCATGAGAAAGGTGTGCGCTGCTTTTAATCCAAGGCCTGTAATTTTAAGATTCAGCGACTTTAAAACCGATGAATATTCGCATTTAGAAGGCGGTGAAGAATTCGAACCAAAGGAAAGTAGTCCTTTGCTGGGATGGAGAGGCTCTTCAAGGTATTATGATCCAAAGTATAAGGATGCATTCGTATTGGAATTAAAAGCCGTTAAAAAAGTAAGAGAAGAGTTTAGACTGAAGAATCTACATGTCATGGTTCCTTTTACAAGAACTGTGGAAGAGCTTGAAAAAGTTTTGGAAATACTGAAGGATAATGGTTTGGAAAGAAATGAAGACTTCAAGATATTTCTTATGGCGGAGATACCTAGTAACATAATCCTTGCAGATAAGTTCAATAAATACATTGATGGCTATTCTATCGGCTCAAACGACCTTACGATGCTGGTTTTAGGGGCTGACAGGAACAATGACACTTTGAGCAGTATATACGATGAAAGAAATCTTGCAGTTTTAAGGATGATAAGATATCTGATAAAGATTGCACATAGGGACGGAAAAACCGTATCAATATGCGGGCAGGCTCCTTCCGAATACGATGAGATAGTGGATTTCTTAGTGAGATCCGACATAGATGATATATCAGTAAATCCTGATACTGTAGAGCACGTAAGGGAATTAGTTGCTTCAATAGAAAAGAGAGTTGAACTTGAAAAGGACCTTGGCCAGAAGGATCAGCATGTAAAAAACTGGGAATTTCCGGTTTTGTAAACGGTATTTAGCTTACAGATAGGATATCCTTTCTTATTTTTGAGTTTTTGGAAAATAGAATATAGCTAACTATTGCAAAATCAATTATTATACAGATATGCATCGCAGTGCAGTATATGCAGATTGCGTGGAGCACAACGAATTCCAAAAAAAGTAAATAACCTACTGCCAATATGCCGAAAAATCGCCATATAAACATAACATCAAGCACTCTTTTTGCCGTTCTTTTCGATGATAACGCAATTGATACTACAAGTACTATGTTTATTATGAACCAGACCGCTGCAAGGAAATCCAAAGATACCGGGCCTATGCTTGCATATGAGCTTAGAAGAACTTTAGCACAGTTCAAAACGCTGCCACCGACAGAAGCAGGGATCTTGCAATAAGGCGGAAGACCGCGTACTATATATAATTCTATTATTACTACTATAGACGATGCAAGCCCTATCAAGGACATTATAATTAGTATAAGGAAATCTTTTGAACCAATTCTGCTACTGAACATAAGGTCATTTGTTTTAATTATAGGGGTCACAATGAATATTCGTTATTTCCGTTTTTTGGGCTTTACCCTCTTATATGGGTTTTATTTGGCCCGCGGCATATAACTTTTATGCATGCATCTCACTGTGACCAATAATTATACTCGTTTAAAGTATATACATAACTACTACCCGCAAGGTTACATTCTATTTTAATACGGTTAAATAGCAGGCTACCCGCAATACTATAAACCATAATTGCTTCTAGGTTTTATCTTTGCCAATAATACTTATTTATTCTAATAAAGCTTAGCTAATATCTGACAGGCTAGCCGGGGAGTTAGTCCCTTCCTGCATCACAAATGGACTTTAGGTGAGGCGAAGCGTGGCCGAGGGATAGTGACTCTATACATGGTAGCAAAGCTATCGTAGATTTACAGCCCTATAGGATGCTCTGGTTTAAAAACCCAGCCAGGCCCGGAAGGGAGCAACTGTAATTAAGCTGAAGCGTGCTTGTAGGTAAACTGTAAGGAGAAAATGTTGTTACCCTCTATATGGATAGCTATTTCGAAGCCATGGCCTGTCGCTTGCTTTAACTTTCATTTAAAGCATCGAAGATCAATTGATAGCAATAACTTAAAATAGATTAGTTACTCTAATCTGTAATAAGTCGGGGTGACCGAACGGTAAGGTGCATGCCTGCTATTCAGAAACGGAAAGCATGTTGGCGCAAGCCTTAATGGGTTCAACCCCCATCCCCGACGTTTCGTTTTTTAAACTGCGGATTTCCTGTAATATTCCGGTTCTTTTAGTAATTTAAAATTATCTCAATCGTATTTGTTAAGTATATATTCTAATAATTCAACTTACTTATATGGAAAAGAAAGAAGACAACGCAATTTATAACGCAATAACAGGGATAGCGAAGGTCGTAAAAGACAGCGTGAACGAACAAAAAGCAAGACCTAGAAAGGTTTCAATAAATCTGGATAAGCTTGAGATAAACATGTCTGGTTTAAAGTACCCTTTAAAGCTTTCTGCAAAAATTGATCTTGATTTTTCCGGTAAAAGTAAGGAAGAAAAACCACAGAACCGGTAAAATTTTAAGTTTTTTATTTACCGTAAAAAGCCTTTACTGCGTATAAACGTTTATAAATGTCTGTAAATATATAATAATCCTATGGAAAAGAACGATAATGGAAACAGTAAACTGTTTAGTATGTTCCCACAGATACTTTTTAGCATGTTAGGTGGCAGGGACAAAAGGTTTTCATTTGATCTTGATAAGTTTGAGATAAAGCTCCCAAACATAAAGGAACCGATAAAATTATCTGGTAAGATAACAATAGACCTTTCAAAGCACAAGGAGGATAAGAAATAATATGACAAAATTAAGACCAGGAAGATCCTATAAGGAATTGAAGATGCCTTACACTAGGAAATCAAAATACAAGACAAAAAGCTACATAAAAATTGCTCAAAAACCTAAGATAACTCAGTACCATTCTGGCAATCCAAAAAGAGAATTCGATAGCAGCGTTTTTCTTCTTTCAGAGAAGTCATTGCAGTTAAGAGACAATGCCATAGAATCTGCAAGGATAGTCGCGAATAAGTATCTTACTGACAGAATAACCGATCAGAATTTTCACATAGTTGTTGTGGCTTATCCACACCAGGTTCTTAGGGAACACAAGCTTGCTACCGGAGCAGGCGCTGACCGTTTTTCCTCGGGTATGCAAAAATCGTTTGGGAAGCCGATAGGACTAGCAGCAAGGCTTTCTGCAGGAAAGCGCATATTTGAGATACACGTTGACAGGGCAAATCTTGCAACCGCAAAAGATGCGGCATTCAAGATGGGCAAGAAATTGGGCATACAAACAAGAGTCGTAGTGGCTTAAGTTTAAAAGAATTCTTCACTGAATCCGTCTCTTTTGTTTACAACTCTTGATAAAACAAATAAAAGAGAAGACAACCTGTTAAGATAAGCAAGCACTTCCTTTTTTTCCAGTTTGCATTTTATTGCAGATCTTTCAGCCTTTCTGGCTATCGTTCTGCATATATTTATTATGCATGCAGCTTCACTTCCGTTTGGATACAAAAATCTTGTTATGTCTTTGAGTTCACCTGCGAAGGAATCTATCTCCTTCTCAAGTTCATCCACATCTTTTCTGTTTATCCCCTCCTTTTCTCTTTTTATAAGCACTGAATAACCGGAAGCGTATGCGCTTATAGCGTATATTTTACTTTCCACCTTTCTCATTGCCGTTTTTATGTCTTCATAATTTATCTTTGATATGGAATATCCTACGAAGGCGTTCAGCTCATCTAAAATGCCTATTAACTCAATTAAATTATCATCTTTTTCTATTCGCTTTCCTGCTATGTCAGTTATTCCCTCATCCCCTTTCCCGGAATAATATTTCATTGCTGGTCAGCATCCTCCTTTAAACTGTCTGCGTTCTTTACGAGATAATATTTTGCTTTTCTTCTTATCCCGTCTATGTAGACCCTAAATAAATCATATGAAAGTCTGTAATACACTGTTTTTCCTCTATGCTCTGATACTAGTATGGTGTTAAACATAGGAGAGATAAGGTTGTAGAAATGCTTTTTGCCATTCTGTGAATTTATGTCTATATTCAGTGCGTTTGCCAATTCTTCTCTGTTTATGCTTCCTTTCTCTCTTATTAAATTTATTATCTTTTCGGCTTCTGCATAAAGTTTCTTGCTCTTCGGATGCGTACCATATACCATTACAAGCAGTTCTTCCATGTTATTATTAGTTATTTGATTTATTTATTGTTGTATAACTTTATTTATATCATAATTTCTTCTAATTAAAATGGCATTTGATATAATCGCTGTCTTTAAGAAGAGCTTTATTATGCTTTTTACGGATCCGTTGATTTTTGTATTTGCAGCTATATACGCGGCGATTTACGTTGCCTTCGCGGCGTATTCCTTTTATTCTATTAAAATTACGAACATAAACAGTGTAAATATAAATTTAACTACCCTGTACTATATTTTAATTTATTTAGTGCTGATTTTTCTTGCAAGCACTTTCATAAGCGGGATGGTATTCGTAAGGGTAGCAGGAAAAAAGAAAACTTTTCATAATATACTGAATAAGACAGTGAAAAGATATCCTGCGTTGCTTGCAACTACTTTTTTAACTTCAGTTATAATATCTTTGGGTCTTGTTGCACTCGTTATACCAGGAATTTATCTTGCTTTCAAATTGATCCTTTCACCTGTTTCCTCCGTTGTTGAAGACAAAAGTCCAGTTGATGCGATGAAAAGAAGCTGGAGTATTACACAGGGTAATTGGTGGTATATATTCGGATTATTTGTTCTTTTCTTTATAGTTATATCGATAATCGGCCTTTTGCCATATATCTCCTATTTCTTTTCTTTTGCATTGATTATAAGTTACCCGCTTGTTTTCATAGCTCTTGCCGGTGTACATAACTCAAAGAGAAAGACAGCAATAAAGTAATCTCTTTCAGTTAGCTATTTAAATATAGTAGTATCACTATTAAGCTATGGTAAATAAAATAACTAAGGGAGTTATACTTGCTTCCGGTAGCGGAACAAGGGCTAGGCCAGCTACATACTATATACCAAAACCGATGTTGCCTATCGGTAATACACCAATGTCAAAAATCATTATATACCAGATGATAAATGCAGGCATAAGAGACATTCTAGTTGTTTCAAGAAATGACAAAGAAGGGATGCCAACATTTAATATGGTTATTGATTACTTCAGCAAAGAAAACGTTGCGAGGAATCTAAGCGAATACAAAAAAGAAATTGAAAACGGAAAAATAAAAATAGAGTTGGACTTTCAGCCAGTGGATAAAAAAACAAGCAAACCTTTAGGAACTGCGGTAGGCCTTAATGTTGCGTATAGAAACGGTTTTATAAGAGATGAGCCTTGCGCCGTCATGTTTTCAGATGTAATGCAGCAGAATATAGTGGGTGGAAGCTCTCTGCTCGAAGAGATGCTTTCAAGGTATAATGGAAATACATTTGTTTCGATGAAGAAAAACAACATAGATAAAATCACCGAAAAATCAGCTGCTTATGGCAGTTATCTTGGGGATAACGTATACAGACTAGAAAAAATAGTAGAGAAGCCTACCTTGGAATACGTTAAAAATAATTCAACTGAATTGTCTGTTGCCGGCGGGATTTATCTTATTAATGAAGACGGCGGAAACAAGGCAGATAAGGTAAAAAGAGGAGCGGGCGGGGAGTATCATATCACTGACATAATAGACATGCAGGCTAAAGATAAGGGGGCCTATGGTTACCTTATAGATAAAAGCAGGTTTAAGTCCTATGATGTTGGTGACTTTGAAGTTCTTATAAAAGAGAATCTGGAAGAAAAACACAGAAAGGATTTCTTTGATTATGTTAAAAGTTCAAAGGCAGCAGTCAAAACAATTTTTACAGGAGGGGTGGCCCTGTATGGAAACACTACTGATCTTATGGAATTGCTTTCTTTGCTTTCAAAGGGTTAATGAGTTTCATTGAATCTTTGAACATATTCTTCAGGCCTTAATGAATTAAGGTATAAACCAGAAAGCTCCATCGCTCCGAAATTTGAAAATCTTGGGGTAATCTCTACATAGAAATGCAGTTCTTTATTGTCCTTAAGTTCATGGAAAATAAGATTATAGGAGTGGTTGCCGAATATTTTCTGGTTTTTCTCAAGTATTGTTTTTATGAACCCGGACAGGCTTTTTATCTCATTTTCTTCAAGCTTTCCTACGTAATCAATGTGCCTTTTTGGCATTATTATTGAATGTCCCCTGAATCTTGAGCCATATGGCGCAAATGCAACAGCATTATTATCTTCCATTAAAACTCTTTCCTTTTCTTTTTTTAATGCGCCTTCAAGTATGCATTTCCCGTGGTTGTTTTTTATGATCTCAATTTCCTGTTTTATTATTGGCAGAATAAAAGTGAAACCAATTACCTGCGTGTGCGGGTGATATAAGCTTCCTCCGCTTATGCTTCCGCTGTTTCTGAAAGTATAAACCTGCTCTATTTTTTTGTCAGAGTATGCAAGTTTTTCCGCATCAGCTATAAGATTAAACCATTTTTGCAGCATGCTTTCTTCAATCTCATGAAATTTCTGTAAATGGTAGGGAGTATCTACTATTACGTAAGAGCGGCCATAGTTTATGTATTTTTTGAAAAAATCGGAACTTTCATGGGGTGTTAACTCTTCGTTTACAATTGGATATTTATTGTACATTAATCTTAGCTTCCACGGTTTATCAACAAATTTTATCGTTGTATTGAGATTTTCATTTCCGTATTCAAAAGGACAGTTTTCCGCATTTCTATACATTATTTCTTCGCTTCTAAAATCCTTTGGTCTTTTGTCTCTTGAGAATGTGAATACCACGTCTGATCCGGTTATGTAATCTCTGCGTATCTCTCCTTTAAAGGGAATTTCAGACATAGCAACATAACAACAATTGAAGATAAAAATGTTTTTGTTTTTATTTTATAGGCTGTAAAAACAGTGAATGGTTATTGCTCCCGCCGGGATTTGAACCCGGGTCAGTGACTCGAGAGGCCACCGTCCTTGGCCGCTAGACTACGAGAGCAGCATAGATAATATTAAAGTGCTCGTATTAATAAATTATAGATTTAATAGCTTAGCACCAAATATATTAGTCTTAAGATGTTACTAAATTTATGGATAGGAAGTACTTAGCGGCATTAAGCACTACTGTAGGGACGATAGTGGGTGGTGGAATACTTGCTTTGCCCTATGCAATAGAGAAAAGCGGGTTTTTTGAGGGAATAGCGCTCCTTGTACTGATAGGATCTGCGTCTATATTGATAACAATGTACACTGGTGAACTTTCTAGCCATTTTAAAAAACTGCATCAATTACCTGTAATAATAAGCAAGTACACAGGCAAAAGACTAAGAATTTTGATTCTAATATTCCAAGTTTTAACCATCTATGGCGCACAGATAGCATATCTTACTGGGATAGCATTGGTGATGGTGTTTCTTTTTCATTTGCCCTATGCAGTTTCCATTCTTTTAGTCTTTTTGCTTACCCTCCCCTTAATATACAAAGGCTACAAATTGGTTGAGGATGCAGAAACGCCATTGCTTTTTATAAAGATAGCTCTTATAGTTGCAGCGGCTTTGTCGGTTCTTACAATAGTCAAGGATGCAAACTTTTATTTATATAATATAACAGATCTTTTTGGGCCATTCGGAATAATCCTTTTCTCTTTTACAGGTTATACCGTAATACCGGAAGTAAAGGAAGAGCTTGGGGGAATGGACAAGCTTGCAAGCGTTATCATTGTTTCATATATAATTTCCATTCTTATTTATGTTTTTTTCTCCTTCGCATTTGTTGGCGCTTTCGGCCACTCAGTGTCAATTGTTGCTACCGACGGAATACATTCAATTTACTATGAAATACTGTTTTCTTTAACTACTTTATTCCTTCTTTTAACGCCATACATAGCGCTTAGTCTTGTACTGGCTGATTCCTTTACTTATGATTTTGGAATCGGAAGAAAGCCCAGTATGTTTTTATCGCTAGCGGCCCCATTCGCGATAGCACTTTTCGACTTAAATTTTGAAAGTATACTTGATTTTACAGGAGGGATATTTATTTCGCTTCTTGCAATTCTAATACTATTTGCCGTTTTTATTGAAAGAAGAAAAGCCAAAAATAAGATTAAATACCTTGTGCCAGGCGGCATATACCTTATAGTCTTTACATTTGCAGTCATGCTTTTGGGCCTGGTATATACAGTTTATTCAATAATATGAAAGTTACAAAGTTGGACAGCAGAAACAATCTGATAAAGGCAATAGTGAAATCTTATAGCGATCTTATTTTCCTACAATATATATACGAAAATGGGGATGAGTTAACTGCTTACTCTAGGAGAAAAGTCGTTGTAGGTAAATCGCAGGAGATAAAGACAATAAAACTAACAGTAATAATCGAAAAGATAAAATTGACGGAAACGTCTTTGGATATTGGGGGTAGGATAACCTACTCATCTGATGAAAATGTTCCATTACATAAGTATCATACAATCCAGATAAAGAGAGGAACAGGGTTCATCCTTAAAAAAAGCAGGCTTCTGCATTTTCAGATCAAGCTTCTAAGACAGGCTGCGGAAACTTCCCCCAGGGTATTTATCTGTGTTTATGAGGAAGGTACAGCATTCTTTTATATAATGTCAAACTACAGGATAAATAGAAAGATGAACTTTGCAAAAGCAGTAAGCGGCAAGAGATTCAAAAACGAGAGCAGGAAAGAATTTTTCACAAAACTCGCGGCCTTGCTTTCTGAAGAATATTCGAAGGGATACAACGCTTTCATCGTAGCAGGAAAGGCTCTAGACAATGAGGATTTAAGAAAAAACTATCTTAAGGATAAAAGCATAACCTATGAAACGGTTTCATATGCAGACACGGGTTTGAGGGAGCTTTTATCCAGGGATAGCATAAATGAGGCACTAACCAGAGCAAGGCTTTCCATCCAAAGACAGCTGATCAATGAGTACTTATCAGGGATATCAAGAGATGATGGGCATTATGTCTATGGGGAGAACAAGCTGATTGAGGCATTAGCCAAAAGAAGGCCGCAGCAGGCTCTTATTTCGAAGGAATATATACTGAATAATAAAGAAATTATTGAAAAACTTGATAATCTAGGCTGTGAGATCGTTTTGTTTGATGAAAACGATGAATCATTAAGCCAATTAGACTCGTTCGGCGGGATTCTTGCAAAATTTACAGATATTTAGCCTAAATTAAAACAAGTTACCTTTGAAAGGTAGAAAATTAAGCTTAAATACAAAGTGCTGTGTTTATCTATTAATGAACAGTCCGAGCATAGCATTTCTTTTGCCCGCATTTGTAAGTCAAAAAGCTGCACAGAGACGGGAGTTTTTAGATAAGCTGAATGTAGCAGTAAGTAAGCAGTCTATAGTGCTGCTGGATTCAATAGAAACAGATGAGGAAAGGTGGAAAAATTTAATAATCGTAAAGTTTGCACATTCACGGCTTTTTGGGGAAAGCTTCCGGCTTGGTTTGTCAGCGGCTTTGAATCTCGGTGCTGAAAAAATAGTTACATTTGAAAGTTACTCCGCAGAAAACGGGGCATGGTTTACCGATTACTTAAATGGCGGTAACATGATTGAAAGTGGAAAAAGAAACTTTAGGGAAATGCTTGTAACGGAGATTTCTAATTTATTGTCATTTGGTAATTCATACAATAATTTTTCTTTTAATAGGATATTTACCAAAGAATCTGCTTTGCTTCTTAAAGACACAAAACTGAACGGAAAGTCTTTCCTTGTCGAATCGATAAACATTCTTAATGCCCACGGTATACACACTACTGAAATAATAAGAGAAGAGTATGGAAAGGACAATAAAAGGATCAATCTAGCAGAGATGGTCGAATCAATAATAAAAAGCTTTAATAAGACCTCAATAAATTACAGTCTGATTTCTTCTTTTTCCTACATGGTTAACTTACTTATGGTATATACAAGCCTAAGTCTTGGTTTTTTCTATCCCCTAGCGGTGCTTTTTGGAGGTGAGATAAGCGGACTTTCAAATTTTATCGTAAATGAGAAGATAAACTTTAGGAACAAGGGTTTTCTTAGTTCTGCATACCGTTTCGGAAAGTTCAATGCCTTTATACTAGCAGTAGTGGCCTTTGACATATTCATGATTAGCGTTATATCCAAGTACATGCTTGCCTTTGGAAGGACGTATTTTTCAATTATATCCACGTTTTCAATAGTTATAGTTTCAGCGGTTTCCCTCTTCTTTACAAATAAGTTAATATGGGGGAAAGGAAACCATCAGAAGGTTTTTCTGTAAGCTGGTTGTTATGATCTGGACCGGCCGAGATTTGAACTCGGAGCCTTCACGATGCGAACGTGACGTCATGCCATTAGACCACCGGCCCGTACTCTTTATAAATAGCACCTGTTAATATTAATAATATTAAATTTATGGCCAAAATCTCTGGGAAAAAGATAATAGAACAACCATCCATTTACTTGCTTTTAGGCATAGTTTCTGCAATAATTATAGCCAGGCTTTACGTTTATTTTGGAGGAAATCTCGGACTAGGCTATAATGGTATAAAATTTCATCATATATTTTTAGGGATTATACTCGTAATAGTCAGCGGAATAGTGTTTTTCGCGCTCGATGAACAGCTTAGAAGAAACAATACAGCAATGTGCATTACCGCTCTTGTTTTTGGTTTTGGTGTTGGTCTTATATCAGACGAGGCTAATTTTCTGGTAAGTGTAGGCCAGTACTATAACTTGAGCAATTACTACCAGCCTATAAATCTGTATGTAGATACAGCTTTCATTGTTTTTGCATTCCTGCTTTTTATCTTTTCAATATTTAAAAAGAAGCGAAAATAGTTTGGTCATTTAATGCTTTCTATAATCTATTTAGTAGGCAGTTTAATTACCGCATTTTTTGAGCCAACCTAAGTATGTATTATGTTTATTTATCAAATGTGAGCGGAAAATACGCATGCTTTAACAGTGAGAGGATGTCACCATGCCTAGTTAATGATTATTTTTTTAGCAGGCACATACTTTGGAATGTCATATACGCTGAAAAATACTGTTTTCCCGCTGTCTATCGCAAGTTTAAGCTCGTTATCAGCCCCTTTTGAATCTCCTATCTTATGATGATAATAAAGGATAGCGTCGCAGTCTTTTAGCCATTCACTATCTGCTTTTATATAATATTCATATGAAAGTATTTTCTTACCATATAGGTGTATGAAGTGAGTTAAATGTGGTATGTAAGGCAGGTGTCCTTTATCTGCTACGTCTATTCCATAGTCTATTGCACTTACTGTGTTTTCATGCGCAATTCTTGCGTAATCATGCGCACTTGCATCCTTCGGCGTATACGGGCCGGCAATGTATATCTTTAAAGGACGGTCTATCTCATTTTCAAGATTGTTTTTCTTTTGGATACCCATATAGAAGGCACGTTCAAGACTCATTTCAACTAATGTTTTCTGTGCCTTTTCTTTGTTTCCTTTCCCGATCTGTTCGGAAAGAAGCTCGAGTTTACTTTGCTTTTTTATAAAATTATAAAGATTATCCATACAAAGGTATTTAAGAAAAGCCGGTATATTTAAGTCTTTAAGTTCATCTGTAGCTTGTCTGCTTAAGTGCCCTTGCTGCACTTCTGTAGGGTTTCTGGGCTTCAGTTTGTCTTTTATCGTCTACAAGCAGTGTTCTGTCGTATTCCAGAAACTTTTTTCTAAGTGCCTTCTCTTTTTTTACGAGGCTTTTTGCGATTGCAGATCTTACCGTTTGTGCCCTGGCAACCTGACCTCCCCCTCTTATTTTTATTGTTATATCATATTTTTTGTAAAGAGAATCGGACAATTCAATAGGTTCAGAGGCTATCATCCTGAAAAGCTTGTCATTAAATGAATGCAATGATTTGCCGTTTATGTACACATTTCCGCTTCCCTCTTTTATTACGGCATTTGCAACAGCCGTTTTTCTCTTTGCTACTATCATTGCATTCTTTTTCATTTTACCTGTTTAAGTATATTTGCAAGCTCTCCTATTTTAACTTTGTGTATAGGCTTGTCCATTCTTACCTTTGCAATATTGATCATTTCCTTATCTTTTAACTCCTCTGGAATGGATTCATATACTTTTATCCTTTTGAATGCTTCCCTGCCGTGGTACCTCTTGTTTCTTATCATGCCTCTAAGAGCTCTTCTAACTATCCCTTTTGTATCTCTTGGAAAGAATGGTCCTTTTGACATTGTACCAATTCTTCTTCTTTCAAGATATTTATTAAGTATGTCGTTTTTATTTCCAACTATAACTATGTCTTTTGCGTTTACTATATCAACATTCTCTCCTTCCAGTGCCGATTTTGCTGCGAAAGTCGCTAGTCTACCCAATACAGAATCTTTTCCGTCAATTATCATATCCTTAAATAGAATACATATCTGAATTTAAACCTATCGTTGTGTTTTACTTTCCTGCTCATTATTGGTTTTGAATGCCGTTCCTAAATGCATTGTTTTTTCCCAGTTCTTTTTTCCTTTTATCTCTCTACCCAATGCAATGGTGCTAGCGGCCCATTGCAGTGCCCAATAAATTGGCGTAGTTATCCCAATGAAAGCTGATTTTAAATATTTATATTTCTCGCCTTTCTCCTTTAGTATTTCGTAATAAGCCTTACCTTGCAAATAACAGTAAGCTCCTACAAAACAAAGATTTGTGTAGGCAATACCAGCGAAATATCCCATGTCTATCCCGCTGGCATACATGTAGGCACTGACTCCTATCCCTACAATATTTACTGTGCTTATAACTGAGCTTAACCCCGTAGCCAGTATTTTTAACTTGCTTTTTGTGTCTAACTCCTCTTTTTCAAGGTATTTTAGGGTAGTATCTAGTTTTCCCTGTGACCATCTGGTGCGTTGTTTCATCCAGCTTTTAATATCCTTAGGAGTTTCTTCCGTTGTTATAGTATCTATATACCCGATTTTATACTTTTTACCGGTTTTTTTCTTGCTGTACATTCTTATTGCAAGTTCATAGTCCTCTGTTAAGTTTCCATCTTCCCAGCCGTTTAATTCGTCAATTACGCTTTTCCTAAAGAAGTTAGTGGTTCCACTAAATGGTAATACGTACCCTGCGTTATTTAATTTATACATGTAACTCTCATACCAGTATCTGTACTCAGCAGCAAACTGATGATCAAGCCATTTATTATGTGATTCTTTTAGGCTTAATCTTCCTTGGATAGCATCATAGTTATATTTTGAAAACTCATAAGCCACTTTTTTGAATAGATCTTCATCTATATAATCTTCGGAATCTAATACTCCAATTATTTCTCCATCGGCATGTTTTAATCCTGCGTTTAATGCACGTGGTTTTCCGCGGTTTTTGTTTCCTTGAATAGATACATGCTTCACATTCTCGTATTTTTTGGATAGATATTCAGACATTCTGTTAGTTTTAAAATCGTCCTTTTCAGTTATAAGTATCAGTTCAAGTTTGCTGTAATTTCCCTTTTCAATTCTGTTAACATTGTTTATTATCACATCTTCTTCCTTATACGCAGGAATCAGAACAGATATTTTCGGTTCTTTAGTAAGCTTATTTTCTTCTTCTTTTTCATTTTTACTGTACGTTATAAAGGGATAAAAATTGTATAAATTACTGAATAACCAAAAACCATTAAATAAAGCAAAGCTGTCTTTGATATATTCAGATACTGTTTCTATGCCCATACCTTATTTATTATCAGATAATGATTATTTTACTAATAGTATAATCTTTTGTTTAAATAACTATTTCATTCTTTGCGGCCCAGTCCAAAAGCTTTATTATATCCTCTACAGAATACTTCCTTACCGCATCTGGCAATACCGTTAATATCCTGTCCAAAGAGGGGATGTAACTTTTTAGTATCGGAGGTATGGCAGAGTAAACCTTTACCAGCGAAGTCAATATCTCTTCTGCATCTTCATTTGTTATGCTTGTTCCGGCAAATCCCATGTCAATAATATTTATAGTATTTGCCCATTTTTGAGTGGAAGCTTAATCCCATAACTATCAATCCTATTACTATGAAGATTATTGAGGTGTACTCCTGCTGCAACGGTATAAATGATAGGATTTTATTGATATATCCGCTTATTGCCTGTATACTTAATCCTAAAAAAGATATGCCTCCTACTAAAAATATTATCAATCCTATCAAAAACAATGATTTTATCATATATTCTAATAGATTTTTCCATAATTTAACCTTTTCTTGCAATCTACAGCAAATTATATATTAGATTGCATACAACAGAATCTATGCAGAAGAAAAAATGCTTATTTTGTGGAGTGCCTGTCGAAAAGGAATGGAGTTTCTGTCCGCAGTGCGGCAGACCTCTGAGGACGCAGGGCATAAACATAAGCGGCTTGAACATAGACGTTACAAAAATGGTAAATGAGCTTATACCACAGGTTTTAAATGGGGTTTTCAATGGCTCTATATTTACAAATAAACAGCAGGAGAACCAGCAGAGCCATGAAAGTAGCTCAAAACAATCATTTTCTGCTAAAGAGATAATAGAACCAGAGGATCTTGTGTCAAAGCACGGAGACACGGTCATACATGCGATTTCCCTGCCAGGGGTGAGAACCAAGAACGACATTGACATAAGAAAGATGGAAAACTCAATAGAAGTAAGGGCAAAAAACGGAGATAAGCTTTATTTAAAAATAGTGAGAAGGGACAAAAAACAAAGCGTAATATCCGAAGAATTTGCAAATGAAAACCTTGTTCTTGTCCTCAGAAAATTAAATTAAATAAAAATATAAAAATAACTTTTATTTTGTTTTATTCATTCTTCGTCACTTTCGTCTGAATCATCTAAATCGTCATCTTCTAAATCTTCGTCATCCAATCCATCTAGTTCGTCTTCTTCGATGATTTCATCGTCGTCTTCTACTTTATTTTTGTCCTTTTTGGCCATATTAACCTCCTTGGTTTTATTCTGCGCTTCTGCCTCAGCGCTTTACTTTTAAGAGAGATATATCCTTTATAAATATTTCTATAATTTGAAACTTTGTAATTATTTTAAGTTCCATCTCTGAGAGCAATTATATTATTAATAAAGATCAGTGATAATATCTGGCATGGCGATATATAGAAACGATGAAAAAAGATTCAAAAGAGACTTTGATTACCTGATAAAGGCTTCAAGGGAGAATAATAACCTTTCAGAGAGGTATATATTCCTAGCTAAACGGATATTAACTTCTAAAAAGATAAAATTGCCAAAAGAGGAAAAGTTTTTAATATGCAGAAGCTGTAATAAATTACTTATACCAGGGGTCAACTGTAGGGTAAGGTTGAAGCAAGGGTTTTTAACCTATAAATGCTTAAATTGTGGAAATGTTAGAAAGGTAAAATATGATAAGAGGATACGACGTAAATCAAATAGAATTGGTGAATGAACTCGCAAAGAAGCTTGAGGAAGAAAAGTTAACTCCTTCTCCTGACTGGGCTATGTTTGTAAAAACAGGTTCGGCAAAAGATAGAATACCGTCACAGGATAACTGGTGGTATCTTCGTGCAGCAAGCATAATGAGAAGGATGTATACTAATAAAAAACCGATAGGAGTAAACCGCTTAAGAAACATCTATGGAGACAAGGAAAAGAACAGATACAGCGGTAAGCATTTCAAGCCTGCAAGCGGTGCGATAATAAGGCATATACTGCAGGAACTGGAAAAAGCAGAGTTAATTAAAAAAGTAAAGGTTCAGAATCATTTTGGAAGGGTTCTTACCCCAAAAGGCATAGCCTTCGCAGACAATGCAGCCAAGGAAACAGCAAAAAAATATGGAATATCAGAATAAAAACGATCCGTCAGAATTGGAGCAGAGAAAGAAGATGGAGCAGATGAAGCAGGAGGTACTTGTAAAGTTCCTCACAAAAGATGCCAGAGAGAGACTTGGAAACTTACGGTATGCACATCCCGAATTAGCAGAAGAAGTTGAAAACATGCTTATTCAGTCGGCATTGACAGGTAGACTTAAATCAGTTATCGATGATGAAAGATTAAAGGAATTGCTGCAGGCAATAACGCAGCCAAAAAAGGAGCATAAGATAAAGTTTGAGAGCAAATAAATATGTCAAGGAACAAATCAGCAAATAAAAAAAGAGCATTGATAAAGCATGCTAGAAAGACTAGCCGTCCACCCGTATTTGCGCAGATAAGAAAATATGGCACAAGGAAGATGGACAGATCTAGGATGAATAAGAACGTAGGTAGATAACATGGCAGAGCAAAAGATACTGATGGTAAATATGCGCAAGGGAATAGAAAAGGTTCCACCTTACAAAAGAGCAGCAGCAGCTTCAAAATATTTAAGAGTCTTTATAAAAAGGCACATGAAGGCAGAATCTGTCAAATTAAGCCAGGATGTCAACAACGAAATATTCAGTAGAGGGATGAAAGATCCTAAAACAAAGATAAGAGTAATGTGTTCTAAGGACGATAAGAAGATAGTCACAGTGAATCTTGTAAAACAGGGCCAGTAAATGGAAATTGACGAGGAAAAGCTGAGCAATCAGCTGATGGAAATCGAGTATATAAGAAGGGAGCTTGAAAATTACATAAACGTTCTTAATAACTTACAGATAACACAGGATAATATTGCAAGGGCATTAGATGGATTAAATTCCTTAAAAGAGAACAGCAATGTTTTGTTACCTTATGCGCAGGATATCTTCATAAGAGGAAAGATAAACGAACTTAATGATGCAATCGTAGGCATAGGCAGCAACATCTTTAAATCATTTTCATTTAAGGAATTAAAGTCAAAGCTGGAGAATGATTTTAAGGAGGTAAGCGCAAATATAACTTCAATAGCGCAGACAATACAGGTTTTACAGGAAAGAGGCACAAAGCTCGAAGACGAGGCAAACAAGATTTACGAAAGCTACCAAAACTCATTAAGATAATATGTTTGACTTCATAAAGAAAAAAATAAAGGATTCCTTAAATTCTATACAGAAAAAAATTTCAAAAGAAGAAGAAAAGGAAATTCTAGAAGAAGAGAAGAAGGAAGAAAATATATTGCAGCAGGATAACTTAGAACTTAAAAAGGACATACTGCCGGAAGACAAAAAGGAAATAAAAGAAGAGATTAAGGAAATAAAAAAGGAAGTTTCTAAACTTAAGGATGTTGAAAAGGCAGAAAATAAAACTGAGGAAAAGCAGCAGAAAAGTCCTGTAAAAAAGAAATCGATTCTTTCTCATACAATAACAGAAGAAGACGTTGAAATGATCTATTCAGAAATAAAGTCGGTTCTTCTGGAAAATAATGTTGCATTGTCTGTACTTGAAGGCATAGAAAAGGAACTGAAAAACAGACTGGTAGGTCAGGGCATTTCAGTGTTCGGAAATAAAAAATATCTGGAAAATGCAATAAAAGAGAGCATTGCCGGCGTTTTAATTGCGTACGATAAAGAAAAATTTATTTCTGATATTAAGAGCAAAAAACCGTTTATAATATTGATAATAGGCGTGAACGGCGCAGGAAAGACTACAACGATAGCAAAGCTGTGCAAATTTTTACTTTTAAATGATTTGAAACCGGTTATTGCGGCAGGTGATACTTTCCGTGCAGCATCAATAGAGCAGATTGAGATACATGCAAAAAGATTGAACGTTCCTATAATAAAGCATACCTATGGAGCTGATCCTGCAGCGGTTGCATTTGATGCAGTAAAGCATGCAGTTTCCGCAAAAGAAGATGTTGTATTGATTGATACTGCGGGAAGAAGCGACATAAACAAGAATTTAATTGAGGAATTAAAGAAGGTAAAAAGAGTGAGCAAACCGGATCTTACTATATTCGTTGGCGATGCCTTGACAGGAAATGACGTTGTAAAACAGGCTGAAGTTTTTAATAAGGAAATAGGGATAGACGCAAATATCCTTTCAAAGGCAGACGTTGACAAGAAAGGAGGAGCAGTTCTTTCAATATCATATGTTACTAAAAAACCTATATTATTTTTAGGGACGGGACAAGGTTATGACGATTTAATACCGTTTAACAGGGAAAAAACAGCAAGTTTTATTTTAAGTGAGTAGGAGAAATCTAAAACAGCCTCAAATTTAATAATATTTCAAAGACCTACAAATAAAGTGCACTCACTATGGGAGATCACTGCCAAAACCTACTGAGGGCATTACTCCATTTGGAGGCTGGGAGGGAGAGTAGTAATCTACTGGCGCATTTGACCAGACAGCATCTTCACCTGGTCCGCCTTGATTTGTGTAGTCTATTTCTATCCTGTAAGTGCCGTCTGTTGTAATTGTACCGCCGTATTGTGTTGCGCCTTCCCCTACCCACGCATTGATTATATTATTTGGATTATTGGAAGTCGATGATCCTCCAAGCCATGGTATCAATGCTCCACCGCTATTAGAATAACCAATTCCCATTCCATCATCCGTTAAACCGTATATTGTTGTTTGAGAGTTAACTACTACAAAACCTATTGCCTTCATTATTACATACTGTGGATTACTTATCGGTGGATTTGGAAAGGCGCTTCCTCCTGAATAATCGTACTGATAATCTATTATGACATTTGGCTCATTAGTTCCATCAACATCCTGTTCGTTACCTAATGATCCAGATTGGTATAAGGTAGGACCAGCCGTCGCTGTCAAGCTACCGTAAGAGAAAACTGAATTTGGAGTTAGTTGTGCTTGATAAACGCTTGTCTGAGACTGCATGCCTCCACCGTTCAATTGATAGAACTGGTACAACAAACCTTGATTCATTACATCGGCTATATCGTTATACTCACCCCGTACTGGTGAAAGCTGAGAGGATTCCCCATCGTTAGTGTTGTTAAACAGGTTTGCAGACTTAGAAGCTAAGCCCATATAAACTGTAAAAGATGAACTTGCAGGTATACTGCCTAACTTAAGCCACCATATTGCACTGCTACTGGTATAATTTTCCAGCCAGCTTGGTATTACCGTTCCGTTGCTGTAGAAAAACTCTACATTTTGACCGAAATTATCTGTTGATATAAGCTGCCAGCCGTTGTCTACCGAAGTTATGTTTATCATTTGCTGGAATGGATTTGGAGTAGCCTGGTTTTGGAGATTAAATAAGGTTATAGGTACATAACTTACAATGTTTTCTGGTTTTTGTGGTAGTTGTATTACGACATTTGATGTATTTAATAATACTGCGGAAACGTTGACATTTTGTAATTCATTTAAGTATACATTTTGTAAGGTGGAATAAATTATATTGTATGTGCCATTTGATATTGTTAGTGAATTAACATTTGAAAGGGCATAAAGGAAAAAATAATACTGCAGTTTTGGCAGATTATATTCCTGTATCAGCGAATTTACGTTTTCATTTGTATTAAGGTTTACAGATTCTATTCCAAGTATTGTTATAATTGCAAGTATTAGGAATAAAGAAAAAAATATAGTTATCATCTGCGCTTTCTTATTCATATATTATAATTTATATGTTCAGCTTTTATAAATTATAAAGCATATGGATTATTACAATAAACAGGAAAGTTTATCCAGTTTTATGCCTCTATTCAAAAAAGAGATAGAGGGAGGTAGGGTAAAAAACAGAAAAGAGCTTCTCGCTATAAAAAGACAAGTATGCAGGCAGATAGGCATGGGTAACATACCAAAGAACGGTGAGATACTAAGTTATTTTTCACAGGGTGAACGGGAAAAATACGCGAGCATTATGGTTTCAAAGCCCATAAGAGTGCTATCAGGAGTAAATGTAGTTGCTATAATGACAAAGCCATATGATTGCCCGCATGGTACATGTATATTCTGTCCGGGGGGCACAAAGTTCAATACACCGCAGAGTTACACTGGCTTTGAGCCTGCTGCCAGGAGGGCATTGATGAATGCTTATGATCCTTACAAACAGGTAACTGCAAGATTGAAGCATTACCTTTTTATGGGTTATAACCCCCAGAAAATAGAAATTATAGTTATAGGTGGAACATTTACAACTTTACCAAAGGATTATGTAAAGGATTATGTTACAAATGTTTACAAGTCAATGAACGAGTTTTATGGCGAAAAGATAGAGGGTGATATTGAAGCTCAGAAGCGGGTTAATGAGACCGCAAGAATAAGGTGTGTCGCGTTTGCTGCAGAGACAAAGCCGGAAAGATGTTCAAACGAAGACATAGAGAGGATGTTGGATTTCGGCATAACAAGAATTGAGATGGGTGTTCAAAGCATTTATGACGAAGTGCTGCTGAGAAACAACAGAGGGCATAAAATAGCAGATGTCATTGATGCAAGCAGAAGGCTGAAAAATTATGGATACAAAGTTGATTATCACATAATGCTTAATCTTCCATTTTCAGACAAAGACAAAGACAAGGAAACAATAAAGCAGATATACGAAAATGAGGATTTTAAACCGGATGCCATAAAGATATACCCTACATTAGTTATCCGCGGAACCGGCCTATATGAAATGTGGAAAAGAGGAAATTATAAACCTTATCCCGTTAATCAAGTAGTTGATTTAATAGCAGAAGCTGAGATAAACGCACCCAAATGGCTTAGAATAATGAGGATTGAAAGGGATATTCCCTCGATGTTCATAGAAAACGGAATAAAAGTAACAAATCTAAGGCAGCTTATTGATATGAAGATAACTGAAATGGGGAAGAAGGCAAATGATATAAGAAGCAGGGAGATAGGTCACGTAAAAATTTCAAAGCCTATGAAAATAAAATTAAACAGGGAAAATTACAGGTCGGTAAATGGGGATGAAGTTTTTCTAAGTGTTGATGATTATAACAACAATGCAATCATTGCATTTTTGAGGTTAAGGATACCTGATAATTCAAATGAATCATTCGTAAGGGAATTGCATGTTTACGGTGAACATTTAAATATAAACGCTAGCAATAATAAGGCATTTCAGCACAGAGGATTTGGCAGAGAACTGCTTTCTGAAGCTGAAAGGATAACAAAAGAGGAATATTCAATAAATAAGATAAATGTTATATCCGGTGTAGGAGTACGCGAGTATTACAGAAATCTTGGGTATAACAGATATAAGTGGTACATGTCAAAGGAGCTTTAATGGAAGACGAAGTATTGATGAATGGGAAAAAGGCAAAAGAAATAGTAAGGCAAAAAAAACTACTGGAAAAGATAAAACAGCACGGTGTTACATTCGAAGTAGACGGGAACACCGCTTATATCAGTGGAAAAAGCGCTCTTGAGGTTTTGTCGGCTAAAAATGTAATAAATGCCTTTAACAGAGGATTCGACGCGGCAATTTCATCTCTATTGTTAGATGATGACTATGATCTTGTTGTAATAAGTCTAAGAGATTACAGTAATTCTGAGAAAAGAGCGATGCAGCTGAAAGGGAGAGTAATAGGTACAAGAGGAATTATAAAGCAGAGATTAATGAAGGAAACCTCATGTTACATAAACGTTTATGGGAAAACTATAAGTATTATCGGGCAGATACAGGATATATCTATTGCACAGTCTGCAATAGAAATGATTTTAAACGGCGCAAAACATGATAATGTGTTTTCAATGATAAATAAAAGGAAAGTAGAGGTGTATTTGAATGGAAATCGCTGAAGAACTTGCAAAGGGACAAAGAGCAATAAGTGTTACAGAGTTCTTTGAAAAGAACAGGCATCTTTTGGGTTTTGATAATAAACAAAAGGCGTTGCTTACGTGCGTAAAGGAGGCCGTGGATAATTCTTTGGATGCGTGTGAGGAACTTGGACACATGCAGGAAAAGAATAAGGAAAAGGTAACTTTGCCAGAAATAAATATAGATGTAAAGGCATTGAGTGACAATTATCAACTGCTTGATGAAAAGCAGAACGTAGGACAGCTGATAGTGAGGAAAAATGAGTTCACTGTTCTTTTCAAGGGAAAAAGTGAGTCAAAGCAGATAAGAGCCGGCAAACTATCCGTTTCATTCGATGATGTAACGTTTGATATATCAGAAAATAACGATAAGCTTTTAGTACTTATGAATGGCAAGCAGCTGAGATTAAAGAAGAATGCTCCAATATTCCTTATAAAAATAATGGACAATGGCCCTGGGATACTTTCATCAAAAATACCTGATATATTTGGAAGAATGCTTTATGGAAGCAAGTTTCAGTCAATGAGGCAGGGCAGGGGACAACAAGGAATAGGTATCCACTCAGCAGTCCTTTACTCACAGCTTACAACAGGCAAGCCCGCTAAGATAATCTCTAAAATAAAAAGCGCAAAGAATGCTAAAATGATGAAAGTCCAGATAAACATACTAAAAAACGAGCCGGAAGTTATTGAGGAAAGCGATGACGATTATCCTTACGAATCTGGTACAAGCATTGAATTGGAGATAGAAGGGCTTTACATAAGTGGAAACAAAGGATTGGATGAATATGTCAGAAGAACCGCTCTGGTAAATCCACACGCAACTTTGATTTATACTAATCCAAATAGAGAAAAGATTACATATAAACGGGTAATAGACTCTCTGCCAAAGGAGCCTTTGGCAATCAAGCCGCATCCTGAGGGGCTAGAGATAGGAATATTTATAAGGATTCTAAAAAATTCAACTGAAAGGAGCGTTGCATCAGTTTTAGAAAAAGAATTGTCTAGGGTAAGCAGGGCAGTTGCAGAGCAGACTCTGAAAAGCGCAGGAATAGACGCTAAGACTAAACCGCAGGAAATTGATAGAGTGCAGGCAAATTCGATATTGAAGGCATTGCAGTCCCTCGATTTGATGAGGCCACAGACTGATTGTTTGTCACCGATAGGAGGAGAAGAACTGGAAAAGAGTTTGAAGAAGGAATACTCACCGGAGTTTGTCAAATCAGTTACAAGGAAACCAGAAGTTTATAGGGGGATGCCTTTTCAAATAGAAGTTGCTGCAGCTTATGGCGGAAAGATACAGAGTGACAAAGCAATTTTAATGAGGTTCGCTAATAAGATACCGCTATTGTTTGATTCTTCTTCATGTGCATTGACTCAAAGCTTTTTGGGTGTAGATTATGCACGTTATGGCCTGAAAGTAGAAAGCAAGGTGCCTATAGGTCCGCTTGTTTTCATAATACACATAGCATCAGTATGGGTGCCTTATACCAATGAAAGCAAGAATTCAGTTGCCGGCTATCCAGTAATAATAAAGGAGATAAAGCTTGCATTGCAGGAGCTTGTTAGGAATCTTTCAGTCTTTCTAAACAGAAAGCATAAAAGCAGCTTGTTCCAGGAAAGAATAAGTTTGTTTGATAAGTATGGTATAGAACTGGCGTATTCTCTTTCAAAATTAACTGACATTGAAGAAAAAAGGGTAAAGGCAAAAATAGAAGGCCTTCTTGAAAAGAAGAAGGAAGAAGTTAAAGCAAACGTGGAGGAAAGTCTTAGCAAGGGAGATGTGATATCAAGCAAGATAGAATCTGATACGTCTACAGAAGGGGAGGAGTAAATATGGATAGCAAGGAAATTGAAGAGTCAAGGAAAAAGAGATTAAACGTACTTGAGAAACTCGGGAAGGACGTTTATCAGCAGATAGAGAAAGGAGAAAATCCTTATTTGACCTTGCCTGTAAGAGGTTTATCAAACATAAAATACGATACAGAAAGCAGGATGATCACATTAGGCAGCGGTTTGTCAAGAAGATATTTTTTAAACGTTGGTCATGTAAGAAAGTTCATACAGACAATGGCCATGGCGGCAGTCAGCAGGGAGCTTATAAAAAGTGATAAGCACACAAGCTTAAGGTCGGCCTTTTACCAGGTAAGACGTACAATACCTGGGACAAAGATAGATGTAGTTGATGATCAGATAGAGACAAACAAGGCAATAGAAGATTTAGAACTGATAACTGATTTAACAAGAGAGCAGCTGAATATCAATGCAAATAAGAACGGATCTGTGGCTGGGGAAGTAATAATTGAGGATAGGGGAGATGTAATAGATTGGTCTAAGCTCGGAAGTGGCGGTTGGGCTATACCGAGTAATGTTGAAGAAATAATATTTCATAAAGTAGAGGCAAAATTTATTTTGTATTTTGAAAAAAGTACGATGTTCGAAAGAGCAAATGAGGATAAGGCGTGGAAAAAATTGCACTGTGTTATAATGTCAAGTCAGGGTCAAGCAACAAGAGGAATAAGAAGATTACTTCAAAGATTACATGAAGAAGAAGGTCTGCCTGTTTATGTTTTAGTTGATTTCGATCCATGGGGGGTATACATCTACTCTGCAATAAAATTTGGATCAATAGCGCTCGCACACGCTTCTGATAGGTTGGCATTACCGGATGCTAAATTTATAGGATTAATGGAAAAAGATATAGAACGTTATGGATTAAAACGCCATTTGATAAAGTTTAAAGAAGTTGATGCATCTAGGCTTAAACAGATAAAAAATTATGATTGGTTTAAGAACAACAAAGCATGGCAAGAGGAGTTATCTAAGATGGAGAAACTTCAGGCTAAAGTTGAATTAGACGCGTTTACCGCTAAGGGCTTGTCATTTATGACAGAGGAGTATATACCAAATAAAATAAAAGAAAAGGATTTTTTAGATTAAGATTAATAAATTAATAATAACTTAAATTTATATGTTGGGGTATGATTCATGACCTGCGTATAATAGAAGGCTTTTGAAGGGTTCCCTGAATATTACTTTTTAGAAATAAATGATAATAAAGAAGGGCTTAAGGCGGGGAGATGGAAATTTAACTGCAGGGGGAGGCGTCTACGTAAAACTTTATTGGAGTTGATAGAAGAAAATGACAAGTATACAATCTATATCCCTAGCTCCGCTCTTGCTTCATCGGTCATTTTATCCTTTGTCCATGGAGGATCAAAGGTTATATCTAAGTCTACCTTTGTGGCGCCAGAGAAATCAATTACCTTTCCTTTTATATCCTCTACTAAATAATCTGTAACCGGGCAGAAAGGAGAGGTTAAAGTCATTGTTATTTTTACCTCAGTTCCATTTATCTCTATTTTGTATATTAATCCTAAATCGTAGATGTTTGCAGGTATCTCTGGGTCAAAGCACTGTTTTAGTCCTTTTATTACATCTTCCTCTTTTACGTTAACTTCCATTTTGTTTTTAATTCAATGCTAGTTTAAATATATAACGCCGTTATATCAGATAAATCTTATTAGAAAATATAATCCTAGGATAGCGAACTGCATAGGCCCTATGGCAGCCATTGCAGGGTAAGCCTTCCCTTTCTTGCCTAAAAACAGTATTACTGACAATCCAATCACTGCACCGATTATTGCAAATACTCCTGAAAGAAAGTTATAATGAAGAAAGAATTCATCTGCGAGAATTGCGGGGAACGCCATATCACCTCCTCCGAGGAAGATTTCCTGTTTCTTTGCCTTTCTTGCCATTAATACTATACCCCCGAATGAATTGTTGGAAAATGCCTTTGCAAGTGTCAACATGTGCTTCGTTATAAAAACAGAGATATAATCATAAACACTTATTATTGCAATAAGTATCAACGCAGTTATTATATTCAAGTCCAATGATATAATGGCAGAGATCGATACAAATAAGATTATATTTAAAACGTCTTTTCCATATTTTCCCGCATATTTGAAGTAATAAACTGTAAATATTACCGGCAGAACATAGGCTAATAGTGAAAAAACGCCAAGTAAACCTCCATTAGAATTTACGTTGCCATGTAAAAGGAAAACATATATGTCTAGAAGGAGAATGTCTGAAAAGGCATACATAATAATCAAAAACAAAAATATAATAATAATGTTTATTATCTTTAATTTTTTATATTTTACAAGCAGCAGGATTATTGCAGTTGGTACCAGTAAACCCGCGATTATTATGTATACTAAATAGTAAAATGGAGAGGAGATGCTATAGTTTACTCCGGTTTGCAGCGAAATGACTGAAAACAATTTTAGATTTACTCCTGCAAAAAAACTGCTTGCTATTAGGACTATTGCAAAAATAACCAGGAGTAACAGGGCTATTTTAACGTTTGTTTTCATGTATCCTTTAATTATCCTTTATATTATATTATTTGTTTTCTGATCGTATAATGCAGAGCATATTAGCAACGCAATTCTAGGATTTCCTCTTGCCTTCTTATATATCTTTTCATACTCAGCTTCAGTAAAAGGCTCAAGAGAATCAGATTTTATAGCTCTTACTGAATTCAGTCTATTTATTACTATCTGTTTTAAGTCTTCCTTTGAAAGCCCAGCAAGATTGTATTTTTTGAATTGTTTACTTTGTGCTTTAAGTTCCTTTTCAACACCATTTTCTCTGTTTTCAACCATTAAAACTGCAATTTTCTGGCTTAGGTTATATAAGAGATCGATAACTCTTTGCTGGCTCAATTTTTCAAGCATTTCTATGTTATTGAAATCATCAAGTTCTATTACCAACTTTTTTGGAGGCTTAATATCCAAGTTTCTTATCTTATTATAAACCATAGGAGTAAATTCTTCTCTTATAACATCTATGTTTTTCGATTTCTCCAGTTCTTTTTCAATAGCAGTTAGCAGCGTGCTTTTTCCCATACCGGGTGCTCCTTGGAGTACTATTATACCGCCGTGTTCCATTGCTTCATTTATAAGTATTAAAATTTCTATTCTTTCGTTGACTCTGTCTACTAAGATGTCATTTTCTGAGTATGTTATACTTATAAAAGGATTATTTCCTGCCATAAACAATAAAGAGATATGATAAAGGATAATATTTATAGTTTTAAAATTAAATGATTTAAGCTAAAAAAGCTTTAGATTTCGAATAGCCCTCGTAGTTTAGCTTGGACAGAATACCGGTTTCCTAAACCGGGCACCCAGGTTCAAATCCTGGCGGGGGCATATTAATTATAAAAAGATTTTCAAAGACAGATTTATCCGATTAAAAATCTATTTTGTTTATCATATCTATGTAGGTTTTTTCAGGTATTACTTTTAAATATTAAATAAAATTGGAATTTACCTATAAAGGTTAAATAAATCAGTTTTCTTAATTGGATATGCTCGATAGCGTTTTGACTAAGGATCATGAAAGAATCGATGGCTACTTTAATGAATTCTTACTTTCGTTGAGTTCAAAGCCGGATCTGGATAAGTTTGATTTGATTGTTTCTTCTCTTAGAAATCACATGTTCTGGGAAGAAGAATACCTCTTTCCTGAAATATTTGAAGAGAATAAACTAAGGATACAGGGATTAGAGGCAGAGCATGGGGCTATACTGAAACTTTTAGATGAAGTTAAAAGACTCATTTCAATAAATGAACTAGATGATGCAAAAAAGAAAACACAAGGGGTTATGCGAGTCTTAAAAGGCCATAATGACGCAGAAGAAGGATATATTTATCTCGAACTTGGCAAACTGGAAAGTCAAAAACAAGCAGTTCTTATTCTTAAAGAAGTGGAGCATGCTTCTGCTCCAAAGGACTGGATATGCAAGGTATTGCGTACGGGTTCTTTAAAATAAGTATTTATAGTGGATTTATTCTTAAATTCAGTAATGATACAGAAAAAAGAAAGAGGCATTTTAGAGGATCTCCTAAAACAAAATTATATAACAGTTTCGGATAGAGAAATACTAAATCTTATCTTAAAAAATGAAGATTTAACTGTTTTTCAGTCAATGGATACTTTTAACTGGTATAAAAACAAAGGGGAAAGCAAACATATAATAGCAAAAAAAGGAAGTAAGGACCTTACATATTTGGATAGCGCTTTGGATCTATTCCTTGTAAACATGGAAAAACTGAAAGAAACGAATAATTCCTACATAGTTTCATCCGAACTTTACATTGAAGGGTTCTCTGAGAGGGATTCCATACCAATTTTAGCGTTCCTTAATGTTTCAGTTTATGACCGCTTGTCTAAAAAAACTTTCGATGATTATTCTCTTATAAAATCTGAAAGGTACTTTGAATATCCAAATGCAAAAGAAGGGAAGGAAAACGTGAACAAAACCGTAAAGGCAAGGCTCTATAGCAAAAAAGAAGGCAATGGAATGACGATAGTTTATAGGCAAACTATAAACAAGAACAGCATAATCGGTTCAAGAATATATCTTTTTGATAAGGGAGAGCTTAAAAATTTAGATAAGACAAAAAATGAAAGATTAATAGCATTCATGAGGGCATTAGATTACTGGCATGACTATGGGTTAAAGGAAGGAAACGCAAAGTTGGAGAAATTCGGTACCGGCTTAAATGTACCTTCCTACATGTCTATGTACTACTGATCTACTTTCAATTTTCCATTCTTTATTGCCAGATTTACGGCAATTATATGTGAGCATAGTTTATCCTGAAGGGTATACCACTTGCAATCACACTGCCATTTTTTATCCTGTGGTTTTTCGTCAAAGTACATTACATTATGGAGCTCATTATCTCCCTGTACAAGAAAGGAAACATGTTTTTGGGTTTTATAGTCTATCCTTACAGAATTAATTAGTCTTATGCCTTTTATGTAAAGTCTTTCATCTTTCTTAAGGTTCTTATCCTCTAAGATCTTTACTTCCATGATAATTTATTAAATGCAGATTGTTATATATATTAGCGGTATTGTATACAACAGACCATTAAAGGAGGAAGTCCGTTCACCTTTAAACTTGAAGTGCAGTAATGCATTGCTGTAAAAGGCAGGCAACTGAGCAGAAACGATACCCTTTTCCAGTGTAAAGAGATGATGCGAAAGCTGATTACTGACAAAGGGATGAAACGGCAGACCTTCATGGTGCAAACCGGTATTCCGGCGCTTAGTCGAATGTTGTTGCATCCAACTGAGAAGCCTTTGAACAAAGGCAGAGGGATGACAAAAAACGGGCTATTCAATACCGCAATTTATTTAAGCAGACAGGTATTAACATAAAAATGCCAGACGAAGACAAAGAACACAATGCTAATCCAGCAGGCAACGAGAACATAAATAAGGATTTACAGCCTGAAAAAGCTACAACCATTGATAATAACAGCGAAAATACATCTAATCAACAGCAGAACCCTCAAGATAAAACTGAGGAAAGTAAAGTAGATACTAGCAGTAATTCCAATGATGACGAGCTTGAAAGACTTAAAAAAGAGAATGAAAGGCTAAAAGAAATACAGAGGTTAAGAGAGGAAAATGAAAAGTTAAAAGGTAGCAGTTCTAGTCCATTACAAAAAGTACAAGGTAACTCTAATAAGAGTTTTCTTCCTTTCATTGTAATAGGCCTAGCAGTAATTGTAGTAATTTTATTAATTTTAGTATTCGTTTTACGCATATCTCCCTCTTCGTCAGTATCGTCATTAACACCTTCTATCAATGCAAATGCTTCAGGTTCCTTTTTCTTAGGGCCTGACGGTCAGTCTTTAGGACCAACATATATCAACGGTTTATCCGATTTAAGTAGTCAATTAGCAAAGGTTGGAGCACAGCAGGTGGCAGGCAGTTTTATATACGAAAATGCAAGTGATGGCAGTAATGGGCCATCTCCAGGTTATTATGTTTTGGTTTATGGAAATAGTGGTAACTATGATATAATTCCTATAACCGTTCCTTCTAATATTTCTAATTATTCTATAAGTCAGGGCGGAAAGCCAACATTCGTTTATCTAGGAGCACAGGGTTGTCCTTTCTGTGCAGGTATGCGCTGGGCAATAGCAATTGCTCTTTCAAGATTTGGGAACTTTTCAAAGTTATTTTATGACAGATCTGCTACAAGTGATGCAAATGTTCCTACATTAATGTTCAATTTTTCGAGTTCTATATTTAAAGAGTCGACTGCACAACCTGCTATAGATAATGGTCAAGCACCTTATGGAGATGGTAATCCTGAACCTTTTGTAACAGGCGCTTATTATACTTCAAAGTACATAAATTTTGAGTCTTTTGATGAAATGGGAGGCTCATTCTTAATAAATACAACTGGTATAGCGCAGATAAGCCCTATTATTTACTCAAATGTTTATGTTTTAGGGATGCACGATTTTAACTCAACACGTTCTGCTATTTTGTCTGCAGCGGGTTTTGGGATACAGAATTTCTTTGTTGGAGGAGTGCCTTTCTTTGACATTAACAACAAATATGTATTCGATGGTGCCAGTATTGATGCTGGAACATATCTTACTTCAAATGGATTAAATCCAGCATATAGCACTCATCAGGATATACTTAATTCAATAGAAAACCCAACTTCTGGTTCATTGGGAGAAACAGAATTAGGTGCGGCAAACATACTTACAGCACAGATCTGTAGTGTTATAAATAATACCGCACCTGTCTGCAGTCTTTCTTATATCTCTGAATTGGAGTCTAAGATTATTTCACTGGGTTATTTAAATGAATATTGTTTATCAGGTAGCTGTAAAATAGTGAGTTAAAATGATTGTTGTAACTTTTAATGTTTTAATCTAGATTCAAAAATAATAAATATATTTAAGTCCTTAATTTGAATTAATAGGTATGGATAACGAAAGTAGTTTGAGACAGGTAGCACAAAATATCCTTGATACCTCATATAAGGTTTATTCAGATGTTTCACTTATAAACAGTTCCTTATTTAGAGCGGCTTCCTCTTTAGGCGTTGAATTACCAGAAGTACCACAGATAAGCCTTGCAGAAACAAGGGAAAAGGCAAATACCGGTTTAGTAACAAATAAAGTGAATCAAGCAGATAAATTATCTTCGGGAAAGAGACTGTCCTTATTTGGCATAGATAAAAGAGTTAAGCAATCAAAAGAACGCACTGAAAAAGAGGCAATATCACAACCGGTTTTAAAAGAAACTCAGAAATTAGAGACATTGCATGAAGGAAAAACCAATAAAATTGCACACGAGTTGCCCTCCGGTCCAAATTATAAGCCAGGAAATTTAACTGAAGAAAAGATACTAGTTGCACAGCCTGTAAGTAAAACTGAGACAAAAGTTTCCATGGAAGAAAAGGAAACTAAGTTAAATCAAATACAATTAGCTATGCCCTCTAAGGTAAATACCGTTAATAATGATAATAATTTAATTAGGCCAACTGAAGCGATTTCTACAGCAAGTGAAATGAGTTCTCAGTCTGAAATGCAGAGGAAGATATTCGAAACAACTAATTTTGGAAGGATACCTGGAAAAGGTATAGAAGGACAAGTAGATGAAATTTTAAACAATCCTCTAAATAAATTACTTTTATTAGTCAAGGAGAAGCACTCAGTTACGACATCACAAGCTGCGCAATCTTTAAATGTCACCAAAGATTTAATTGAAAGATGGGCTAGGATACTTAGCCAGAATTCTCTTATAAGAGTAAAGTATCAGTTGATGGGTGACATGATATTAGAGGGATAATGGAAAAGAAAAGTGAAAACAATGTTGAAAGAGAATCTACTGGTATACCGGGATTGGATGAAGCTTTGAAAGGAGGGTTCCCAAAGAATAGTGTAGTATTCCTTACAGGAACGCCAGGTGCAGGTAAAACTACTTTCTCGCTACAGTTTTTAATCGACGGAGCCAAAAAAGGTGAAAAGGGGCTTTACTTTACATTGGAAGAAAGTCCTGAAGATCTAGTTTCTCAGTTTATGTTGTTTGATCCAAAGATTAAGGAATACATTGATAACGGCATAATAAAGATAGTAACTATCCCATTAGTTGATTATGATTCTATGAAGGAAGTTGTTTCTTCGGAGCTTGATGCGATGGCTGCACAGCGCTTGATAATCGACTCTATAACTTACTTACAAATGTTCTTTTCGGATATAATGTCAATAAGAAAGGCGATAATAGAGCTTTCAAGTATAATAAAAGCAAGGAACTGCACCGCCATTTTTATAGGAGAAATGCCTTATGGTGAAAATAAGCTTTCTGCATTTGGCGTAGAAGAGTTTGCATCAGACGGAGTAATAGCCCTTTATATGGTAGAAAGACAGAGTTCATTCATAAGAGCACTTAGAATAATAAAAATGAGAGCTACGGACCATCTGACAAAATACATACCTGTGGATATAAAAGCTAATGGCATAATAGTTTATCCCTCTGCGGAGCTTTTCGCGGATATATAGTTATGGCTCTCTGGATAGAGAAATACAGACCACAGTCCTTTGATGAAATAATAGGGCAAAAAGAGATAGTAGAAAAATTAAAGGCAATGGCTGAAAAAAAAGAGATACAGCACATGATATTGTCCGGTCCACCTGGTGTTGGGAAAACAACTTCTGCGGTTGTATTGGCAAAAGCAGTATTCGGCCCAGATTGGAATCAGAATTTTATTGAATTGAATGCGTCTGATGATAGAAAGTTAAGCGTTATACAGGGCAAAGTGAAGGAATTTGCAAGGACAAAACCAATAGACGCTCCTTTTAAGATAATTCTTTTTGATGAAGCCGACTCGTTAACACAGGAGGCACAGCAGGCGCTGCGTAGGATGATGGAGGAATACAGTGCAACCTGCAGGTTTATGTTCAGTGTTAACTACCAAAGTAATATGATAGAGCCTTTGCAGTCAAGATGTGCGATTCTAAGGTTCCAGCCGCTTTCCAAAGAAGATGTGCATAAATTTATAAAGAGACTTGCAGAAAGTGAGAAATTAGAAATTGACAGCGAGGCTATGGATGCATTGGATTACGTTTCAAGGGGAGATTTAAGAACTCTTGTGAATCTTATGCAATCTCTTTCAAACGTTTCCAAAAATATAGACGCGAAAGCTGTTCTTCAGAGCAGCGGTTTAATGGATATATCAAAGACGATGGAGGGGCTAAAAGTTGCATTATCCGGAGATTTCAAAAAATCCAGAGAAATATTCTCGGAAATAATAGACAGTGGGATAAACATGAAAGAGCTTTTGATTTCTATTTTTAACATCATCTCAACTACAGATATAGTTAATGATAAGATAAAAAATTATGTTTTCGAGAAGCTTGCAGAGACTGATTATAGGATAGTTGAGGGCGCAACACCGTTCATACAGTTTCAGGCCTTTCTTGCCTTTTTGGCCAGTCTAAAATAAGTATGCTATCTCTTTTTAATCCGGAAATAAAAATGTTTGTAGAGAATTATTCCAATAGTATACCTTCGAAGGCATTAAATGCCATAAAAAGCGGTAAATCAAGGCTCATATTTAATGGACCAGCAGGAACAGGGAAAAACTTTTTGGCAGGAGCAATTGCAAATGAAATAGGTTCTACGTTTGAAGTTATAAACTTGTATGAATTGGTTGACGACACACAGAGCGTATCCTCTTTAATATTAGAAAGCATAAAAAGAGTTGCAGTCTCCAAATCACTTTTTCAGCAGAATAAGAAGGTTATTTATATTGAGGACATAGAAAAATTGCTGTCAGTCGATCCTTCAATATTGCAGAAACTTAATTCAATAGCAAGCGATTCCATAATAATATTTGAATCTGAAACTGGTGATATATTTCGTAGCAAATACAAAAAATATCTTGTAGCTTATGAAATTATAAGATTCTACAAACTTAATAATAGGGTATTAAAAGTTTTTGCTTTAAAACTAGCTGTTTACAATAAGCTTAAGGTAAATGAAGGTTTAATTGACAGCATTGTAAGAGGAGCAAAAGGAAATATAGCCAGTGTAATAACTGATCTTAATACAATATATATAACAAACTCTACTCATTTGGATACTTTTAGAAATTCCGATGACTCAATATTTGAAAAAATAACCGCAGTATTTTCAGGTAAGATAGAAAACACGGAGATATACTTCGCATCGGATATGGAAGCAAAGAACTTTGAAATTTGGCTGGCGGAAAAAGCACCTCAAGTACTTAAAAAAGAAGAACTTTATCATTTTTTCGAGTCTATTTCTGCAGCAGATATAATTCTTAATAAAATAAAGAAGCAGAATTGGTCTCTTCTAAAATACGTAAAAGATATAATGGCTTACAGCTGTTATGGTTTTAAGGTAAGTTTTCCAAAAATTGATTTTTACGCTCCAAGATGGGATTCTTATTATAGATAGTATACTAAGAAATATTATATTTATATCCCTTAATTTCCATCAAATAATATGCTATTTAAAGCCTTAAAAACAGAGAATTTAACTCTTTTAACAGAAGATAAGCGTTCTCAGTCCGCTTTAGAGTACATGATGACGTATGGCTGGGCCATCCTAATCATAGTAATAGTAGCAGTAATACTATACAGCATGGGTATATTCAACCCAAGTTCAAGTATATCAATAACAATAACTGGTTTTCAGCAGACTCCAGTATTATCAGCAATATGTACACCAAAAGGCGTTTTGGTAGTATCATTAGAAGATGCAACTGGTAATTTAATAAACGTAACAGCAGTTAATTCCACAGTAAATGGAAAAGTTGCTATAACTCACCCAAATCAATTAATAAATCCAGGAAATTCAGCACGAGTACTAATTTTAGGAGGATGTTCAAATATATCAAATACTCATTTCTCATCACAAATTAAAATCATGTATAAAGAACCTGGGCAGCAATTAC
>JAKACB010000032.1 GCA_021796445.1 Nanobdellota archaeon
CCACATTTATCCTTTTCATTAAAACTCCAGAAGTTTTTCCCACAAATCGTGCACTTGTATCTTTTTAATCCAAGTTCTTTAAGTGAAGTTATAGGTATAAGACTAGCAGGGTTTTCCCGCATTCTCTGCTTGATCATCTCTTCTATCTCTTTCTTTTCCAAGTTTGCCTTTTATTGCGCGTTTTGGGATATACGGTAAATATCAATAATTAAATAACATATATCACTTATTAATAATATAATACTGAATTAATATATTTAATGTGGAATGGCCGCGATAGTTTAGCTAGGCAGAACAAAAGGCTGTGGCCCTTTAGACAGGGGTTCAAATCCCCTTCGCGGCCCACTTATCAATGTAACTCGATAAAGTTTTAATTATAGTGGCTATTATCTTAATTGTACATGGAAATTGATTCTTACCACAATAAAATAATCCAAGAAGTAAAAAAGCAATATGAAATTATAGGAAAGCTTAAGCCTATTAACATACCTCTTGCGTCTGATGTGGCAGACAAAATAGAAGGTCTTCTTTCCGTTCTTAACCAGAATTTGATAAAAAGCGGCCTTGCAGATTTTATTCGAGAAGCGGAAAAGAAGTATGGGCCAAACGATTGGAGAGTTGCTATAGACAGTGCAATAGCTACCGCAGATTCCAAATTTATAAAATTTGAAAATATACATGATGCCATAGAGATGGGTATAAGAGTCGGTCTGGCGTATATCACATCCGCAATAGTATCCGCTCCTTTAGAAGGATTTGTAAAGCTTGAATTTAAAAAGAGGATGGACGGCCAGGAATATTTTGCATGTCATTTTGGCGGGCCGATAAGAGGTGCAGGAGGAACTGCAGCAGCATCAGTTGTAGTTATAGCAGATGCTTTAAGGGCAAATTTCGGCTATGGTAAATATGATGCGACTGAGCAGGAAATAAGCAGGGTAAAAGTTGAAGTAACAGATTACAATGATTATGAAGCGAGGCTTCAGTACCTTCCAAGTTCTATTGAACTTGATTTCCTTCTTAAAAATATCCCTATAGAAATTGATGGAGACCCAACAAGTGATAGAGAAGTATCAGCTTACAAAGATCTGCCGCGTATAAAAACAAACAGGATAAGAAGCGGTATGTGTCTTGTACTTTGTGAAGGTTTTGCTCAGAAATCAAATAAAGTAAATAAGCTGTTAAAAGGCTTTGCAAAAAATTACAAAATAGAGGATGATTTTTCCTTTTTGGTTGAGTACTTAAAAATAAAAGAGCTTTCTCACGCTGAGAAAGACTCTAGTGAAAAAGAAAATACCTCTTCACAGAAAGTTCTTCCAAATTATCGTTATATTGAGGAGCTAGCGGCTGGCAGGCCCGTTTTTTCATATCCTTTAACAAGCGGGGGGTTTAGGTTAAGGTATGGTAGGAGTAGAACATCTGGATTAGCAGCGGCTTCAGTTAATCCTGCTACAAATAAAATACTTATGGATTTTATAGCTACAGGATCACAGCTGAGGGTAGAACTTCCTGGTAAAGCTTGTGCTGTAACCCCCTGTTCAACAATAGATGGCCCGATAGTAAAATTAAAGAACGGTTCTGTTAGAAGAATAAACAATGCCAAATTAGCCGAGCAGGTTCTTAATGATATCGAAGAGATACTCTACATTGGAGATATACTTTTTAATTATGGAGATTTTTCCGAGCAGGGGCATCTGTTAATGCCTTCTCCATTTGTCAGCGAATGGTGGGATAGAATAGTTGAAAGTAAGGGCGAAACAGCAGTAAATGAATCAAAGAGACTTAGTAATTTTGTTGAGTATAAAGACTTCTCATTGAAATATGGAATTCCACTGCATCCAAAATTTCTTTATTTTTGGTCACAGATAAGTTATAAGCAATTGACTGAGTTAATTGAATCTGTTCATGCCAATGCAAAAATAGAGTATCAAAATGAGATACCTGGTTCTGCATACAAAATACTTATTCTTCCTCTTGAAGAATCAATCAAGCGCACGTTAGAACTTTTAGCAGTAGAGCATTACTTGAAGGGAAATAATATAATTATAGACAATGCCGATGCATTTTTATTTACATTAGGGTATAACAACGTAAAATTTGATGCATTACTTCTAAAAATAGGACAGAATTTCTTTAATCTAGACCTCTTGAGCAGCATATCTGGCCTGAAAATAATGGACATTGCAGGTACTTTTATAGGGGGAAGGCTGGGCAGACCAGAAAAAGCAAAGATGAGAGAGATGGATACAAACCCAAATGTTATTTTTCCAATAGGGGAAAGCGGCGGGTCATCAAGAAATATAATAATAGCAGCACAGAAGCCAAGTGTGCTTGCAGAATATGGTCTTTTTTACTGTGACAAATGTAAAAAAGATAGTATATTCACAAAGTGTGATGTATGCGGTACAGAAACAAGACGTTTAAGGTATTGTAGAGTCTGTGGTGTTAAAACCACAGATTCATTTCATCATGGAAAGCCGACTTCTCAGAAATCAAAACAGAGTATTAACCTTAAAGAATATCTTGATCGAGCATTCAACAGGTTAGAAATAAGAGAAAGGCCTACTGTAATAAAGGGTGTAAAAGGCGTTTTTAATTCAAATGGTGACATAGAACCTTTGGAAAAAGGAATACTACGTGCGATTAACGGCTTGAACGTAAATAAAGATGGCACAATCAGGTTTGATGCTATAGAAGTTCCAATAACCCATTTTAAACCAAAGGAAGTTGGGACAAGCATAGAAAAACTGAAGGAGCTTGGGTATACTGAGGATATCTATGGGAAGGAGCTTAGCAACAGGGAGCAGATCCTTCAATTAAAGCAGCAAGACATAATACTGCCTACATATGGAAATTCAAATGAAAATGCGGCAGAAGTTTTTTCAAGAGTATCCAATTTTATAGATGAGCTTTTAATAAAGTATTATTCGGCAGAAAAAATGATGAATGTGAAATCCAGAGAAGATCTGGTAGGAAAATTGGTAGTCGGGCTTGCGCCGCATACTTCATCAGGTACAATAGGAAGGATAGTAGGATTTTCTAAGACTCAGGGGTTGTTTGCACATCCATTCTTTCATGCAGCAATGCGTAGGAACTGCGATGGAGATGAAGCGGCATTGATGCTTTTGACAGACATGTTGCTTAATTTTGATAGAGGATTGCTGCCAGATTCTAGAGGCGCAAGGTATATGGATTCGCCCTTAGTTATCTCCTCAAAACTTGATCTTGAAAGCATAGATTCCGAAGCGTATAACCTGGATATAGTTGATAAATATCCATTGGAATTTTATGAAGCAACATTAAATTATGCAAAGCCTTCAGACGTTAAGATAATGCAGGTTAAAGACATATTCAAGGATCCATACAGAACTATATTCTTTACGCATGATACTGATGATATAAACGAAGGCGTTAATGTTTCATCATACAAAACTTTGGGCACAATGTTGGAAAAAGTTTCAGCCCAAATGGCATTGCAGGAAAAGATAAGAGCAGTCGATGCTTCTGATGTTGCTAAGATAATAATTGACAAGCATTTCATAAAGGATATAAAAGGAAACCTTCGTAGGTTTGGTACCCAGGAATTTCGCTGTGTTAAGTGCAATGAAAGATATAGAAGGGCCCCTTTAATCGGAAAATGCCTGAAATGCGGAGGCAATCTAGTTCTTACTTCAAGTGAAGGGAACATAAAGAAGTATTTGTCTATTTCTTTGAATATAGCACAAAAATATCATATCTCGCAATATCTAAAGGATGAGCTTCACTTATTAGATGTAGAACTTGACAGCATATTTGGGGAAAAGATAGAAAAACAAACCTCCTTGTTGGCTTTTTAATTTTTTATTCTTTCTAAGGCACTATCTAACTTATTCATTATCTCTTCGAATATCATCTCTTTTGCTATTCCATCAGCTTTTATATTATATTTCTTTTTTCCAATTGCTAGAAGATTTATTTGGTACTGGTTATTAGTTTTCTTTATCGTTTTTACGTTTATCTTGATTATTTTTATTCCCGCAGAATTAACTAAGAGCCTTTCCTTCTTGTTTATCTCATTCCTTACTAAAATTGCAAATTCCCAGTCATAATCCCCAGATATTGTTAAGTCTATCGCTTCGCCCATATTTCTGCCACTTAATAAATCAAGGATTTTAAGCCGGCTTAATATTCCAACAGGTTTTCCGTTGGTGTCTATTACAATTCCGCTTTTTATCTTTGAGGTTAGCATAAGCTCTAGCGCTCTTCTTAAGTTCAGTGTAAGGTTTAATTTGGGTATTTCAGATTTTGCTATTTCCATTATGTTTCTTTCAGTTGGAAGTTTTTCTTCCTTAAGCATGTCTTTTTTGCCTTTACTTTTAGTTAATTTCTTTTCGAATATGTAGCTTAATATATCAGATGTAGAAATCTGTCCAAGAAGTTTGCCAAAATTGTCTACTATTGGCAGATTGTCTATCCTATTTATTGCGGCAAGTTTCTGTGCTCTCCCTATAGTGTCGTCGGTTCTTAATATCGGAAAGCGTCTTATAACAACATCCTCAACCTTAAAAGAATCGAATATCCTGTCATTTATTAGAAGCTTCAATACATCAAAGTCTGAAATAATTCCTATAACTTTTTTATCTTCATCAACAACCGGCAAGGCTCCCACTCCCGAATCTTGCATTATGCTTATTGTCTTACTTATGCTGTCCTTTGCCAAGACTGCTGGGGCTTTTTTCATGAAATCCGCTGCTTTTAAATTCTTGTTTATATCCCTAGATAATAAATCGTAGTAAAGTATCAAACCTGCATATTTTTTATTCTGTACCACAGGTAATTCTTTTATCTTTTTAGAATCCATTATTTCAAGTGCTTTTTCAATATTGGTATTACTCTCTACCGTTACAACTTTTTTTGTCATTATTTTTGCATTGTTCATAATCTTTATCCAAGTATCTTTTAAGATAAATATCTTTTATCTTTCAAAAGAGATATAGCGCCTGCTATTAACCCAATTATAATGTAAATAATTATAAGTCCATAAGTTATAGCCCCTACGGTAGAAAGTGGTAGGTATACAAGAATCAAAACTGAAAGTGAGTTAAACGGTATATATATAAGCAATCCAAGTAAAGCAAATACGCTGAAAAGGAAAACCAAAAATGTACCGAAACTCTTGTTTTCTTTATTTGTTGACTTTAAGTAAAATGCAGCTATAAACATGAATATCCCTGCTATAATCAATAATGGCCCTAAAACTATTACACCATTCTTTACGCTTGATATCCCATTTAATGCAAGGTCCAGATACTGCAAGGTAGTAGAATTGCTTGAATTTGCTGCTGCGTTTAAAATGCTCTGTGAGTTAAAAGTCAATATGGATAGGTTCCCGATTATTGTAAGGATACCTGAAGCCATTGCTACGACTGCTGAAACTATGGCTAGTAAAAAATTTAACGGTAATCTCTTTGTGTTTTGCAAATTTTTAGGCTCATTTTTTTCTTTGTGATTATCCATATGATTTAATGTATATCCAAGTTTAAATTACTTTTTATTCTACTAATTTTTATTGACAAAGAAGTCATGGATTTAGCCTTCTAGGAGTTCGTGGAAATGGCACAGCGTACATTATATGTGGTAATTTGCATATCCACATAACTAATCTGTCAACTCCCACTCCAAATCCAGAATGAGGTATTGCGCCATATCTCCTAAGGTCTATATACCATTCATAATCTTTTCCATCTAATCCGTCTTTTTTTAGTCTATTCAACAAAGTCTCTTTATCATCAACTCTTTGTCCACCCCCTATAATCTCACCGTAACCTTCTGGTGCAAGAAGGTCATTGCACAGAACATGCTTACCATCAACAGCAGGTTTGTGGTAAAATGGCTTTAATTCTATAGGATAGTCTATTGAGAAAACTGGCACATCCAATTTAGAAGTTATAACTCTCTCTTCATCCGCCCCTAAATCTGCTCCATATTCTAATTTTAATCCATTTTTGTTAGCCAAATCAATTATCTCTTCATATTTCATCCTTAGAAATGGTTTGTTAACCACGTTTTCAAGCATTGTTGTATCCCTTTTTAAAAGCTTAAGCTCATCAGGGTTTTTTATAAGTACATTTTTTACTACATATTTAATTAATTTTTCTTCTAAATCTATTGCGTCTTCGTTTGTTTTGAAAGCCATCTCAGCTTCAGCATGCCAGAATTCAGTTAGGTGCCTCCAAGTCCTGCTTTTTTCTGCTCTAAAAGAAGGAGCAACAGTATAAATCTTCCATAAAGAATTAACCATTGCTTCAGCGTACAATTGCCAGCTCTGGGTTAGATATGCTTTCCTGTTAAAATAATTTGTTTCAAATAGTGTAGCTCCGCCTTCAACGCTTCCACCAACAAAGGATGGGGCCTGTATCTCATAAAATCCGTTTTCTGAAAAGAATTCATGTATTGATGAAAAAACAGTTGATCTTATTTTCATTATAGCCGTCATTTTAGGGCTTCTAAGCCACAAGTGTCTTTCATCAAAAAGAAAAACCTTTTTGTGTCCTTTTTTCAAAGGAAATGGCTCAGCAATCGAATATACTTTTATGTCTTTTATTGAAATTTCATAGCCACCCTCTGCTCTTTCATCTCTTTTAATGATTCCTGTCACATTAACTGAAGATTCTCTAGTTATCTTATTTACTTCCTCAAAATTCTTATCTGCAGAATGACTTACGCATTGTATAATCCCGGTAGGATCTCTTAGCATGAAAAAAGTATTGTTCTTACCTTTTCTTATATTGTTTATAAAGCCATTTAATTCAATTTCTTTCCCTTCGAAATTGTCTTTTTTTATGTCTTTTATGTAATAATCCATATCTAAATAAGGTTTTTATGGTATTTTATATTTTATTATGTATTATTTTAGCTAAAGAAGTATTATTTATATACATATAAAGACTATTACTTTTATATGCCAAGTGGTAAAAGGAAAGGCAAAGGTAAAAAGATGAAGCGGGATCTAGATAAAAAAAGAGGGGCACAAGCAGCATTAGACTACTTAGTTAGCTGGGGCTGGGTCCTAATAGTAATAGTATTAGTTTTGGTAATACTTTTTTCTTTAGGTATATTTAAGGTCCCATCCGCACCAACTATTATTACTGGTTTTCAGGGAATAACAATGCAGGCAGCACAAGCAAATTCTACTATGTTGGTAGTTGAGCTAACTAATAACTATAATCAATTTGTTAATATTACAGGTATAACAGTAAATGTGAATGGTAATAATTACACATCAGATTCTTGTCTTAATACTATAATTTCAGATGGGCAATCTACGTTATGTAGAGTCCCAGTAAGTACACCTACGCATAGTTA
>JAKACB010000008.1 GCA_021796445.1 Nanobdellota archaeon
TGACCTCCAGCAGGATCAACTGGAATTGGTGCATTAACATCATCATGCATAAATATGAAATTCACGCACTCACTATTCTTCATCTGCTTTTTAAAGCATCGAATATTATCTGCATATGAAAAGATGCGATCACAGCACTGCGATGCAGCACTCCTGCGTATCCGGGATATACAGATAATTACTTTATTTGCACATTCTAATTTAAATACTTTTTGCGCTTTAAAACCGCTAAAACCGCACGATATCAAATTTTTTGATAAAAGAGTTAGAAATTGATATTTAAAAACAAAGATAATTACGAGAATATAAAAAGCCAGCCCACCAATAAAAACAACACTGCCTACTTTTTCTTTCTTTCAACAAAGTATAAAAATAGGCTAAGAATAGAAGTTGCAGTTACCGACAAAAGAAGCAGGCTGAATGCAAATGAAATACCGTAGGAGGAATATGTCCCGGTAGCACCGAATCCAAACAGGTAATTAAAGCCGTAAGAAAGCGAACCTGAAATCGATGTTAAAGGCAACCCCAATAATGCATCCAAAAACATTGCCAGCACAAACAATGCAGACAAGCTACCTAAAACAAGTAAAGCGTTTTTATGCATTTTCTTGTTACCATAAACAAGATATGCCAAGATTATAGTTAGAATGAAGAAAACAATGAGGATATCATAATGCAGCATTCCTGAGATTCTCAACAGACTATCATAAGCTAAAAGATAAACTGCTGCAACTAGGCTTAAAACAATAGATACAAGCATTGTGTAGTTTGCTGCCTTTACAAACTTTCTCTTCATTGAAAGCCCCAATCCCAAAAGCACAGCTATTACAACTAGGAATATGCTGCCCACATAATCAAAGTAATTTATAGGCTTTGAAGTACTAACAACCGGAGGAGTTACACTTGGAGGTGTGCTGCTTGTTGCATTCAAAACATTGACAGTTAACTGTACTGGAGAAACAGAAGGATCATCACCTGTTGCAGAAATGTTGAATTTGTAAGTTCCTGTGGGTGTTCCCTTTGCAACGTTTACAGTTAAAGTTCCACTGTATGTTGGATCCTGATTTAAAGTACTTGGCGTAAAGGTTATATAACTGCTGGAAGGGCTCTCTGCTATTGAAGTTCCCCAATAACTTCCATTAAACAATGAAATTGTAAAACTTATATCCGCAGAACTGCCTTGCGATATGTTTACCGAATACTGTGTTAACGTGACCTTTGAATATCCATAGCCTACTGCATGAGTAGCGTTGAATGCAAACACCAAAAGAAAAAGAAAAGCAACTGAAGCTATAATGACTTGCTTAGATTGCATAATAACCATAAAGATAGTATCTTATTAAAGCTTTTCTATGGCATTTGCTATTCTTTCCCTAAAATCCTCTTCCTCGTTTTCATCCTTATACTTAGTTCTGGGCCACATGAAACCCCTTAAAGGCTTCCCTTTATCTCTAGGGATTATATGAACATGAAAATGCGGTACGCTTTGGCTTACAACATTGTTGTTTATAATTAATATGCCATCGCAGCTCATCCCTTTCTTTACGCCTTCTGCTATTCTTTTCGTTTCAATTGCAAGCTGCTTCAAGTAATCTTCGGAAAAATCAAACAATGTTTCGATATGCTTTTTTGGTATCAGTAAAGTATGTCCTTTGAATATCGGACTTTTATCCAAAAAGGCAATGAAATTTTCGTCCTCAAAGACTAAACTTGCGTTCATTTCTTTTTTAGCTATTTTGCAGAACACGCATTCTTCCATCTATTTTTTAGGGAATTCATTTATAAAAGATTTTCATCTTTCATACTGCGCGATATCTAATATTGCAGTATTCATGCTTTCCTTTATTTCTTTCAGTGCCTTTGAATCCCTTGATTCTGTATAAGGCAAAAGATCCAAATCCAAAGGCGTGTTCTCAAGTTTTCTATTGTAATTTTCATGCAGGTACTTTGCAACTTCCCTGTCATACCTTTTCCAATTTACTCCTAAAAACTCTATGAAATCCCTTTCTATGGAAGTTGCCAGCTTATGTGAATATGCATATGAATAGCCGAGATCAACAAGCCATTTTTCCGTAACTTCATGATGTTTAGCTATGCTTTCCACAGTATCAACTAATTTATTATCAACTGCAATTAACTTCGGAAAATTTTTGTCAAGAAAAACACGTTTGCCATCTACAGAATAACCTCCAGTGTACTTTATGGAATAATCTGTGCTTATAGTCATTTCGCCAACATCCCTGCTTTCTAACACTTTTCCAATGTATCTCTTTTGATAATACGCAATATCATTATCTACTTGCACTATGTCATTTACTTTTAACTTTCTATTCAATAAAATTTTTACCATTGAAGGGAGAATATAATTCACAGCTAGTGCTATGATCTGACCATTTTCACTCATTTTTTTAGATAAAATCCTATATTTCATCATATTTTAAATAATCCCCCCTCAATATTTATACTTTTTTATGATTAAATTGTAAATTTTCTTAATCATTTTAAGTATTCATAAGTAATCAAATATCATATATAAAGGTTACTATTTTAAACTACGCTATTTTCTTAGTAAAAACACTTTAAACTTATGAATTTTCACTGATTATAACATAAAGGTACTTAAATTTCCAGTTGCTTATCAATGTATGGATGACCAAAAATCAGAGATGCTAATGCTTTTTGGATGGGTATTCGCCATACTCATTATTGCAGTCGTAATGCTTTACCCATACAGCGATTACCAATTTACAACCTTAGGGATAAGCAGTGGAGTCAACCTTTATTCGTGCAAGTATTCCGAACCTGCACCCATGGGGATAGTGGATTACGGGGTCAGCAGTTATGGAAATGTATATACTGTATCTACGAATTCAATACAAAGCAGTATAACCTTGAATAACTTACTTACAAATCTAAGCGGAGATTACAATGCTTCTATACAATTAAATGTAAATGTTATATTGAAGTATGAAAATAAAACGCGGGCATATTTTGCACAGAACGTAATTCTTATGGATACACAAACCAGACAAGTGAACTTTATAGACAATATATGGAATGAATCCGCCCTAAATGCAAGCTTGGATAATGAGCTTATAAAAGGTAATGGCACTGTTGCCCCATCTGTTAAGAATTATACTTATTATTTTTATCAGGCCGCAAATCAAACTGGAGATAACATAACCTTAAAAAACAATCAAACCATTTACCTACGAACAAATACTAGCATCTCCAAAAAAGGCATACCCGAGATACTCTTTTTATACAACGATGGATATGGTTGGATAGAATATGATAAAGTGGATTTACTTCTAAATGAAAATATAAAAAATTATTCCATTCTTATAAGTGGATTCAACTACACTCCAAGCTACAACTTTTATGATGCGGGCATAATATTGGGTGGGCCGGGAGATGGTTCTAATACAACACTTGTAAGAGGATCTGCCAAGTTTACACTAAGTTATTGGAATGGAAACAACTTCCAAGATGTACAGGATTCATATGATTTTGGCTGTGATACTGAGGAGGGAATAAACAATGCCATTGTATCTCCTTCGTTTTATGAAAATGGGTTGCTATATGCGAATATAAGCAGCGGAAAAAACATTTATCTTGGAAACTTGTGGTCAATGAATTCCTCTAGCATAGGAATACTTTACATAAACAGCTCCTTAAACAACATTATAATTTCGTTAAACAAAAATGGCCACGCATTTAATGAAAGCCTGATGAGTGGGAAAGGTGAATTTACAATGGAAGCAGGAAGTTACATTGTAAATGCATATTCAAACGATAATAAAATTTACAGTAAAAATTACACCCTAAAGAAAGGAACCATTAATACCTTGAATATAAACTGAGTAGTTCTTCCTTAGAAAAGAAATAATAATTACATTACTTTTTCTGCGCCCTTTGCAACTCCGTGTTTTGTAAACGCTGAAAGTATGGCTGCAGCTATTAGTATAATTATACTTATATATAGTGCGGTTCTTAATCCCTGCATAAACGGAGAAGCAATCAATTTAGGGATAAAACTGCTTGCGTTCATAATCTTTAAGGATGAATTGGGTATAAGCGAAGTTAACGAAGCTGGGACCTGGGATAAAAATGTAGATACTGGATTTATCCCAAGAAACGCTGAAAACAGAAAAGAAGAAGCAGGTATTGCTGCGAACTGTGAAGACAGCGCAGATGGGACATTTAATGAGGTTAACTGCGTTGAGATTATAGAAGGCAATGCATATGAGAATACAGTTATGGCTATTGTAAAGAATATCGCCATACTTATCATCTGACCTATATTGGCAAAGGTTGTTCTTATCCCATTCCCTACTCCACGATCTTTCCAAGGCAAGGCATCCATTGCTCTCTTTGTATTTGGAGCGGCAAACATTCCGTTTCCTGCACCTATAACAAACAAGACTATGGCAAACGGAATATAAGAGAAATTTGCAGAGAAGGTGGTTAAAAGAAACAAACCTAAAGCTGTTATCAAAAGACCAACAGTACTAAATACTCTTGCACCAAATCTATCCGTTAAAACGCCACTTACCGGTCCAAGGCCTATAAAACCTACCATTAATGGTATCATGTATATTCCTGCCCAAAATGGTGTCTGAGCAATCGTGAAATTATGCAATGGAAGATAAACACCCTGCAACCATATTATAACCAAAAACATTACTGCTCCTCTAGCAAGAGCACTCAAAAATAAGGCAAGAGAACTAAAAAGAAACTGTATGTTTCTGAATAAAGATAATTTAAACAATGGATTCTTTATTTTACGCTCTATTGGAATGAACAGTATTATAAGCAAAATGCCCATAACAAGGCTTGCAATCACCCAGGGATTTGCCCAACCCAATGGATTGCTCTTGTAGGGAGTAAGGGCATATGTAAAGCCTAATGCAACAAGAATTAAACCTAAAGAAAGAGCAAGGTTTCCTTTCCAATCCAATCCTTTTTTCTTGCCCCCAGTCTTTTCTTCCTTCAACTTGTAATAAGACCAAAAAGCACCTAAAACTGCAAAAGGAATGTTGACTATGAATATTAGGTGGAAATCAAACGGGGCCAACAAACCGCCGGCTACCAGTCCTATAAATGACCCTGCAAGGAAAGCAACCTGATTAGTTCCCAATGCTTTTCCTCTTTCATTGTCAGGAAAAGCATCCGTAAGAAGGGCGGTGCTGTTAACCATTATAAACCCGCCACCTACCCCCTGTACCAGCCTGAAGATTATTATGAACAAAACGCCGTCTGTTCCGGAATTATACGGCGTAAACGAAAGAGCTATTGACGCTACAGCAAATACCGCAAATCCTATTGTATAAAATCTCTTTCTTCCATAGTCATCGGATAACCTGCCGAAAGTAACGAGAAGAGAAGCCGTTACTACCATGTAACCCAGAAGGACCCAAAGAAGCAAAGTAAAATTACCGGGCGCTATTGGATTAACGTTTAAACCGCGGAATATTGAAGGCAGAGAGATAAGTATTATTGTGGCGTTTATAGAAGCCATCAAGCCACCCATTGTTGTATTAGCTAGAACTGTCCATTTATACTGCATCCGATATTTTACTTTTTCTTGTATTTAAATATTCGCCAGACTACGCAGTTTTTCTATCTTATATATTGACCTTTTCTTGTTTTTATCCTCAATTTTTGAATTTATCACTATTTGTTTCATGCTTTCTATGACTTCTTCCGCTACTTTTCTGTTTACTGGATAAGGTACGCCGTCCTTTCCGCCTATGGTAAAAGCGTATTTGAATGGATCATAGGGATAATCAACAGGATCAAGAAACGATGGTGGCTCATTGTATATCAAATCAGCTATTAAAAATATCGCTCTTGCCGTAGATGCTGTCAACCCTCCTAAAAGAGAATCTGAGAGACTGGAAAAACTGTCATTTTTTATTTTTTCCAGGTTTCTCTTAAGTTTCTGTATGCTTATGGGCCTGTAATACTCTATCCTTTTTGACCTGTCAAATCCGGATATTGCAGCGCTTTTTTCAAACAGCTCTAAAGTAGCGTTACCTTTCAACGTGTTCAAAGCCTTGCTGTAATCTTTTATTATTTTGTCCTTGCCGTTGTTCACTTCCTCAAGAACAACTTTCCTAGTTTTACCTACGCCTCTATCCAAGAGGTTTATAGCTGTTCCATTTATACCACTTATTGCAGAATTCGGCTCGCATTCAAAGTTATCTACGTCCAATAGGTGGTACCTTCTGGCATACTTTGTGTAAGGATTCATGCCCTGCTGTACAACAAGCCACCTGCCGGTTTTAGAAACAAGCACGTAATGTATGTAAAGATTGTAGCCGTCCTGCAAAAGTACTGAATCCGCCTTTGCCGACAAGGAACTGTACTGCATTAGTTTTTCTGTTTCTATGTCAAATGACCTCGCTGACACTAGCTCGTCTTTCACCGACAAAGAGGCCTTTCCCTTTCCACCGAAAATTGCGATGCCATCTTTTGGTTTTACCACCTGCTTTAAAATTGAAAGTAGAACTGTTGTAGAACCACTTGAATCCCAGTCCATGCCTATAGCATTGTTCAAAGCCTGAAACCACATCGGATTGGAAAGCCTTTCAAGCAATTTATCTTCTCCGTATTCATAGAGCATTGTATGCACTATCGCATCGCACATTCCTTTCATTGTCTTCAATAAGTAATCCGGCACATGGCCGTAATGCAATGGTAAGTCTGCTATGCCTGTCATATAAAATAGTAAATTAGCTATTATTTATACAAATATCATATGGGCCACAATTAAAAATAAAAAGCTTTTATGAATTGGCAGGTATAAATTAAAAATGCAAGGTATGCGGGGATTAAAGGTATTTGTCAGCTTATTAAAACAAAACAAGTTTTTTGCTGCTGTTCCTGTTGTAATCTTCTTTGCTTATGTTTATCTGTTTATACACGACAAAGTAGAGATATCGGCATTTTTTTCCTTTTACCCATTGTTTGACATTGCAAGTGCATTTTTGCTCAGCTTTACAATAAGTTTTATCATAGCTATTAATTATTACATAATAAAAGCAAGAAAGGATGCAAATAAAAGAAACACGGCATGGGCCATATTCTTCAGCTTACTGTCCACGCCTTTCTGCTGCAACGTTTTAATTCCATTGTTTATCGCTTTTATATTCGGATCTGCAGCTCTTTCACCTATATATGATACTGCACAGCGTTTACTCGTTGATTATGACCCCTTGATAATTGCAGTATCAATAGCTATTATATACTTTTTTTATCAGAGATCTGTGAATGCTTTCATAGACTGCAGAATAAAACTACCTACGAATAAAAATCAAAGAAACGTTAAATAAAAGCTAATTACCTTAACTTTAATCTGCCTTTTTTAAATGGGCTTTTAGCAGTCGTTTTTATTCCTTTTTTCTGTGGCAAAAATATCTCTGCAAGCATGCACCTTATGCTGCCGCCACCGCATTCCTCTATTGTGCTGACGTCTATACTTATTATGTCACAGTATTTTTCTATCTCAGCTTTTTGTTCCTTTGATAAGGAACTTAAAGCTTTTTTGGATATTACGAGCTTCTTGTTTCCGCTTGAATCCAACAATTCCAAGGCATTTCCCGCAAAATCCAATATCTGTTTGAATGTTAACTCAATTAGGGTTTTTCCAGAGCCATTAATAGCTGAAACAACAGCATTCCTCTCGTCTTCATCCTTTATTGAATCCAGGCAAACCATGGCAAATTTTTCTCCCAACGCCATCATAACGTTTGTATGGTATATTGGGAAACCTGTTTCATCAAAAGCATGAAACTTTACGGGCCTGTATTTCATTTCACTGCAAAACTTATTTAATACTTCCTCATTGGTTCTCTCTGAGATACAAGCATAGGCTATTTTATTATCACGGTCAAGCACCAAGCTACCAGTGCCCTCGAGAAATTTATTCTTGTTTTCGTAATAAGTGAGGTCTATTACTCTGGAACAGGAAAAACCATAAAGCATAGAAAGGCTTTGAATTATATCTGCTCTTCTTTCATTTCTTCTGTTTAATGCTAACATCGGATAAACTACTGCAGTTCCATCTGGATGAAAGGATATCCAGTTATTTGGAAATATTGAATCGGGAGTGTCAACTTCCTTTAAATCATCAAAAACGAACACGTTTATGCCGTTCATTCTAAGCGTTTCTACGGCACTGTTGAATTCCTTCAACGCCTGCAGATTAACTGAAGAATTTGTTTTTTTCTGGAATCTATTGGTTTTTGCGGTTTGCTCATTGAAGCCGAAATTATGCGGCCGTATCATCATTACATTGTTGGTCAATGCCTTCTCTTCCATTTGCAGTTTTTAAGCAAATAATCTAGCAACTGCTAAAAACTATTTAAAGAATCGAACTTATATTTAAATGTTTAAACCGCTTTTGAATGGCCTTTTTAGAGTTAACAAATTGAAAGCGGCATTAATGAATAAAAATGAAAACTTGGGGTTGCCAGGATTTGAACCTGGGTCAAGCGGTTTCTTCTTAATCATCCTTAACGTCATTTTTCCAGACAAGCTGGAGCCGCCTATTCTGCCTGGTTAGACTACAACCCCTTAAGTGAATATTTTATACTTATCCTTATTTTCGAGTTCTTCTTCTATTCTTGCTTCTATGCTTTTTGCTATGCCCGATGTAAAACCCACTCTTTCATCAAAATCACTGTAGGATTTGAATTCTCCCTTATTCCGTTCTTCTATGATTTTCTGTACCATTTTTTTACCAGCACCAGGTATAAGTGACAATGAATGCAGTCTTACGTTTATAGGCCCCAACCTATTTATTATTGATATGTAATTTGCCTCATTCTGGCTTACAATCTCATGCACCTTATCCGTGAGCATTTGAAGGCCATTTCCATTTAGTTTATCAGGGGTTATCCTTTGTATTATATGGTGTACTTCATCCCTTTTGTTTTCTCCTATGTAGACTTTCATTCCCGGTTCTACTTTTACGTCTTTTTTGAGGGCCACAAGCAATAATCCAAGTGAATCTGTAAGAACTATTGCAGTAGCTTTCCTATCCTTTGAATCTTGCAGACCAAAGGGAAGGTATTCTAAAACATAAGCGTATTCGTCTTTTCCCATAGTATTAAGGATTATTTCAAAGTTATAAATGCTTTTTTAGCACCGTTAGAATGGCTTTTAGATCCTCTTCCTTTACATTCAATTTTAAAGGTGAGATAATTGCCCTTATTTGATCAATAGAAGCTGGAGAAACGTCGATTATCATCCTTAAGTAATCATCCCTTATATTAAGATTTAAAGCGGAAAGTTCTTCAAATACGCTATCAAAGCTATCTATCTTTATGTTCTTCTGTGTATGATCCAGCAGTTTTTTACCTATTTCTGAGCCCTTGTCTACAAAATCAAGATATTTCTCCTTTACCTCTGTTTCGCTTAAAAACTTCTCATCGATTATTTGGTATTCCATATCAGAGCCTTTTCATATGAACTGGTAAAAGGTCTATCCTTTTAAGGTTTTTACCCTGTTGTTTTACCTCCACAGTATATGCTTTTCCCTTCTTTTCTACTATTCTACCAACCGAACCGAAAAAGCTTCTCTGGGGGAGGTTTCTCTGCACCCTTGAATCTGGGTCTACTATGATTTTATCGCCTATCTCAAAGGACTGCAAGGCTTTCTTTATGTCTACCTTTCCTTTTTCTTTTACATCAAGCTTAAGCCTTTTCCTTGAACGTTTGTGCAAACCATTTCCTGTTATTGACATAATTCTATTTTATAAAGCTCCTTAGTATTTATACTTTTTTAAGCGCGAGTACAAGTGCGGATTTGAACTGGCAGTAAAGTGCAGAGGGAGGGATTTGAACCCTCGAAGGCCTAAGCCATAAGGTCCTTAGCCTTACACGTTTGACCGCTTCGCTACCTCTGCATGATAGTTTAAAATAAGCTTATAATAAAACGCTTACTATTTGATAACCTATTTATAATATAAAAATAGTTTTATACGTTTAAAACGATTTTAAAATCATGGTATTGAACATAATAATAGAGATTCTTGTAGTATTATCAGTATCGATAATAATGGGGGAGCTGTTTGAACAGCTTAAATTTCCGTCGGTTGTCGGCTACCTTATAGCAGGTCTAATGATAGGTCCATTCATTTTTAATTTCATACAGAATAATAGTGAATTGCAGGCCCTTTCTTCCCTTTCGCTTTTCTTCATAATCTTTTTGTTGGGAATAGAGATGAAAACGGAATCGGTTATAAAATACCTTAAGCCTTCCATTAAAATGTCAACTACAGGTTTTATTCTGCCATTAGTTCTTTCTACGCTTCTTTCTGTTGTTTTATTGCACTTTGGATTAAGGCAGGACTTTATAGTTTCGCTGTCAATAGCAGTACCCTCAATATCAATCGTATCTGTCCTTGTAATGAGGTACCGACTTGCAAGGGATCCGAAAGGAATAACAATTATAGGCTCAGTGGTTATAACGGATGTAATAGCATTTCTACTGCTTGGGATAACCTACAAAACGGCATTGAACGCAATATTGGTAGTGATCTATTTCATAATTTTCCTTATGGTATTCTTGAATGTAGACAAGATACTTAACAGAGGAAGCAAGAAACTAAGAATGCGGCTTACAAAATCAAGAAAGATACTGAAAAGCGAGCACTTCGGATATGCAATGATAATAATCATAGGATTGCTGATCGGAGGGATATCCCAGCTCATAGGTATAAACTACATAATAGGGGTTTTCTTTGCCGGCTTGATAATACATGAAGGACTTATAGGAAGAACTCTGTTCAGAAAGGTTAGGAAGACAATAAAAAGGATGAACGATGGATTCTTCATACCTCTTTTTTTCAGCATAGCTGGAATCAACGTTGCATCATTTCACTCTTTGGAAGGTTTCCTTCCGGCAATACTGGCCATATCTCTTGCCGTGATAACTTTTTCAATAGTGCTAAACTACTTTTCATCTGGAAGAATCATGAAAATAAAGAAAAAGCCCTGGAAGATAAAAACCAGCGCAATAATAAATGGGAGGGGGGCAGTAGGTATAGCAATTGCAACAGTCGCATTTGAGATAGGCGTAATAACAAATTCAGCTTATTCAATAGCAATACTTGCAACCATAATCATATCAATAGTAGCCACTTCGCTTCTACGCAATGCTTGATAGTCGCTAGATAATAATCATACAAAAAATATAATCTCCTAAAATTAAAAATGGCTATTTGCGGATTAATTCAATGCTGACTTGCGCAAAGTACTTTTTATGTATTTTATAACTTCATTATAGTTGGTAGATTTACTATAGTCTGTGAAAGCTCTTCTTTCCACAGTTTTGGACCAATTACCCCAATTTTGTCTTCAAATGCTTTATTGGAGAATTTTACGTTACCAAGCTTCTTGTTTATAATGTCAAAATCAAATTGCAGCTTATTACGGTTAAGTATGAAATATACATCATAAAGGTCTCTTGATTTATTCCTCGAGTATATTGCTCTAACTTTTTCTGCTAGTATCTGGGGGCAGTATGAAATTAACAGATATTTTGACCTCTTTTGATGCATGCAAAATAAATAATTGGGGTGGCTGGGATTTGAACCCAGGTCAACTAACCCCCGAAGCTAGCATCATACCAAGCTAGATCACCACCCCATATAGCATACTTATTATATAAATCCCTAATTAATCTTTCTGTATTCAGGGTAAGTACCGATTTGCATTATTACACTATCAGTTTTAACTGCTACTCCTTTTTTAACGGTTTTTATTTCCTCTGTCGACAATACAGATTTGCCGAGTGCTATAAGCTCTCCTTTCAGTGTCATTATCCCTATGATTTCATCTTTTTCGAAATTAGTAAGTTTAACTATACCTGGAACAGCAAGTGGAGAACCATGACATATTGGATCTACTGCTGTATCGGAGATGAAAACCTTTGGTAAAAAGTCTATCGCTGACTCTATGCTGCCAAGGCATTTGTTTAACAGCCTATCATCATTTTCCTTTTCATAAAAATAGACTGCATCCTCTAAATCTTGCAGTGTAACCAAGTTGTCTTTTTCTGACAACGTTGAAACCTTTGTTCTTCTTAGCTCCGTCATGTGTGCACCAACTTTTAGCTCTTCCCCCATGTCATGTATGAGCTTTCTTATGTATGTTCCAGATTCAACGCCAACTTTAAAAAGTACATTCTTTCCGTCTATCTCTAATATCTCGGAATAGTATATTTCTCTCTGTCGATACTGCCTTTTAACATGCGATCTAACGGGAGGCAACTGCATTATTTTTCCTATGAATTTATTGAACGTATCTCTAAGTAGTTGCTCATCAACTTCACTGTGCAGATGCATCAGAGCTATGTATTCCTTTCCTCCAAAAAGAAGCACTGGGAGAACCTTCGTAGCGTTGTTTATGGCCAGCGGCAAAAGACCGGTTACGTTGGGATTTCTTCAATCTTCTAAAGTCCCTGAGTAACCCATCTTCTTGGCACCTAATGTTGCCATAAGGTTCTTTGCTATGTAGGCTGCGGTCTTTGACCTTATACCTGATGGCTTGTCCAGCAGTATAAAACCGTAGTTTATCCTCTCCTTTATGCTTCTGTCCTTTGGAGCTTTGCCGTATCTGCTGTCGGTTTCTTCCTCTCTCAAGGAAAAGATTTCATGCTTGAAATCCTCCAAAGGCAGTTTCATTTCATTTAATCGTAGGTTCAAAGATTAAAACCTTGCTTTTTATGTTATCTGTCAATTTATCCTCAAAAAATGGAATTTAATGCGCTTCAGTTAAAATTGCAAATCTGTTCTCAATTATTCGTCTTTTGCTGGTGCATTATGTAATCGGAGCAGAGCTGCACAACACTCTCTAAGTCTATATTCGAAGAATCAATAACCAAATCAAAGGGAGTAAAATCTTTGTCTATTTCTATCCCGTATATTTTTTTGTAGATTTGTTTTGTAAGCAAGTCCTTCTGCTTCATAAACTTCAAGGCTTCGCTGAAGCTTATCTTGTCGCGGATACTTACTCTTTTTGCCCTAACATTTTCGTCCGCTTTTATGTATATTTTTATAGTATCCTTATCCTTTATCTTCCAAGGTGCTACCCAGCTATCAAGAACTACATCCTTTTTTGTCTTAAAAAATGAAAGAATAAACGAATCAAGCCTTTTGTCATACTGCGGGTTTTTCAGCCTGAACTTCACCGCTTCTATCCCTTTTTTTGACTCCCAAACCATAAAATCTTTTTTAGGAAGCAAATTCTTCAGTTTAGAACTTGCGGAAAAATATTCAATCCCAAAGTTAAGAGCAAGAGTGGTTGCAACGCTTGATTTACCTGAAGCTGTTAGTCCTGAAACTATCACTTTCATGATTGATTAATGGGCGTATTATTTATAAGTTTGCTGTAGTTTGAAAATACTGCAGGTAGGTAGCTTAAATTAGCGCAGTAGTTTTGAGCTGAGGGCGAAACAGAACATTCTCCTGTAAGCATGTATTTGCTAAGCACAGTATAGTTTATCTGATAAACATTTACGTTTGTGAGCACCTGGTTTTCTATGCTTAACAAAGAGTTTACCGGCAGGTTATCACTGTAAAGTAACTTGAAGCCGGGTATGCTTTCATTTAGCAAATAAAGCTTGTCAAACAATGTATCCAGCGTTTCATTCGGCATGTACAACAAAGCAGGGCCGTTACCAAACTGTGACATGTTTATTGGGAGAATCTCATAGCCACCTGGCGCTTGAGGTACACCTCCGATGTGGAGATCGACTGAATTTGTAGCATTCAAAAGCATCATCCCACCCGGTATGTCGTTATTTGCGACTTCTTTACAACCTACACTGTAAACACAGTTGTAATCCAAAGGCAACGGATTAGAGAACTGCGCAGTAAGCTCATCATATATTATACCGTATGGATTGCCCATGCTTGTGATTACTCCATTGCTGCTTGCATTAAGCGGCAGAAGTATCTCGACTAAAAGATCATTATTTGCATTGCCCGGCAAACCAGGTATTGTTACATTTGAGTATAAAGGAGCTATCTGTCCATTTACGTTTCCAAATTCAAGTAGGTACCTGTAACTTTCGTTTCCTATGTTTTGACTGTTTACAGTTACATTGGTTTCCGTCATTGGAGTAAAAGATGTTGGCTTCAAAGCGATAGTTGATATGGCAGAGAACTTCTCTACTTCACTGCCACTTATTACAGCATAAGTAGGCTGATGAATGAAGTGAAGATAAGTTGAATAGATGTAAGGTGAGGTTGCCTCAAAGAAGTATTTAGCTATCATTGATTGGTAACCATAAGCATTACTTCCGTCGGCTACAGCCGTTCTATTGGCTATTGCTTCTTCCCAATAACCATAATCCCACCATGAGATTATTGAGGTATTGACAGGAGTATTCTGGCTAATCCACTGCATGGTAGGCCCCCAAAGCAGCAATCCGCTACCGCTGGATTGTGCAGTTTGATACGATAATGAAAGACTGGAATGAAGATCTGCAGCAACGAAAGCTATTGCTATTATGATTATAACTGCTGAAACAACTGCCATGTTCCTTGGAGAATTCTTAAGGAATCTGTTCGTAAGGTCTATTGAGCCTCTGAAGAAATAAACTATTGCAAACGGTATTATTATTGCAGCCGCTAATTCAGTCGGCTCAAGAAGCCTGCTCTCAACGTTTGAAAGTATAACTGTTGCAACAAAGAAAAAGAATGGTACTATCGCAAGCAAAGAAAGCAAATTCACGTCTTCCTGCTTGTCAAATGCAAACTCCAGTAGGAATATGACTACAAGTGCCACAGCGCCGTATTTGTAGTTGTTTGCAGATGAATTCATGTTCCATATAACAATAAGCATTATCAACGAAATAAAGGTAAGGAATAACACAAGGCTTAGCAATCTCTTTGATTCTATCTCATTTTTATGCAGGAACATGTAACCTAAAGGTATAAAATCCAAAGCTATGAATATAAACAGGAATGAATATGAAGTTGCATTATAGCTGAATGTTCCCCCGTTAAGCATGAGTATAAAAGGAACGCTTAAAAGGAAAGGTATATACCAATGCTTAAACCGTTTCAGTACAATATAAAGAAGAAATACCGCACCTGCACAGAATAAAAGGAAATTTATGCCTAATGAACCTATAAGAAAATTGAAATCCTGTACTCTCTGAGTTAAATCCAGTGGTGCATATTCGGCAATTGTTTCTGTAACTGGATTTACTATACCCACCCCTAATGGATGAATGAATTCGGATGCAATTCTTGAAAATGCATGCTTTAAAGTATTCAGGCCAGTGAGAGCAACCAAAACAAAGGAAAGAATCAAACTGTAGATGGCAACTGAAAAGCCGTTGTTTATAAGCGGTATTTTAAGCTTATGCTTGTATCTGTCATAAACTATCAGCTTAAAGAGCACTAAAACGTAAGAAAACAACATTGGGTAATAAAGAGCACTGTGTATAACATCGGAGAAAGTAAAAGTAACAAAGCTTACCTTTATAGGGACCCATATTGCAAATAGAATGTAGGCAAGCAGGTCTCCTTTTTTTGCATAACCTAGCAAAACAATTATTATATATATTATTGGTATCACAAGTATAAGATACTCGCTGTATCCACTTGCAGCAGTCGCTAATCCTGTAGCTATTCCTGTAGCCAAACCGTAAATCATTTTGCTCTTAGTCCTTTTTGATTTTAGTGATTTTGACAGGAAGAAAATTGCCAGCAGGATAAACATAAAACCAAGAGATGTTTTCTGCGTAAATCCAGCAGTAGAACGGCTTAAAAAAGTAAGAAAAGCTGGTAGAATAAATGCACTTATGCTTGCCACCCAGTAATCGCCAAACAGCTCCAACGCTATAAGGAAAAGAAGCAGGGCCGAAAAGATAGCAAAGAATGCCGGTAGGAACATGAAGGATGTCATTGGTACTGCGCCTTTCACTATTGGATCAACAAGCCTTGCAGAATACGCACCAAAGAATGATACCAAGAGTTCATCTCCTCTGGAAGGAAGACCTATTGGTAGATACTCCAAATAGTTTACTGCTGGAACGTTACCAGTTTTAAGGACATTCTGCATTTGTATGTAAAACGTGTAAGGATCCAAACCTGAAAGAGAACCTCCCATACCTAGATAATTATTCCCTATCAGCGGAGAGTTTGACTGCAAGGGATTTAGCAAAGCCGGGATACTTGCAGTGTGTATATACCAGCCTACTGTTACGGCAAGTATAAGAAGCAAGTAAAATAAGACTTTTTTCTTTATTAGAATATTGTAAGCGGCATTGCCGAAACTTTTAAGACCAGATAAATTCAATTCTATCTCTACTTCACTCACTTTTTTCTTGGAAACTTCTTCTTTTACCTGCTCTAGTTTTTCTGATTCCTTTTTCAGCAGGTTTATCTTCTCTTCCTCTTTCTTTAACTCTGCTTCCTCTCTTTTAACCTGAACTTCCTCCTTTTTTATTTCCTGCTCTATCTTTCTTTCCTCTTTGGAAGCATCCTGCTCGATTCTCTTAAGTTCGTCATTTTCGGCCATAATTCAAATATATAGAGAAATTACTACTGATTATTAAACCTTTCGAATCAAAAATCCTGCGATTCTATGTCCCAGGAATCATGCTTCCAAAGCAGAAATTCCGGTTTATTCAAGAAAATAAAATGTTCGGGGTGGGCTATATACTCATCATATATGCTCTTTGAATAATCAAGAAAAGGCAGTTTCTCTGCTTCGCTGTGCTTAAGCGTAGTTTCCTTGTAATTTTTGTTTAAAACTATATTCCCGTTCCTTAAAAGGAAGAGGGCCCCTCCGCCCATTGCCTGCACTGACTTATAATCGGAATCAAAAGTTGAATTAACAAGATTTGCCTCTATTAAAAGGCCTTTCCCGACATTGATTGAAAAATGGCCATAATTGGGAAGCATTATGACTTTATCCCCTGCTTTTGCATGCACAAGCTCTAAATCAAAGCTTCCATTGTCGTTCTTTTTTTGAAGCAAGTACACAGCTTCTCCACTTATTACCTCATACAGCTCTGGGTAAGCTAGTCCCTTTTCAACTAATGGATGATAGTGCCCAAGAGTCTTTGTAAACTCCCCACCTAAATCATAATTTTCAATGACAGTAACGTCATACCTTATTTTATGTGCAGAGAAAACAGTGGCGTTCTTTGAAACTCCCGCTGCCCTATACATTCTGTATATTACATCATTCCTGTTTTTGCTGTTTATGAATTCCTTGTTGAACAATACTTCCTTCATCTCGCTTACCTTACGCACGGAAAAAGGCACTTCATTACCGTCGGCAAACAGCTTTCTTTCTTTTTCGTCAAATTCTAAATCAACTGCTTTAACGTTAAGTTTCATATTATTACATATGCTTTATCAAGTTTAATACTTTTTATATAACATCCTAACAAACTTGTCAGCTTTAAACAGCTTGATTATAAATCTCAGTTCTTTATTGCTAACGGCCCTTGTAACATATAGCATTAAAACATAGAAAACTAGCGCAGCAATCAGAAGCAGTGGCAGGTATGCCAACCTTGTAACAAACTTTAGAAGAAAGTACAGGAAAAGGCCCATTAATAAAACAGATAATGTAGCTTTGAGCAGTTCTTTATAAGGCAATTTTATCTGGATGTACCTTGAAACCAAAATAAGATTTACTGCCAGGGTAGACAGTGTAACCGCAAGATACGCAATTGCTGCACCTACAGAATACAGAAGCGGGACTAAGATGATAGTAAGGGTTATTCCGACCACTGCCCCTGTTATTACTGAGTACATTGCATATTTTTGTTTCCCTGTTGCGCTTAAAACCTGTGTAATCGGTCCGAATATACTAGATATAAGAACAGGTATAAGAAGAATTATAAAAGGGGTTTCAGCGCCGAGAAAGCTAGATTTATAAAGATATGAAATAAGCCTCGGTGCCGATATCATAGAAGCTATAACAAGCGGAAAGGTAAGCAGAAAGGAATATTTTATAAGGCTATGCTGAAGTCTGTAAAATCCCTCAAACTGTTTTCTTTCAAAAAACTTTGTTATCGATGCAAAGAATGCAGACCCTACCGCGGCAGCGGGCAGCCCAAGCATACCTGCCATTATGAGCCCTACTCTGTAAAAACTCACTGATGAAATATCTGGAGAAACCGCCCCTAGGAACAAAGCTATCACGGGCCCATAAGACAGCGAGATCATTGCCATGACATACGAAAAATTCCTATAACTGTAGAAATGTGCCAAATCCTCCTTTTCCGGCTTGGCTGATTTGGGGAACCCCCTCATTGAGCGATACAAAAGGAAAAGGCCAACTGTTGCAGTTACAAGGTAAACTACGTCATAAAATTTAATTGCGCCTATTAAACCAAACCCTAAGTAAATTACTACTAGTTGCATTATACGCAGAAAATCGTACAAAACACCAGTAATAAAGCTATTGTTCATCTTCTGGAATCCTACAAATGAAGGCTCTGTGAAATTCCCCGAAATAGAATAGAAAACAAGCCCGAAAGCCAATATCTTTATAAGATAGCCCACTTCTGCTGAATGATATATTGATGCAATTACTCCAGAAAGAGAGAATAAGACTATCGAAGCAATAAGAGATGAGACTATTACTATAACAAAATAATGCTTAACTGCCCACATCAGCCTAGAAGCAGAGTTTTGCGCACGGTATTTTGATATAGCGTACTGCACTGCCGAATTTATTCCCAAACCGGCAATAGTCGAGGCAAACCCCCAGTAGAGAACGACTACTGTATAATAACCATAGTTGGTGGGCCCAAGAAACCTCACAAGAAGAACACTGACCAGGAAAGAAACAAAGAATTTTGAGCCTGAGCGAAGAAACCCATATACACTATTTGAAGCGACCAATCCCTGTTCTTCTTCTATGTTTATTTCATCACTGTTGACAGGTTGTTCCATTGATATACTAAGGTTTACTAGCTTGTATTATAATGCACTCAATTTATGTATTTAAATAAATAATAATTAAGCAATAGTAATTAAATATGGTTTTGCTCACACAAGAAACTGGATTATATGTAATAATAGCCTTAGCCATGGTTATAGGATATTTTATAGGGGTATCAACGCAGGAAGAAATAGAAAACCTAGCAAAAAAACTTGTGGCAGAAAAAATCTTTTCTTATCCTTCAATAATTATAGAAATTGCGGCGATCTCTTTGGTATTATACTTATACAGTGGTTACTATTTCGCAGTTTCTGCGATAATAATGCTTTTTAACCTTTGCTTTTCAGCGCTTTACAACGCAGAGAAATCCGATTTACAAAGAACGATAAGTTATGTAATTACATTTTTAGTTCCCTCTTTAATAATTGGAACTATAATAATTATATTATGAAAATAGGGATAATAGGAAGAACTAATGTAGGAAAAAGCACACTTTTCAAGGCGCTTACACTTGAAGAAGTGGAGATAGAAGATCGGCCGTTTACAACTATAGAACCTAACAAAGGGGTTGGATATGTTACTGTTGAATGCCCTGAAAAATACTTCAATGTAAAATGCAATCCACACAATGCCCCATGTGTTGATGGCATAAGATTTGTACCGATTAATATAATAGACGTTGCCGGATTAGTAGAAGGCGCAAGCGAGGGAAAAGGCCTTGGCAATAAATTCCTAAGCGACATAATGGAAGCCGATGCAATAATAGAAGTAATAGACATATCTGGTAACACTGACAGTAGCGGCAATAAAGCGAAGGATTTTGACCCTGCTATAGACATAGAGATGGTTGATAATGAAATAAGGAAATGGATAGCTTCAATAATCTCTAGATCCCGGTACATAGGAAAGGAGGATATTGCAGATATAATATTCAAAAATGTATCTGGAATAAACATAAAGTACTCAACTGTAAAAGAAGTAGTAAAGGAGCTTAACATAAAAGAAATAAACGAGGATACCGCATTAAAGATGGCTTCTTTACTGATGAAGAAGGACAAACCAATGCTTATTTTATGCAACAAGATGGATTCTGTTGAAGACTTGGATGAACGAATCAAAAAACTGAAGGAAAGATTTGACTATGATTTTATGGCCTGTTCCGCAGCTGCCGAGCTTACAATAAGAGAGGCAGAGAAAAACGGATTCATACGCTTTAAAGACGGCAGGCTTGAAAGATTAAAGGAATTGAGCAACGACCAGGAAAAAGCCATAAACATAATAGAGAAAATAATAAAAAAATACGGCGGAACGGGGGTAAGAGAAGCTTTAAACCACCTTGTATTCGAATTAAAGGGTTATAAGGTAGTCTTCCCTGTAGAGGATGAAAAGAAGCTTACCGATGGGTTCGGAAGAATCCTACCGGATGCATATCTTGTGGAGAAAAACGCAACTCCTAAGGATGTAGCAGCAATGATACACAGTGACATAGCTAAAAACTACAAGGGCGCTATCGACTGCAAAACAGGGTTAAAGGTAAAGAACGACTCTCCTGTCAAAAACGGGCAGGTCCTAAAGATACTGGTATGAACAATACAAAGGTATTCCTCAAAGACGAAAAAACGTTTGAGAAGATAATAGAAGCTTCAGAACTTAAAAAAGACGATATAGTAATAGAGATAGGAAGCGGCGATGGAAGGCTGACAAAACGCATTGCCCCTTACGTAAAAAAAGTTTATGCTATAGAAATAGACACGAATCTTTTTGATTCTGCAAGAACAATGCTCGAAGAAATAAAAAACATAGAATTCATAAACGGAGATGCATTGAAAGTGGAATTTCCAAGTGATGCAAATAAGATAATATCAAATTTACCGTATGCTATTTCTTCTCCAATAACGGAAAAGATTATATATTTTATGAATGGCAGAAAAGATTCTCTGGCTGTATTGATGTATCAATTGGAATTCGGCGAAAGGATGCTTGCATTTCCTGGGATAAGGGACTATTCAATGATATCTGTTTTCACACAGTACGCGTGCAACATAGAGCTTGTTTCTAGGGTCAGCAAGAATGCATTCAGGCCAAGGCCTGCTGTTGAATCCATAATCCTGAGGATAAAACCGAAAAATATCAAAATAGATGAAGATTTCCTTGCTTTTGCAAGGCTTCTTTTCCAGCACAAGAAGAAAAACCTGTATTCCGCTATAATGGACAGCAGAGGAAAACTAAATGCAAAATCAAAAGAAGAATTAAGAAACAAACTTCAGGGATTCAAAGAAAAGGATAAGCTAAAGCAGAAAGTATTCTATCTTGAGATAAAAGAATTAGAAGATATATATGATGAAATGCTAAGGATAGGGATATGCAAAAAGAAGTAAAGGTTATCAAAAGGGGGAATCCCTCGGTCAGGATATACCGGAAGAAAAAGGCCTGGGAGTTCATACCATTTAAATCAAACTTAGGTTATAATCAAAACAAACAAAAAAGATTCAAAAATTTTGCGTCAAGGTTTTCCTTGAGAGAAATAGAGGACATACTCATAGCCTGGTTGGCATTGAGCTTTGCATTTGCAGTTGTTCTCTATCCACTGGAGAATAGCGGCTTTTTGCTATACTTTTTGGCTTCCTTTATAGTTCTGGGAGCCGCATTTATAATGCATGAACTAATGCATAAGTTTGTCGCTCAAAGCTACGGCTATGAAGCACAGTTCAGGATGTTCCCATTCTTTTTGATACTTGCTGTAGTTATGGCCCTGCTTATCGGATTTGTATTTGCATTGCCTGGTGCAACAATATTTGAACCTGATCCGAGAGAGCCATACACAGACCCAAAGGGATTTACTGAAAGATATGGAAAGATATCGCTTGCCGGGCCATTGATTGACATAGCATTTGGATTTATATTCCTAGCCTTGTTTTTGCTTATCTACGTATTTGTAGGATCCAATGTTACCAACTTATTGACAGCCTTCGGCTACATAGTAACGGGATTAGGAACGTTCATAAGCTTTTACCTTGGTGCATTTAACATGCTACCCTTGGGATCCGCATCATTTATAGGATTGGATGGATATAAGGTGTGGAGGTGGAACAAGGTTTACTGGGCCATTTTCTTCGTAATACCAGTTGCAATGACTGCTTTAATCTACATCGGTTACATACCTGTTCTTGGAGTAATCGGCCTGTAACCACTATGGCAGTTATTTAAATAAGCAGGTTTAATAATAAATATGGCTGAAAAAAACAAAATAATAACCGCTTTTCAAACCGCAGGTTACATATCAATATTAGCAGCGAGGTTCCTTGAAGAAAAGGGGATTGTGAAAGATGTTAGTGGAATAGATATTGATGAACTTGCGCAATTTGCTGTAGTCAAAGACGGAAACCTTCTCTCCCCAATAAGGATACTGGAAGGAAAAGACTTTACAATGATAACATCACAAATACCTCTACCACTAAAAGCAATAAACGAGCTAGCAGACAAAATAATGCAGATTTACAAAGAAAGAAAAGCTGACCAGATAATAGCATTGGACGGACTTGCGATTGATGAAGCAAAAGACAAGAGCGATGTTTATTTTGCAAGCACTTACAATGAAAAAGAGATAAAAAATTGCAAAAGATTACCTGAAGGAGCAATGATGGGCTTTAATTCCTACTTCGCCCACAAGGCAAGAAAGAGTAAGATACCCTTTATAGTTTTAATGGCGGAAACACATGCAGAGATACCCGATGGCATAGCAGCCGCAGCTCTCATTTCCGTATTGGAAGGTGTTCTTGGCATACAGGTAGACACTTCTGAACTTATATCAGAATACAAGAAAACGCTTGGACAGATAAACAACCTATTGAAAAGAGTAAGTCAAGCGCCAAAAAGTCAGGAAGAACAGAATATGTACGTTTAATTCTGGTTGTATTCTTTTGCTTTTTCTTCCAAAAACCTTGAAACGTTGTTGTCCATAAAAGAGGTTGAATAAGCAGTTATATCGGTCATAGGTACCCATTTGTAGCTTTGGAAAAAGGACAGAACTTCCGGTTCTCCGTTTACATGCTCCATTACATAAAGAAAATACAGCAACTTTGGATTTTCACTTGGGTAATACTTGAATACTTTCCCTGTAAGATTAACTTTTATATTGAATTTTTCCATCAGTGAAATAATCTCTCTTCTGGGGCTTTTTTCTTCATCCAAATCAAGAAATGGAAAGACCCATGTCGCCCTTGGCATGTATTTATCTTGTTCCTTGAGCTTTACCATCAATACTTTGTTTCCCCTTATAACCAATGCGGATACTCTTTTTGCCATATGATTATTAACATTTTTTACATTTTAAACGCTTTTTTATATGAGGTTAGATATAATATTATTAAAAAGATATGGATAAAGGATATTATGCTGTGTTGATAATCATTGTTGCATTAGTGATAGTGGCAGCAATATTCTACACAAACCCTTATGAGAACCACAGACAGATAGCCATAGGAATATGCGAATTGGAATGCCACAACATAATAACCAACTCTACGTTGACAAGCAATACCTGCATAAAAGAGAATGCGAGTTTCGGCTATTCATGTGCAGCGGTAAATTCCACTGCTTCTACAGTCTGCTCAAATACAAATGAGATAAATTTAAATTATAACTGCGTTTTGGAAAGCGTAAAATAATTACTTAACAAGCTGATCCAATGCATGCAATTTCTTGTTAAGAAAGTCTATCCTGCTCTGCTTGTCTTCCAGTATCTTACCAGATTCGATGTGTGTAAGTACTCCACCATCATTCTTGCACCTAAAGTCATTTTGAAGGGCCTCATTTACATCGTATCTTCTGTTGCAGATATCACAGACGTAAAAGTCTTCCGCCTTGTTTAACTCCATTGATTTTTTGGTTTGTTTTATCTCTTCTTCATACATCTCTCTTATTATGAATACCAGCTTTCCCGGATTTGCGCTCCAAAAATAGGTATACCATGCTTTGTTGTTCTTTCTTACCTTTCTGTAGGAAACAAGATTTTTATTGTAAAGCCTATACAGGAATTTTCTTATTGCATTTGCCTTTTCAAACTTAAGTTTTTTTGCAAGCAGGTTCTCCTCCATTTCTCCCTTGGAAATAAGAAACTCAAAAACTTCCAGGCCTTTTTCTCCAGCAACGTCAATAACGTATTTTCTTGCTTCCTCTAATTTCAAAAGCTTATTGGTGTCGATTACTATCTTTTTTTCTCGTTTTACAACCGCCTTTTTTGTCTTTTTTATCTTGGCCTTGGCCTTAACTTTTTTCACTTTATTCTTCGCTTTTTTCGTAGCCATTTTTATATATAGTAAATTAGAGATTTAACCTTTTCCATTAAGGATAAAATTCTACTTTAAGGACGCAAATATTATTGAGCCTATTGGACTTAAAAGAACTAAAAGCAGGATAAAAAGAAATGCAACGGTATTCAGGATTGCAAGTGCTTTCTTCTCATTTTTAACAACGTAACCCAAAGCATCGAAAAATATCTTACCCCCATCTACAAGATAAGACAATGGGAGTATGTTTACTATCGCAAGGCTGAAGGATATAACCCATAACCACAAGAAAAGTCCATCTATCCAGTAAAGAGATTGAGAAGGAAAAGAATTATTTGGAAATGCCGTGACGGAGATTGGTTCTATTATAAATGCGGGTGGCTTTGCAAGCGAGAAAAACCCGCCAACTCCGATGTAACTGTGATATGTATTGTTTATTGATGAATTATAGGTAGTTTTCATGGAATAAACTTTTCCACTAGTTAAGGTAAAATTAACATACTGCCCGGGCTTGACATTGAGATCAGACAAGGCCTGCTGCTCCGAATAAAACTTGTGACCGTTTATTTCTGAAACCGTGGAATTTACCGGTAAAGAAACCAAGCTTGCCGGACTGTTATTTACAACCGTTGAAACATCGAGGTAATATGGAGAATATGAAACTAAATTAGCCGAAACCATAAAATGGGAAAGCAAAAGATATGCTCCCAAAAATATGAAGCCTAAAACAACATTTGTAAAAGCACCTGCGGCAAATATCCTCAAACGATCCATTCTCTTCGCTTTTATCACTTTCTTTTCATCCGGTTCTACAAAAGCCAGAGGAAGAACTCCAAATAGAAAGCCGAACCCAGTAGATTTTATTTTTATGTTTTTTGAAAGTGCAACTACGCCGTGAGAAGCTTCATGCAAAGCTGCCAATACAATTACAGCTATAAGTATGTAAAGTATGGGAACACCTATTAAAACAGGTATCCCCCCTACTGATATTGAAACTGGAAACAAGGGTGCTACGGCCGGAAAAGTAGTTTTTGGACTCGTTATCATAAGATAAAGATAAGGCAGGAAAAGGTATAGGACAAAGCCTATGCCTGCAAGTGCAACAAACACCCCTATTGTTGAATAGATGTTTATTAGCCGTTTAAACCTTGCCAGCTTCTTCATCACTTTCAATCCTATCTTTGTTTTGTAAAGAAAAACTACCTTTCCTTCTACATCAAACTTTTTTCTCTCTATAATTACGAATAGGCCGAATATTAAGAGTATTATGATTGTTAAAAGTAAATTATCTCCATTTGCTAAGAGCACACTTAAAACTGACATTATATACTTACACCTTTAACTTTCTTAACTCTTTGTGTTTAGGCCTCAATGCTGAAGAACCGCAGTTCCTGCACCTTACTTCATTCCTTCTAAGAACTTTCTGGCTGGAAACGCGTATCTTTGCATTGCAGTTTCTGCATACGTATACGTTATAGAACAGCCTGCTATCAGCAACCGGATTGGATCTCTCTGCCATAATCTTATAGGTTTCTATTTACTTATATATAAAGTTTTATTTAGTGCATAATTAGTATAGTTAATGAAAATTGACGTTATAAGGAAGGACTCAAAAGAGATTGCAGAAAAGCTAAAGGGCCTTGGCTTTGAAAGGGTATTACTTCTAAAAGACCAGAGCATAAAGGACATCACAAATGATGAAAACGTTGAATTCAAAGCTTATTCTGGAAAGGACTATGATTTTGTCATCAGAAAGGGGAAGGCAAAGTTCATATATGATTTAGAGGTGAACGGCTTTCTTCTGAACAAGGGATTGTGCAGCAAGTTGAAGGAAAACAATATGATAGTGGTATTCAGCTTTTCAGCGCTTGAAAAAAGCGAAAACATGTTTAAAGTCTACAAGAACTTGTTGATAAACGGAAAGCTTTGCAATGACTATGGGATAAACTGTTTATACTCCTCAGGCTCAGAAAATAGAAACGATGTAAAGTCATTTTTCCAGCTTTGCTCATTTGCGGAAGAATTCGGTTACAACTACAAGAACCTGATTAAAAGCATGAAAGCCGTAGCGGAATTAACTTAATCAAATATGCTGAAAAACCGAGGAAATGCTTTCAGAATATCAATTTACGCTGCAGTTATACTTTTGTCTGCATACATTATATTTTCTGGAAAAGTTGAATTATATCCAGTCTATACAAGAGCCTTCGTAATAATAACCTCTCTTATAATAGCAAACACCGGAATACTTGCATCTAGGGAGATAGATGTCATTGCTGCGAAAATGACAAAAAAATTCAAAAGCATTAAAAAGATATCTCTGTTACTAGTTGCAATAACTTTTCTGGTGTCCATTGCAATGACAAACGATGCTTCCCTCTTGATACTTATACCCATAACTGTAGAGATAGGAATAATATCCAGAAAGAGCCTATTAAACACCATAATAATGCAGATCATCGCTGCGAATGTGGGTTCAATGCTTACCCCTTTCGGCAACCCACAAAACATAATAATATTCTTACGCTACCACTTAACTGCTATCAATTTTATTGCGGGGGCATTTCCAGCATTTGCAATATCAACCATCCTTCTTTTTGCATTCACTTTCTTCCTAGTAAAGGACGGCAAATTAAAAACAAATTACAAGGCAAAGAAACCGCATATGCCACTTTTTTACTCCTCTCTTTTTATCTTTGTAATAGAAGTTATCGGCATGCTTTTAGGTTATAGTGAGTATTTTTTTGTAGCTATGATTGCCTTTTCAATAATTATACTTGCATTTGTAAGAATCCCTGGTTCAAAAAGGATTGGGACTCTCAGCAAGATAGACCTGCTGCTTATACTAATTTTTTTCATAGTCTTCATGATATTCGGCTCTCTTAGCTCCATAATTCCACTGCCCAAAAGCAACTCACTTTTGTACCAATTTATATATGCAGTTTTGATCTCACAAGTCATAAGCAATGTGCCGGCTTCTGTTTTGCTGAAAACATTTAATTTCATACCATTGTTATGGGGAGTCAACATAGGCGGAAACGGCAGTGTTATTGCTTCGCTTGCAAATGTTATAGGGCTCAGACAGACAAAAGACAAGGGAAAATATACTTTATTCCTAAAAACTTCCTTTCTTTTCCTGGTCATTAATGCTACTCTAGCTGCAATTATCATGTCTTTGTGATTTATTTTGCTTAAATAGAACATTAAAAATAGATGGGCCCGAAGGGATTCGAACCCTTGGTCTTCTGCACGTCAAGCAGACGTCATAACCGCTGGACCACGGGCCCATAATTACTAACAACTGCAGGTAAAATATAAAAACTTATTTAAAATGAAATAAAAAAGCTTTTATTGATAAATTATAATATTTCCATATGAATTACGACTTGAATTATGTAAAAGACCATAGGGATGAACTTGTGTCGTCTATAAAGAAGAGATTTTTAACGCCCCCAATAGAAAATCCTGTTGATAGGTTGATTGAATTGAACGAGCTCATAAAAAAGACAAGAAGCAATGTAGATGAATTAAGGCACAAAAGAAATACGATAAGCAGAGAATTCGCTGAAAACAAGGGAAATGCAGAGGAAAAGGAAAATGAAAGAAAAAATGTAAGAGAGATAATGCAGCAGATAAAGGCCATGGAGGATGATATAGCAAAATACGAAGAAGAAGCGAAAAACCTGTTTTTATGGCTGCCTAATGTAGTGAGCTCTGACGCTCCTGAAGGAAAGGATGACAATGACAACGTTGAAATAAGGAAATTCGGAGAAATCAAAAAAAGGGACTTTGCAACTAAAAGCCACATTGATTTAGGGCAGGAAAGAAGGCTCTTAGACGTTGAAAAGGCGGCAAAGATCGCAGGAAGCAGGTTTGTATTCATAAGGGGCAAGCTAGTACAATTGGAACTTGCACTAGAGATGTACTCCATTCAAAAAATAGCCTCGAAGGGTTATACGCCCATCATCCCACCTTTTATGATAAGAAGAGACATCTACAGCGGAATAGCGCACATGGCAACATTTGAAGATGCTCTTTACAAAGTTACCGGTGTGGAAGAAGAAGGTGAAGAGGAGCGTTTTCTTATTTCTACAACAGAACATCCAATGATAGCGCAGTATTCAAATGAAGTAATACCTGAAGAAGAACTCCCTATAAAAATGGTTGGGGTAAGTCCTGCTTTCAGAAAAGAAGCTGGAGCACATGGAAAAGACACGAAAGGGATATTCAGGCTACACCAATTTGATCAGACTGAACAGATAGTGCTGTGCAAACCTGAAGACTCAAAACGCTTTCACGAAGAAATGCTGGGCAATATTGAAGAGATATGGAAAGAGCTAAATATACCTTACAGGGTTGTAAGCTGCTCTACTGGGGATATGGGCGTTAGAGACGTAAAGCAATATGACATAGAGGCTTACCTTTATTCGCAAGGAAAATATAGAGAGGTAGGCTCATTTGATAATACCACAGACTGGATATCTAGAAGATTAAACATAAAATATGTGGATAAACGGGGAAACAAGGATTATGTTTACACTTTAGATGGGACAGGACTACCGATGCAGAGAGCAATGATAGCGATAATCGACACTTACCAGCAGAAAGACGGAACCATAATTATTCCAGAAGTGCTTAGAAAATACACAGGTTTCAGCGAAATTTAGTAATACCATAGTAATACTCACCTTTAATTTATAAAAGGAAAAATCCATTTATTATCAAGGGGGGTAATATTATGGAGAATAAAACGCTTGAGGAAATAATAAAACCAAATGATGCTTCTGATTCGAAATTAAGGCTTCTTGTCATGTCCGAATTAGAGCTTGCAACTAAATTAAGCAGCAGAGAGATATTAAACAATCTTGGCCAGATGATAAAGAACTATGAGGGAAAAATCGACGGAATAGTGATAAACGGAGGGCTGGCATACATTCCTGATAAATACAGTAGATTAAGGGGGGAAAGGCTGGACTTAGTAGAGGACAGACTAAAGGAAAAGTATGGAGAAGAGGCATACAACGAAGTTAAGCGTGGTAAAAATGACTCTGATTCAGTTGACGACTTGACAGAGGCTGCAAGGCTTGCAAAGATACAAATGAAAAGCATAGCCTACGAGGCAAGGAAAAAGGAGATACCTATATACTACATCTATGGCGTTACCGATTACAAGAATGTAAAGATGATAATAGAAGCGCTTGAAAGACTGAGCAGAAGAAACAACAAAGAAGAAGAGAAACTAAAGGTAAACAAGAAAAACAAAAAGCAGAATAAACTTGAGAACAAAATGCCTGATGAAATAGAAAGGATAATGTCAATAATACCAGAAAGCTACAAATTCAAGGCTTCGCAGTGGAAGACCTCTGACAAAAAGGGAATAAAAGACAAGGCAAATGATATTTACTTGCACTTAATTAATATGGTGCTCAATGATGGTAAAAACGAAGACAACATAAAGGTTTACAAAAGATTTGAAAACTTCTTGGGAGAAAAGGAAGATAACAATCCTGATGCAGAGATATTGATAAACGGCTTCAAGGTAAAGGTTTTCCACGCAATAAATGCGCTTACTGCGGGATTAAACGAAGGGAAACCAAGCGATAGGAATATAAACATGATAGTAGACTACGCCAACCTTGATGCGCAGTATGGAAGACTTGCAGATATTTACATAACCGGTAGAGGATCCGCTACTGAATTCACAGCTTTGGATTACCAAAGCAGAAAAGACCCAGTATTGATATTAAACCAAGGACCGTTAATGGACATAGACCGACAGTTCAAACTGAGAGCCAGTCTTAACAAGACCGATGTGGCAAAAAGACTATCGCAGTTTGAAGACAGTGGGATATCTTTATTATCGGTTTACAATGACAAAAGCGTTGAAATAGAGCATGTTGATTTAGGGGGAATCAAAAAGGGCATAAACCCATACAAAATAAACAAAGATAAGACAAAAGGATCACTTTATGAAATGGTGCAGATATCGGATTGGCACGTTGGAAATGCTGCATCGGATTATGAAGCAATGGAGAAGGTCCCGGAAATAATAAATAGAAGCCAAGTGCCTAAAGACAAAAGAATTTTATTTATAGGGGGAGATATGGTAGACGGCGGAAACGACAAGGCACAGAGGACAAAAATGTCTTTGCCAAGAGCTCCTAGCCCGGAGGAATTCTTAGGAAAGCTTGAAGATATACTAAATGACACTGACAAGGACAGAGCAAAAGAGAATTTCATGTCGGAATTACACAAGGTTGTTTACGGCAACTCAGACATTGACCTTGGCCAGCAGGAAAAAAGACTTGATAAGTACCTTAGACCATTGGGACCATTATTTGAAAAGGCCTATGTAGTTGGAGGAAACCACTTTGAGAGAGCCACTGGAAATGGGAGTGAAGGCAGAATGATAGGGCCAAAACTTGAAAACAATGGGACTAAAGAAGTAGTTTACGTAGATGATTATCTTTTGAGGGGAGAAACGCCTTATCTTGACAGTTATGGGCTGTTGCAGGTGCACAGCGCAGGTTATAGGGGTGGAGTAGACGCAAGAACCTCTCTTATGAACACGGTAAAGAACACTGGAAAAGACCTAGTTGACATAGCAATGGCAGGTGACTGCCATGAACCGGGCATAAAATTTGCACTGAAAAAGAAGGATGAAGACTGGAAAACTATGGCAGCAATCACGGTGCCTGCTTTGGAGAATGAAACATTCTTTGAGAGTTACATAATACACAAACCTAACTACACGAAGGGGATAAGCGAACTTTACATACCGACTGATACAACGGTAGGAACTTCATACTTAAAATATAAGTTAATACCATTGCAGGGCATAAGAACCGCTATGCAGGCGGAGGGCGGGTCCAGATACAATCGTTTGCTTGACAACCTTCTTAAAAAGTTTGGGAACTGAATGCAATAATATTAGTAGTATAACCTACAGATATTCTTATGGATGAAGCTAAGAAAGAGGAAAGCATAAAGAGTGTAAGGGATTTTGTGTCGAAAAACAATGATTTTACCATTTTTTATCACCTTGACACCGACGGTATAGTAAGCGCAGCACTTCTTACCTCCGCACTTAAAAAGATCAACAAAGGCATTTACTACTACAGGCCTACGAACTATGAAGATTACAAGGATATGGACCTGCAGGAATACAGTAAGAACATAATAGTATGTGACATGCAAATAAGAGAAGACCAGCTGCCATTGTTCAAGGACAAGAACCTCTGTATAATAGACCACCACCAGGTAATAAACGCGGATCTACTGGCTTACGCAAATCCTAAAATATGGGGGGATAACACGTACACCCCTTGTTCATTAGTAGTTTACAGGATATTTGAGCAGGAAATAAAGGAACTTGACTGGGCTTCTGCAATAGGCCTTGTTGGAGATTCCGGCGGAAAGGAAAATTCCGATTTTGTGAAAAAAACTGCGGAGAAATATGGAATAAAGATAGGAAAAGATGAATTCATGTATGATAATGACTTTGGGAAGGCTGCCGGAATGATAGGTTCAATGACTACCTTGTATAATAGAGAAGGCGCGGATGAAGCCTTAGGGATATTAATTAACAGCAATTCCATTTCTGACATTATCAACAACCAAAAACTTGTTTTTGCTGATAAGAAGGTAAGGGAAGAACTTGAAAAACTCAAGAAGGATTTCAAGGAAAACGCGCAGAAATACGGGAGGATATACTTTTATGAATTGGACCAGAAAAAGAAAAGGTATTCCTCTACGCTGGTTACAGAGCTCAGCTTTGACAAGGAATACTACGGCAATGTCCTTGTGTTCATGACAAAGATAAATGCAAGGACTATGAGACTTAATTTAAGAGCAAATGGGGTAGAGATAAAACTGCCAATAATGCTTAACAATATATTCAAAAACATGAAGGGAGAAGGCGGGGGGCATGATAAAGCATCCGGTGGCTCAATAGATTACAAAGACAGGGAAAAATTCAAGAAGCTGTTTTTGGAAGAAGCCAGTAATCTTAAATAACTAGAAATCAGGTGCTCTGCTTACCTCTGATATGCTAAGGCTTGCATCTGTAAATGAAGAAAATGCCTCTTCAATCTTTGAAGTTCCTTGCTCTTCGTCTGCTACAAGCGTTACCATTATGACTGTTAAGCCGAATGCAAGAGGCTGAACTTCCATTTTGTATATTGAACCGTATTTTGAAAGAAATGACTTTATTTTTTCCGATGTATCATTTAAATCAGATGAAGTGTCCTTCGGAAGCGCCTTTATTTTTATCACTACTTTTCCCATATCAAGGCCCCACAAAACCGCACACTTTGCAGGTGTAATTGACTCCTCTCCCCCTACATTTTCCGCATCTTGAAATTTTAGTACCGCAGTTTGGGCAGTTGAATACCACCGAATCACCTATTATGGATATGTCCCTTTCACATGATATACAGAAATTCTTTTCTGTTTCAACCAACTCTTCTGCCATTTGTTAGTTTATTATCAGATTCATATTTATATGTTTCTGTTATAAATAATATATGGAAAAAGAGATAAAACAGGTGATAACATGATTATGAGGGGCGTAAAAACAAGAAATGACAGTAAACAAAAAGAGATTAAACAAGTGATAATACTTAGGAAGGATATAGACATGGGAACTGGAAAGATGGTAGCGCAGGGCTCTCATGCAAGCCTTATGAGTTTTCTTCATACCGAAAAAAGCCACCCTGAGATTGCCAGAAAATGGCTTGCGGAAGGGGAAACAAAAATAGTGCTAAAGGTAAACAAACAGGTTGAATTTGAGGAACTGAAAAATAGGCTTAAAACGAGCGGCATACCCTTCCAAGTCGTAAAAGACGCAGGCCAGACGCAGGTTCCTCCTGGAACTGAAACTGCAATAGGTGTAGGGCCTTACTATGCAGATGACATAAATAAGATAACTGCAAAGCTAAAACTTTTATGACAAATATATTATATGTAATGATAAATTCGATGATGCAGACAGACCCTTACATAGCATACTTATTCTTTGCAATGATAATAGCCGGCGTAGGGATAACCTACTTTTACAGAAAAGAAGTAGGATTCATAATAACTATAATAATTTCGATTATACTTGGTTATATGGACATACTTTATCCATTTATATATGTAATAACTGCAGTCTGTGCAGCGCTTCTTGTGCTCTCGCTGTTTGGGGGAGGGTCGATAACAAGGCCGATAAAAAACCTGGAAAGTTGGTTATATATAAAATTCATGTTAAAAAAACAGAAGAAGTAATGCATCGGCCGGGATTCGAACCCGGGTCTCCACCGTGGCAGGGTAGTGTCTTACCACTGGACTACCGATGCTTGATACCATTTATTAATATGCCTCTTTTATATATTTTATGTATTT
>JAKACB010000001.1 GCA_021796445.1 Nanobdellota archaeon
GCAATTTCGGTCAAAACGTGGAGTTCTTCTACTACAATGGAACAGTTATACCTTCATGGCTGGAAAGCTACTCTTCTACGAATGCAATCTGGTGGCTGAAGATAGCAGCAATACCCGCAGGCTCATCAGAAACGGTATATGTCGGCTTTGCTCCATCAACAACAAATCTATTCAACAATTTTAATGACGGTGAAGCTCCTCAATTGTCAGCAACTTATGGAGAGTATGATGACGGAGCTAATGTATTCATCCAATATGGGGGTGCTTCTTGGTCTTCATTTACTTTTATAGGTGGGCATTGGACGACGTCTAATGGATACCTTCAACAAACATGGACAAATGGTAGTTACGGTGGTGGTCCAGCAGCTTTAATTGAAAGTACGGCTTATCCTGCAAATGGTCAATATGTTTTAGGAGCAGCTTTTAACTATACTACGGAAGCTGATGCGAGAGTTGGAATCATAGCAGTTGCTACTCCCACATCTGCTCCAGATGCACTGGGTTATAGATTTATTGGACAGCAAGGTAGTGGTGGAGCAGGATTTATCTCTTTTCTCAATGATCAAATAGCTTGGATAGTAGACAACACATATCAAGGTGCTGTTTCAACAGATTATACCTTGGTCGTAACGGATGCTGCTGGAACCTGGAGCGGTGCATTGTATAGTGGATTTGGAAATGAAGGTTCTACTCCTTTAACAACATTGTCACCAACTATATACACAAACGCTAATAAAGAAGGAAGCACGAGTGGATATGTAGGTATCTCGGCGGCATATTGTGGTAGTGCATGTACAGAAGCAAATCCTATTAACGTTATGTGGTTTTATATGCGTGCCTATCCTCCTAATGGTGTTATGCCTAATGTATATTTTGGAGAGGTATCTTAAATGAGAAAACATCTAAAAATTTTTGAGTGCTAATATTTTATAATTGTAGATATGGATATTTTTAATCTTCTAGGCATATAAGTGCACATATCCACAAAAGATTTATTGGCTTTTCTTAATCAAGTTTTAAGGTTTGCTCAAACACAAAATGTTTTTTAAAATATGCGAATATCTAATTATAGTGCATAAATATTTAATTTATTGTGCATTTTAATGCATAAATTTATATACTCATAAAACTTAATTATTGTATGGAAATAAGAGACATTCTATTACGTCAGAAACACGATTTAGATATCGAATTGTCTAACCCTTTCATTAAAAGAAATATTACCATAGCTGATAAGACTCTAGAAAGCAATATAATAAAAGTGGTTATTGGCCCCAGGAGAGCAGGAAAATCAACTTTTGTAATTAGATCTATAGACAAAGCCAAATTTGCGTATATAAATTTTGACGATGAACGGCTTATGCAAATTGAAAACTATGACAATTTATTAAAATACCTAAAAGAGATATTTGGAGAATTTAAATTCCTTGTTTTAGATGAGATACAGAATGTTCCAAAATGGGAATTATTTCTTAATAGACTGCAACGTAGCGGGTATAATCTAATAATTACTGGATCAAATTCTATGCTGCTTAGCAAAGAGCTATCCACACATCTTACAGGGAGACACCTGGATACGGTTGTGCTGCCTTTTTCATTTAGGGAGTTCCTTAGCGCTAAAAAAGTAGAAGTAAAAATAAAAGACAATAGTGCAGAAGAGATAGGTGAAATTATAAAATTTTTGAGAGAATATCTGAATGTTGGTGGTTTCCCGGAGCTTATAACTAAAAATTTAAACCAAAAGGATTATTTGAATACTTTGGTGGATAGCGTAGTCCTCAAGGATATAGTTAACAGGTATAACATAAGATTCTCCTCTTTGATTTATAATTTAGTTAAATACTTAATAGAGAACTTTTCTCATGAAATGTCTTTAAATTCAATAAAGAACACTCTTCATCTAAATAGTGTTCATACGGTGGATAATTACGTTAGGTATATCAGCGAGGCTTTTCTTATATTTAGAATAAATAAATTTTCAGTAAAATCAAAAGAGAGAGCTGATTTTGGATCTAAAATTTACGTAATAGACAATGGTATAGTAAACGCATACTCTTTCAAGCTTTCTGAAGATACCGGTAAACTTATGGAGAATCTTGTTGCAATAGAATTAATGCGAAGATCAGAATTTTTTAAAAGATTTACAGTGAATTATTGGAGAAACACGCAAAAAAAAGAAGTTGATTTTGTAATTAAAGATGGAATTAGGATAAGACAGTTAATACAGGTTACTTACGCTTCATCCAAAGAAACTATAAAGGAGAGGGAGATCAAAAATCTTTTAGTTGCAGCTACTGAGTTAAAATGCAGCGATCTTTTAATTATAACATGGGACTATGAAGCTGAAGAAAAGATAAAAGGAAAAAAGATTAAGTTTATCCCATTGTGGAAATGGCTGCTAAATTTAAATTAAATCTTTATTTTTTTGTACCTTTTCTTTATTAGAATTAGTATCCTTTTTCAATCTTACTACTAATGAAGAAAGTGATTCATTTAAAATAAAGAAATAAGAAATATTTATATCCCTCGTTTTTATATAAATAATATGCCATTTAAACCGGTTTCCAGGGCTTTAGATAATAATTTGTTCTCAATAAAATCAAAAAGATCACAATCTGCTTTAGAGTACATGATGACCTACGGCTGGGCCATCTTAATAATAGTAATAGTAGCTGTAATATTATACAGCATGGGCATTTTCAATCCAAGTTCAAGTGTAACCTTCACAAGTACCGGCTTTACGCCCTTTACCATCTCTTCAACAATATGCAATTCAATAGGCCTTAAGTTGGGGATAGTGGCAGGACCCATACCCGCAGGAGCGAATTCAATAACAGTAAGCAAGGTATACATATCATCGGCAACAGGTGCAAACACAACTACAGCCAGTTACGCATTGACAAATCCAGTAACTTTAAAATCAGGACAGACGGCAGTGATTTTCATGCCAAACATAGCATGCAATTCGGCAGGCATAAAGTACTCCTTCTCCGGCAATCTCCAGTACGGCTATTCAACTACGGCAGGGAAAGTAGTTGAAAACACTACAGGCACAATAGCAGGCACAGTCTCAGCATCAGTAAACAGCTTTACAGAGTACAATCTTCCTGCAAATGCACAATGGACAGTTGAATACAGCGGTGTTAACCACACTTCAACCTCAGCTTCTATGACAATGGACTCAAGGTACAACAGCACATGGAAGATTTATCCAGTTGATTCTAATGGAGTAACCTACTATCCAATATACGCAGGAGGAAATAACATATCAACATCCTATAACCTAGAGGTAGATTTCATTCCCATGAGAAATCTTTATTTTACAAATTTGGGTGCTAATAATGTTTCAATGGTATATTATAATAACAATACTTTAGCCAAAAATCCGAGTGGAGAGTATGGTTTAATTAGTGTCGGTCCAAACCCATTTGGTATTGTTATGACTCCAAACGGCCAATATCTTTATATTACGGATAACAATGGTCCAGATAATGTTTCCGTAATATCAACTTCATCCAATTCAGTAATAGCTAAGATTCCTGTAGGGTCATATCCAAAAGGAATTGCTATGACTCCAAACGGTAAATATGTTTATGTTGATAACAACGATGGGGATAATGTTTCTGTAATCTCAACTTCATCCAATTCAGTAATAGCAACAATTACAGTTGGTAAAAGCCCTTTTGGAATTGCTATGACTCCAAACGGTCAATATGCATACGTTACAGATGATAGCTCTAGTAGCAATTCCGTTTCAGTTATTTCTACTGATTCTAATAAGGTTGTGGCAACAATTCCAGGTTTTTTTGGTCCTAGGGGTATAGCTATTACTCCAAATGGTGAATATGCATATGTTGCTAACTCCGGTGCAGATAATGTTTCCGTAATATCAACTTCATCCAATTCAGTAATACTTGTTATCCCTATTGGTTATTCTGTTAGTAGAGTTACCGTCTCTCCAAATGGCGAATATGTATATGTCGCAGGTAGTAATTCTGTTTCAGTTATCTCTACTGCCTCTAATAAAGTTGTAGCAACGATCTCAGTAGGAACCTCTCCTAATGGCATTACCATTACACCAAATAATAAATATTTATATGTTACAAATGAGGGTAGTAACTCTATTTCAGTAATATCTACTTCTTCAGACTCTGTTATAACTACAATAACAGGTACTCCCGCGAATCCATGTGGAATTAATTATGGTCCTCTGGAAGGGATGTGTTGATCCTACGAAAAATTGTTTTTACAGTCGAAATAATCTAATCAGCTTAGGGTTATATCAAAACAAATTCTTTCAAGGAACGGAGCGACTTCTCCTGCCTTATGTTCTTCTATCTTTATTTTTTTGAATTTTTTGCTGCATGTTTTTATTATTTCCTTTCTTATAACATCGGCATCTCCATTTTTTATGAATGAGTAGAGGTGTATAACTGCATTATTATTGCATTTTTTTACGGCTTCTCCAAGAAATTTATAAGCAGATAACGGAAAATTCATTATTACTCTGTCAAATTTATCTTCTAAATTTTTGGCGATTTTACTGGAATCTCCACAGTAATATTCTATGTTTGAAACCTTATTTAGTTTGATGTTTTTCTTTAACAGATTTATAGCGTTTTTGTTTATGTCTATTGCTACAACTTTGCTAGCTTTTTTTGCGATTGGGATAGCAAACGGACCTACTCCACAGAACATATCCAGAACCTTTTCACCTTTTTTCACCTTTTCTATGATTCTCAGTCTTTCACTTCCCATTCTGGGAGAGAAGTAAACCTTTTTTATGTCCACATAAAATGAACATCCGTTTTCCTTATGCAGGGAAATGCTTTTCTCTCCGATTAGCTTCCTTAATTTTGGTATTCTTTCCTCACCTTGTGTCATTCCAATTTTTTCAAATACTGTATTAACATTCCTGTTTCTTTTTAGAATTTCGTTTACTGCCGCAAGCTTTTCCTTTTTTGGAAGCCTGCCATCAAATTTGACTATGGCTATATTACCAATAATATCAAAACCTTTGTTTAACCTTCCTTTTTCCATTTTTTCTCCTGAATAAACTAAAGAATGGAAAGAATAAAAACAGTATGAATATGAATACGTGGAATACAAAAATTAGTATTAGGCTTATGAATAAGGTCAAAAAGCTTATTGTTGTAAGATAAGTCCATTTCATTTTATTATTAGCATCGGTTTTCCTGGAAATGCCTTATCTTCATTGCTTTCTTCTATCTTTATTTCTGCATTGTACATTTCCTTTAATTTGCTTTTGGACTCGATAAATACCCTCTTTTCTAGTTCATAGTCTAGTTTTTTGTTTGGAAGTCTCTTTGGATTTTTAAGTAGTTTGTTAACAAATTCGTTTGAAGGAACCTCCTTTCTTATCTCCTTTAAATCCCTGCTCCTATGCGTTATTTCTTCTACCTTGTTGTATATCTCAAATTTTTCTTTTCCAGCTATTCCTATTATTATCTCCTTCGGATCTTTGTTTATCAGGTTTACAAGGTTATTTATATCGCTTATTGTCTGTTTCAACACCTCAAATTCATTCTCAACAATCTCATTTTTGTACTCTTCCTTTATTTCAGGCCAGCTCTGGTAGCTTTCCAAAAGCTCTCCTTTATTTAAGGCATTGTTTATCTCTTCCGTTACGAATGGAAACAAAGGGTGATTTAGTTTTGAAAAAACTGTTATCACATACTTTAAGGTATCCTTATTGTTTCCGCCATAATCAATGTAATTTTTAATGTTTTCTATAAATTCAAAGAATGAATAATTCAACGAGTTTTTGTATTTCATCGAATTGTATTCTTTTTCGCTGTTTTCTATAAGGTAGTTTGTCTTTGACAGCAAGAACTCGTCTGCAAGTTTTCTTTCACCGGAGAAGCTATCCATTATTTCAGTAAGTTCAAGTATAAACTCTATCTTCTGTTTGAAGCCGTTTATGTTGTTTAAATCCCAAGCGGCATCATCCATTCCGTTTGATGCCGATGCTATTAATCTTGCAGAATCTGCTCCGTAATTGTTTACCACATAATCTATGGTCATTGTATTCCCCTTCGACTTGCTCATCTTCTTTCCGTTTACAGTAAGCCACCCGTTTATTCCTAGGCCTCTGGGCCATTTGTCCTTGCTGAAGATTGCAACATGAGTCATTATAAAGAAAGCAATGTGGTTTGTTATCAGCTCCTTTGCTGTAACCCTCAAATCCAATGGATACCAATACTCAAACTCCTTTTTCATTTTTTCAATGTTATCAGGGAATTTTTTGTCAGATTTTTTGTCTAAAAGAATGTAATCGAACATTTCATCTGTTATTTCCTCCGGTTTCATATCCTTTATTATGTGCGCAAACGTGTAATAAGCCATATAGATTGTAGAGTCACTAAGTGGTTCTATGAGCCAGTTATTATCCCATGGCAGCGGAGTACCTAAACCCCCATTTCTAGTTGCGGCTTTATCCTCCATGTTATACACAGCATTTATTATCTGTGCCTTCGCTTCTTCAGGTCTTACGTCCATCTTCTGTATCCAATCTATTGTCTTTTCTTTAAGCTGCTTGTCAGAATATCTTATGAACCACTGGTTTTCTACAAGTTTTATGAGTCCTTTGGCTCCGCATCTGCATATCACTTCTCCAGAAGTTTCGTAGAAGTTATCATAAGCATTCTTTTCTTTTATTAGGGCAATTGCGTATTCCTTTGCCTCCTTTACTGGTTTTCCACTCAGCGGGCCATTACTCTCATTCAGTATTCCGTAGTTGAATTCGGTTTTATACACGTATTTAGTTGCGTTTTCAAGTTCTTTTTCGTCCGCTGTTCCAAACCGTTTAATAGCTTCTTCCATCAAATTAGGGTTTGTTTTCACATCTATTATCTTGCGAGGTTCTCTAAGCTTGATTTCCGTTTTTTTCTTGTTGTAATAGTTATAATCAAATGGAGCATGCATTGGTACGCTCATTACAATTCCAGTATTCCTGTCAGTCTTTACAAATTCTGCGTTTATTATTGGCACTTCCTCATTGTTTACAGGATTTACTGCTGTTTTTCCTGCCAGGTCTGCGATATTAAAATCCTCTATTTTTTCTGCCACATTCTTTTGGAATGGCAATTTTTCGGTAAATTCCTTTGAAACTATCCATTCCTCACCATTGGAAAACCTTACCTTCTTGTACTGTCCGTTTTCATTTACCCAGAGATTGCTTACTCCATAGATTGTTTCAGGCCTTAATGTAGCTGCAGGTAATATCAAATTATCGGCCTTAAATTTGATTATGGTAAACTCCTGTGGGCTTTCCCCTTCTCCTTCAGCCCTGTCGTGATCTCCCAAAGACGTGTTTTCTCTGGGGCACCATACAACGGGATGGCTGCCCTGAGTTATATACCCAAGTTCTCTTAGTTTACGAAATTGCCATTCTACGAATTTAGAGTATTGCTCAGTGTATGAAAGTATAAAGTTTCTTCTCCAATCTATTGATGTTCCTACTAAATTAAAATCACTTTTGTACGTCTTTCCAAAGAACAAACCCAACTCCAGAGGATTGCCTGCAAATCTCTTTATGTCTTCTTCGCTTGCCCCCTGGTCCTTCATAATTTTTATTGCCTTCTCATCTCCGTTTTTCAAACGCAGAGACATACCTGCCATAGGCCCGCCGGTCATGTGAAAACCCTGTGGAAATAGCACATTTTTTCCTTTCATCCTCTGGAATCTTGCGAATATATCCGCTCTGGTCCACGTGTACATATGTCCTGTATGCAGTCTTCCGTCAGGGTACATAACTGGAACGGTTACAAAGAATTTTTCCCTCTTTTCGTCAGCATCCGCTTCATAAAGCTTCTTTTCTTCGTATATCCTTCTCCACTTCTTTTCTATTTCTTCAAATTCGTATTTTGACATATAGATAGAAGAAATAACTACTTGTTTTTATACTTTCTTTGCATACACAGTTTTTACGGATAAAATCGGTAAGCTTTATTAATTAACATACCATTAAAAACTAATGGCTGAAGGGATAGAAATAAAGAAAGAGAGTGATTTAATTTCCTGGTATAATCAAGTGGTTGTTAAGTCAGAAATGCTTGATTTTTCGGCAGTTAAGGGCTTCGCGGTTTACCGTCCTTATGGTTATGAGATGTGGGAGAGAAGCGTGAGTTATCTAGACAGCAAGTTTAAGTCGGTAGGCGTAAAAAATGCATATTTTCCTTTATTGATACCGGAAAGCATACTTTCAAAAGAGAAGGAGCATATAGCCGGTTTTAATCCAGAGGTAGCATGGGTAACGATGGGTGGAGACACAAAACTTGATGAAAGGCTTGCCATAAGGCCAACCTCCGAAACCATAATGTATGACAGCTATTCAAAGTGGATAAAAAGTTACAGGGATTTGCCATTGCTGATAAACCAGTGGAATACGATGGTCAGATGGGAAACAAAGGAGACAAGGCTGCTATTGAGGGGAAGGGAAGTTCTGTGGCAGGAAGGGCACTGCGTATTCAGAACTAATGATGAAGCTGACAAGAATGCAAGAGATATTCTGAATTTTTACAAGCAGTTCCTTGAAGAGATGCTTGCAGTCCCTGTTTTTGCTGGTAGGAAAAGCGAGAGTGAAAAGTTTGCCGGCGCAGTTACTACTTATACTGTAGAGGCTGTGTTGCCAAATAATTTCATGTCTCAGGCCGCAACTTCACATAATCTGGGACAGAACTTTTCTAAGCCTTTTGATATAAAGTTCCTAGATGAGAAGAATGAATTGCAATATCCGTTTCAAACATCATGGGGCATTTCAATGCGCTCAATTGGCGTAATGTTACTGGTACACGGAGACAACAAAGGGCTTGTCCTTTCTCCGCATATTGCACCTTACCAGTGTGTCATAATCCCCATACTAAAAGATGAAAAAGATAAGGTTCTAGAATACTGCAAACAAATAGAATCCAAGCTAAGGGAAATGGGGATAAGAGTTCTTCTTGACAGCAGGGAAGAGTATTCTCCTGGTTGGAAGCTTAATGAATATGACCTAAAAGGAGTGCCGTTGAAAATACAGGTCGGTAAAAGGGAACTTGACTCAAAAAATGTGTCTGTTAAAACAAGGATAAGCAATGAGCAATCCTTGCTTGCATTTAATGAAATGGATAGGATAAAGGAAAAACTTGAAGAAATACACAAAAAAATGCTTGAAAACGCCAGAGAGGACAGCAAAAAAAGGATAAGAGAGGAGGATTCAAAAGAAAGGTTTGTAAAAGCAGTTAAGGATAGCTTGTACATAGTAAAGGCTTCGTGGTGTGGCACTCCCGAATGCGAAGAGAATATAAAAAATGAAACAGGTGCTACCTCAAGGCTGATACCTCTAGAAGATGAGCAGTTAATAAATGAAAAGTGCATATTCTGCGGTAAGGATGCAAAGGTGAATGCATACTTCGCAAAATCTTATTAAGATGGATTCCATAACTTACTATAATTCTATAGGTAAAAGCTACAATAGTCTTTATTTGAAGGAGCAGGAAAGCAAGATACGGTTTCTTTTATCAAAAATAAGCTTAAAAGGCAGCGATAAAATACTCGATGTCGGGGCGGGCTCTGGGATACTTGAATCAATCCTGCCAGAAAATAATATAACTGCAATTGAACCGTCAGATATGGCAGATATGATTGTTAAAAAAGGGTTTAAGAACGTTTCAGTTGTAAAGAAAAGGATACAGGATTTCGATTCCAATGAAAAGTTTGATGTAGTTTTTTGTATAACAGTTATGCAGGATATAGAAGAAACAGACCGTAAAGGCATAATAAAAAAGCTATTTGCTCTGACAGCTGAAAACGGGCATCTGCTGATATCCGTTTTAAAAGCCTCAAATATAGATTTAAGCGGCTTAAATCCTACAGAAAGCGGCTATATTGAAAATGATAGGTTCTTTATATTCTTTAACAACAGTAAAAGCTTTTTAAGTTAGGAATCAGTTAATTATATATTAACATAAAAATATTAGTAAAATCATTAGGAGGTTGATTATGGCAGGCGTAACTAAAGGAGAGAAGATAGATGCAAGGACCATAGTTGGTAAAACAATCGTGGGAAAAAGCGGAAAGAAGATAGGAACCGTTCAGGATCTTATATATGAGGTAAGAACAGGTGAGTTAGTTTATTTATCCGTAAAGAATCCTACTTCCTATGCGAATACCTTTCAATTTGAGAAAGATGAAAACGGCTTTGAAGAGATTCCATATAGTGCAGTTATCTCCATAGGCGATTTTGTGGTAGTGGCAGAAGAGGACATAATCTAGATAAAAAAGTAAAGTTGCTATAAACAAAAAGTTTTTAAATCCGTATAGATACGATTCTGATATGGAAACTAGGCATATTCAAGATAAAACACTAGAGAAGCTATTATCTGCAGACAGATGGAGCTCTAAAGGGTACTTTACAGTGAAAGAAGTTGATAAAACTATCCAGAATTTCTATAAAGAAGTAGGAACATCAAGAGCATCAAGATTCTCCAAATATTTAAAGAATTATGCTAATGATCCCAAGGAACTTGACAAGGTTCAATGGACATTACAGGATTATGGTGTCGTCATCTACAGCAGCGGCATAGTCGGCACACAGCTGCGGGAACAGGGCCCTGGCTTAGTAATGAAATTCACAATAAGTTCTATATTGCGTGATCTTGAGGAAAAAATAAATGCCAAAGAATACAAAATAAGTATTTACGAAGCCGAGAAAGAACTTGTATACGAGTACTTCGATAATTTTTAATTACCTTTATAGTTTTAATGTAATAACTTGATTCATTACTGTTCATTCTTTTTGATTTCTGCTGAATAACAGTAGAGCACAATGTGCAAAAACGCCAATTAACTCTATAAACCTGAAGCAGTAAGCGATTAAAAGCATTTTATGAAAGCTGACCAATTATGTTCCTATTATCTTCTTTTTGAAAAACGCCAATGACCGATCCGCCTTAAATCTAGCGTAGCTACTACTTCTTGTCGATGAAGTTATATGCAGAAATACAGTGATAAAGTTAAGGCAGAAGCGAGAGAATTAGTGAAAAGTGGGCTTTCTAGGAACGAAGTAGCCAGAAAATTGGGATTCAGTTCTAACTATGTTTGTAATCTTTGCTTAGACTTGCCCTTAAAAAGACCTAATCGATATCCCCTAGAGATGGCAGAAAGAGCAAGAAAACTTGCTAGTGAAGGAATGAGTAAACTGATGATATCCAAGGAACTGGGCGTATCCTATCAGTGGGTGAAAGAACGTCTTTATGACATAAATGCTTCGAAAGCTCTTAATGCAGAGACCGTAAACAAGATCGGAAAACTATTCATAAGCGGCATATCTAAGACGGACATATCAAAAAGACTGCACTTGTCTCCGACCACGGTAGGCAAGTATACGCCAAAAGTATCGACTCGTGGGCGGTTTGATCCAGAAATCGGCAAGAAGGCTATAGTTATGGTTAGAGGCGGCTTGAGTAGGGAGTCTACGGCTACGATTCTCGGGGTATCCTATAAGTTTGTATGGAACCGTACAAAGAGAATAAAACGAGATGGAAATGTGATTTTTGGCAAGAGAATGCTTAAACTCTTAAGCAAGCTGCTTCTGGACGGTTTCTATTTTGCAAGGAGGAACGAGGTACCAGTATGTCGTTTTATGGCAAAGTATCTACCAATCAAACTTGTTATTTATAAAAGGAAATTCGTGTTCGTGGTGCCTGGAAGAGAGCAAGACGCGATTAGAGAATTTATTATGATATACTACCATAATCATATCGGAGCTAGAAGACTACAGAAAATTTTAATAACTTTTGGGGTTAGTCTTAGCAAGTGACAAGATAAATTGTATTTATTTTATATGAATCCTTTAAATGCTCCGCCTGTAAACTGTTCATAGATTTTTTTACCTTGTATATCAAAAAAGAATGCGCTATATAAATTTACACCACTTTCACTTTTATCACTTGAGTTCTCTATTATATATTTTTGTGTTATAACTTCCTTATTTCTTGCTTCTTCCTCGATATATTGGACTTTTTTCACATTTGTACCCGCGCCATGTATTGCGTTGTAATGTTCACCCTTCTCCGCATTTAAGATTAGTTTTGAGATTAGAATATCTAGGTCGGTATTTTGATGTACGAAAAAGATATTATTATATGTTATTACGCTATCCAAAATTTTGTTTATGGCGTTTCCATCACTTAAACCAATTTCATCTATAAATTTTAGAACATCCGGTATGTATCCGGCAGTATAAAGATTACAGAAATTCCTTCCTAAGTTAGGAAAGTCTTTTTCAAGAGAATCCTTTCTTTGTGTGGCTATATCTCTATCTCCAAGTTTGTACAAACTTTCTATATAAAATGAAGCTTTTATAAGCGCTTTATACTTAGTATCTAACAATTTAATGAACGGATAAGGATAATCTTTTTCTTTATCAAATTTAACATAATCATCATAAACCGCACTGAATTTATTTTCTATTATTTCACCTGTGCCACCTTTATCTAGGCTCTTTTTAATTTGTTCATTATTTCTTGAGGCAAAGGCAGTATTATTATTTTCGTCCTTTATGACGTATATATTAATTGTCCTAATATTTCCATTTATATATAATTGAGCAATACCCTCCGTTAATTCCTTCTCCTTAAACTTTACAATCTGCTGTTCGTTCTGTTTTTTACTAAAATAGTCTTTTAAAAAAGAGATTGCCCCTAGTATGGCTGAGAAAATTTCTGCCACACACTAATCTGTTGTCTCCGCCAAAAATTTAGCTAAACTTCCAAGGTTATTTCTAATAAAAAGGTGTGGTGAGTTTCTTGGTTTGATCATACCTATCTCTTTAATCTTTATTTTTCCCCCATCAATAGATTCGACCGGTTCGTTAGTATTCTTATCTATTATTTCTCCTGACTCCGAAATCGCGTAACCCAAATCTTTGATGGTTTCTCGAATTAATGCCTTGTCGGCGTAAATCTTCACTCTTCCAGACAAATTAACATTCTCCACTTCAAATTCCATATCATTGTATATATGACTAACTATAAGAGTCTTTCTTTTTAGATTAAGCCAGTGTTAAACATAGGGGTAGTCTGTAAATTCGGATGTTAATTTTTACAACTTTACTTACAAAATAGTAGTTTTATATTTATTCGGGTTTATAAAATACCCAAATAATGGCTATCATCCCTAAAATAGAAACAAATACGTACCAGGCATAATAGATATTTTGAGCAATTTGCTTATTGAATAACGTGGCAATAAGGATGCCAAATGTAATAAGTAAAAGATATACGGTTAATTTATTCAATTTTGTTGATAGACCATTTATTTTTTTAACATTTTCTATCGAATAAGTAGAATTGATAAAACTTATCCCTAATGGAGTTATTGCAAGATCTTTTCCCCTTACATTTATAAGCTTATTTTGTTTGGCGTAGTTTATTGCCTCTTTTCCATAATTTTTATTTATGTCACTTAAATTTATAGAGTCCTCTGAGTAAATTTTATTTAGAAGGTCCCTGACGGCTGACAGTGTAAATTCTGTAGAATTTTTAATGGTGTTAGCTCGCTCTGGCCAGAAATATCTCCTCATCTTATTTCTTGTTTTGGCTTTTCTTTCTGGTGGTTCCATTTTCTATGAATTATTAAATTTATCAACTTTCGACTTCTCCGATGCGCCATAAGCCGTACTCCCCAAAATACTTAAAATTCCTAGTACCGGGTCAATCAAAAATGCTCCTATAGTTACTAATGCAGCAAGCCCTATTTTCTCGGCACCAATTTCTGCTATAACTTCACTATTAGTATATTTATTTTGTATTCCGATAGGGCAGGTAGCTGAAAAATATATTGGAATTTCAGCTCTAGTTTGCGGTTCCGGTTCAAATTTTATGTAAATTTTCTCATTTGGATGAATTCTACATATTACATAAAATCTCATATCTATTGTAGCGTGGGCAAATCTTCCGATAGATATGCCTTTAGGAGGGAGTTAAATAACTTATTATGTTCACCGTATTTTAAATGCAATAATTCGTGCACAATTACATACTTCTGTTTTTCTTCAGTCTCATCTAAAAGTTTAGAGTTGAAAGTGACCCTCCCAGAATGAGAGCAACTCCCCCACTTATTTTTCATAGTTCTAATTTGAATCTCTTTAAAACTAACCCCAATTTTCTGACTTAACTCTGTTACTTCTTTGATAAATTCGTTCTTATCCATTATTTACCTAACTTCAGCGTATTGACTATTTCTTTTATAATCAATGCCGCTTCACTCGGTTCAATATTTCTTGACAATAATTCTTTTATTAGTTCTCTCTTTATAATCCTTTCTTGCTTAGGATTTGTCTGCCAGTGAGGAAAGTCCGCACTTAATTTATCGAATAATACCGCGAGGTCTTCTGATTTATTTATTGTCTTCTGTTTCAAGATCCAATATACCGTGAAAGCCTGTGTATTAAACCCTCGCTCATTTTGTGAGTGTTTAGCTGAATTAATTTCTGTCACAAGATCTTTCATTTTTGTTAGCGTGTCTTTTGTGCTAAGCAAATTATCATTATGGGCTTTAGCTATTTGTTGTGCTCTTTCTCCGATAGATAATAAATATGGTGCATTAGTGATATTGTCCAAAACAAAGGCCCTAACACTTACTAAAAGATTATACACTTTTTCTTCTTCCGAAGCATTTATACTAGTTAAAGTTTGTAAGGTGTGTTCATTTATATCGTAAGTATTCAATTTTTCCGGTAATTTTGTACTGGTAGTCTGCCTTTTAACCAGAGTAGCGGTTTTTCGTCCAAAATCTTTGTCTGGAGAAAACCCGGTGCCAAATGCCTCTTTTAATACGCGGTAAATCCTTGCTAAATTCTCTTGGTCGTCTAAATAAACCCTAAGGAAGTCATCTGGTGATAAAATTTCATATATATCTTTTAACTCTTCGTATATTTCGAAGAATTTCTGTCTCTCTTTCTCATCTGAAAATATTTTAAGGATATATTCTACTGCTTTGTCCCTAGAATATGTATTTATAGGTTTCAGATAAGCCAGTTTTACTGTTGACATAAGTTTTGAATACCTTAATTTTAATATCTCTAAATCTTGTACAACGGCTTCTATATCATTTACATCTTTTGAATCAAACGCCAAGGCACTTTTAAGATTACCAAATAGACCTATGAAATCGATTACTAGACCACAAATTTTCTTATGCCCATTCTCCTCATAAGGCCTGTTTATCCTAGCTATAGCTTGCAAAAGAACATGATCTCTCATTGGTTTGTCTAAATACATGCAATAAAGGATTGGCGCATCAAAACCTGTGAGTAGCTTGTCTGTAACAATTAAGATTTTTGGTTTATCAGCCGAATTCTGGAACTTCTTTCTTACGACCTTTTCCTCTTCTTCGGTCTTGTGAAAAGCCTTCATCTCTACATTATCTTCGTAAAATGAACTCATTATTACTTCTGAATAATCCTTTGGCAGAAACTTGTCCAACGCCTTTTTGTACATTACGCAGGCTTCTCTATCGACTGTAACCAGAAAAGCCTTGTATCCTAATGGTTCTACATTGCTTTTAAAGTGGTTTGCCACAAATTCCGCGATTTTCTTGACCCTAACCTCATTCTTTAGCATATTACAAAGAGTTACCTGTTTGCGTAGTACAGAATTCAATTCTTCTACATCAGAAACCCCTTCAGCTTCCTTTAGACTTAGAAATTCTTTTTCTAGGACGCCTCTTTTTACAAGCAATTTATTTGATGCAATTGAATATTTTAATGGGAGTGTAGTCCCGTCTTCTATAGACTCCTTTATTCCATATTTATCGAGATATCCATTTTTATCGTCTCTTCCGAATATTGTGAAAGTGTTTGTGCCTTTAAAGGTTCTCATGACCGGAGTACCAGTAAAACCAATGTAAGTCGCATTCGGTATCGCGCCCATCATGTAATTCCCAAACTTACCACGTGTACTTCTGTGCGCTTCATCAATCAGTACATAAATGTTTTTATTCATGCAAAGCTTTTGGGGCATTCCTTCAAATTTGTGTATTGTCGTCACTATCAAACCGCGATGCTCTTCTTTCAATAGTCTTTGTAAATGTTCTTTTGTTTCTGCTACTTCTATATTTTCAAATCCGACTGCGACAAGATTATTGAAAAGTTGAGACTCCAATTCATTTCTATCTACGACCATTATTATTGTTGGGTTCTTGAATGTCGGGTCTAGAATTAATTTTTTGGCTGCCACTATCATAGTATATGTTTTTCCCGAGCCCTGGGTGTGCCAGATTAGTCCGCGTTTCTTATTGGAATCTGCCCTAGCATAAATTTTATTAACTGCCCTCATTTGATGTGGTCTAAAGATTACTTTCTTTAATTCTCCGTCTTTCTCCGGAAAAAGTATAAAATCTTCTATAAGTTTAATTATTCTAGTTTCCTCGAAGAAACTTTTTACTAACAATTCAAAACGGTCAAAATTGCTAGATTGTTCTTCTTTCCAGTTTAGTAAGGCAGTTCTAGAAGTATTCCACGTCGGCCCATAAAAAAAGTGTATAAGATCTGTAAGCTGAAAGGACTGCATAACAGTCATCAGCTCCGGCGTCTCCTCATGGTATCTGCGTATTTGGTCAAAAGACATAGAAATCGCTTCCGATTTGTTGGCGGCCTTTGTTTCTACTATTAAGGTAGGAATACCATTAATAAAGAATACGATGTCTGGCCTGTTTCTGTACCTGCCATTTGTGTAAGAGAATTCTTCAGTAACGTGAAAAGTGTTTCTTTGTATATTTGAAAAGTCAATAAACTGTATATTTCTTTCCCTTCTTTCTTCTGGAACAAAAATAGATTTTAATCCTCTTAAATGTTCCCAAACTACCAAATTACCACGAATATTTGGTGCTGCCGTTTCTATACGCTTTATTACGTCTTGGATCATGTTACCATCTATAAAAGATGAATTAAGCTTAACCATTTGCTTTTGAAATACTTCTTTAAGAATAAGACCGGTTTCTCCACCCCTTAATCTTAGCGCCTCTTCTTGATCTAAGTATTGCCATCCAATTTCTTTGGCGTATTTTATAATCTGATCTTGCACTGCAGGACGCTCATTGCCTATTAACATTATCTGAAACCTCCAAATTATCAATTTTTATTCCGTTGTTTATAAGTTTATTTAATAAAATCCCAAAAATTTGTTTTAAAATGAATCTTTGCGTTTCATTCAAAAAAAGTTTTTCATCCAATTTGAAAAGTATCGATACTATTCTTTCTTGTTTATCTAGTTTAGGCAAGAACAGAGGAATATTGCCAATGAGAACCTTATTTAATCCACCGCGATCTTTATCCCCAGTCATGTTTCGTATATAGGTGTATAGTTTTGTTAAATAATAGTACAAGTACATGTAATTAACTTCCTTATCAGGGACTAAACATACTACAGACTGATTACAACTACACTCAAATTCTAATGGTGCACAGGTACCTCTGGTTTTTCCTTGCCCTGCTAAAGCAATAACAACGGATTTTTTAGGTAAAAGCTTGGCATTAGAATTTTTAAGTCCGATATCTGAAATGTATGTTTTAACAGAATAAATTGGTTTTCCCTGGATGTCGCCTGATCTCATCCACGGTATTTCTTTCGGCTGCCAATATTCCTTTACTTTCGTATCAGGAGTACCCCCCGTCAAAATTTTACAATGGTCACTTATTTTTTCTTCGGTCCAATCTGATGGCAATTTTTCTAATGCGGTTTCTTTAAATTCTTTATGGCCAATACCTTCAATAAATAATTTACGCATCATCGCTTTTTTCAATAGTTTTACAACAACTACTATTTTTTCTTGAAGGTCTATTGCTCTTTCTATCGTAGATAAAATGTAAACTATTCTATTTTGTTCTTCTAATGATGGAATAGGAACGTCAATATGCTTTAAAGCGCTACTAGCATGTTTTATGGTTATTCCTTGAGAGTATTCTGCTATTTTATCTTGAACAATATTACTCTTTAATATGAAATATAAAAAGTTATAATTTATATCCGTACTTTTTAAAACAACTTTTCTTATCCCAGAAGAATAAGCACCCATCAAATCTTTTCTTACAATCCCAGGACTACCGTCAAGTACTATTAGGATATCTCCCGTTTTACAAAGTTTTAGTCCTTCCAAACTTCTATTTGTATACAGAATGTCGGTTCTGCTCTTAGACATATCTACAACACGAATGAATCTGATACCAATCATATTCCTGTTATAAGATGCACTTCCGGGCTCCCTCCCCCTTTCAAAAATAGCTATCTTTTCTATTTTTTTATAATGCCAATCTCGATTTGATTTAATTTTATTTTGTGCCATAGTTTACTTTAAATTTAATTTTTTGAAAATTGTCGTTAATTCCAAGTCTATTCTAGATCTTTCTTTCTCTAATTTATCTAATTCTATTATTAGTTCTTCGATTGGTGGTAAATTTTCATCGGCTTCTTGCATTACAAATCTAGAAGGGCTCAAATTATAATCTCCATTTCTTAACTCTTCTAATCTTAAAATCTTACTTATATTTTCTTCCTCTTTCCAATTTTTATATGCTTGGGTAAGAAAAGTTATATCTTCATCTCTGAGGAAGTTCTTAGGTCTCCCCTTTTCACATAGTTTAGAGGCATTTATCAGTAAAATCTGATTTTTATGTCTTTTATTTTTGTTTATTATAATTATTGCACCGGCAGAAGATGTATTGTAGAATAAATTATCGGGCAATAAAATTACCGCTTCAATTAAGTCTTTCTCAATAAATGCTTTTCTTATCGCCTTTTCTTTATCAGACTCGCCTCCTCCGGAGCCCCTGGAAAGGGCGCCGGTATCTATTATAACGGAGAGTTTTCCATCATCTTTTAGAGATGCAAACATGTGCTGTATCCACCCCCAATCTGCATGCGAATTTGGAGGATAACCAAATGCAAATCTGTTGTAAAGGTCTCCTTCATAAACGGTTTGATCAAATTTTTGATTCCACATAGGATTAGCTAGTACTTTGTCGAATTTTTTGAGACTCCCATTATCTTCTTTGAAAGCAGGCCTATTCATTGTATCACCAATGGCTATCTCAGCGGACATGTCGTGCATAAATGCATTAATCTTCGCCATTGCGTATGTTGGTGGATTTATTTCCTGTCCATAATACTTAGGCTGTTTTATTTTTGGTTTATTGTCATATTTTTCGATAAATCTATCATTGCACTTAACAAGAAGGCCCGCGGTTCCGCAAGTCGGATCATAAATTTCGTCGCCGGGTTGGGGATCTATTAAGCAGCTCATAAGCTTAGCGACTGTTGGAGGCGTATAAAATTCGCCAGCACTTTGGCCAGAACCTTCGGCAAATTTCCTAAGAAGGTATTCGTATGCGCGTCCAAGAAGGTCTGTATCTACATCTTTTAAGCCGAGTCTTTTTCTATTTAAAATTTCAACCAGTTTGCGCAAACTCGCATCGCTTATTGTTCTTTGACCGGATGTGGATTGGTTAAAATCTATCACGTCAACTACTCCTTCTAATCTAGGATTTTCTCTTGCCAACAATCTCATAGCATCTGTTATATACTCGCCTAAATTGGTTGTTTGCCTGGTTATGTTATCCCATAATGCCTTTTCTGGAACAAAAAACCTTACAAGAGAGTGATCTGCATCGACTAATTTTTTTGCTATTTTCCTGTCCTTATTTAAGTTATTAAGTTCGTCTTCAAATACATCCGATAACCTCTTTAAGAAGATTAGGGGCAGAATGAAATCTTTATACTTTGAAGCATCTATTTCTCCCCGTATAGAGCATGCCGCTTCCCACAACCAATTTTCTAGGCTTCTACCATTATTGGAGGAAGTATCCTTTTCTTTACTTGCCATTACTATTTTTTACCTCGTTTTCTTCATTTTTATCAATGTAATCATTATCAAATAACCAAGAAGCAACAATTTTACTTATTACATCCGGAGCGCTACGGCCGTAGCCAGCACCTACTAAACTTTTTATAATCTCTATCTGTTTTTTTGTAAAAGACGCTGCAACTCTCTTACTTTTTTGCTTGTTTGCTACCCTCTTTTCAACCATTTACGTTACCTAAATGTGTTATTTTATTACCATTTGATGCTAATGTAGCACATATTAATTACAGTTAATATACCTATATAAAGCTTTAATGATACATATATGTATCAAATTAGTAATAAGTGTGCAGAGAATACGTTGCAGATATGGACTATAAAGAGTGGCTTAACGAAACGGAGCTTACTGCAAATAAAATGGTTACATTTCAGAAGAGTTATAAGTGCAATAAACCAGAATGTGAAGGTGATGATTATTGTATTCATCTGCGTAAAGCCAAAACTAGAAAATTCAAAAAAGAAATAATTAGGATGCTCGCAGACTTAATTAGATAGCGGATTAGAAAGTATCGCTACTTTGAACACCCTCTCCATTAGTTTCGCGGCGTCTGCTTTCTTCTGTAAATGTGATTTGAGCGACCCTTGTATAGTTTCCTGTCTGCATTTTAATAGTTCCATGTTTGTAACTAAACTGTCATGCATACGATTGGCAGTTATAAACAACTGCGCCCCATTATAGGCTTTTCTAAATTCTGTTTTTGTATAGTCTTTATCGACTGCGCAGCATTGTATTTTTTCATCTGAACTATAAAGACTATCAAACTGCCTGAATTTCCAAGTGTTGGGATCAAGTCGTTTTATTGGTTTGTGCATAATCGCCTTTATATCATCTTTGTCTATGCGAAATCTACTTTGTAAAGAGAACGAATCTGCGCCGCTTAGAACTAGAGCTAGCATTACGTAAATGTCATTTTTAGGAAAAGTGCGCGGTACTTCAGATAGATGAATAAACAAATTATTCTCAGCAATCTTTTTCAAATAGCGATAATTTTCAATGTTGTCTATTACGGAAGCAAACTTTAGGATTACACCCTTTATACCTAATTCATTAATAGCATTTATTTTTGCGATAAATTTGTCGGTTCTCATTGCTAAATCTATTCTTGGGAATAGTTCCAAGTGTTGTTTCTCTTCGTCCTTTTGGGTCTCTTCATATGTTTGTAATAATGCTCTAGCGTCGTTTAGTCGGCCCTTAAATTCTTCTGCTGTTGAAGACGGTTTTTCATCTAATACGGTAATTACCTTAAAACCTGCTTGTAGCTGAATGTCCATCAAAACATTATTCGTTTTCTCAGGTATTACAACCAATCTGCTCTTTTCATTTCTGCTAATGGCGGGATCAAAAATGTTTAGTTTACCGTCGGTAACTTGTTTTTTTAATTGTCTTAGATGGTTCTGACTAGCATTTCCATTGTGCAGCGCTGCTAATTGTTCAGTATTATAAGAATAATTAATAGCAAATGGTAGATTTGATAATTCATCAAAGCCGCTCTTAAACAACCCTATTTGTTTCAATTTATCAAAATTGCTTCTATCAGAATTTGTAAAAGCACGAACTGGTGTAAGTATATCTTCAGCTCTTTCTCCGGAAAAAGCCAACCTTCCCGTTCTCATACCTAGAGGATTGATATTTTCTATTTTGAATGATAATTTAGATGTCATTAATCCTCCACTTTTACGTGCAACAATATAGCTTCTACACTTTTAGGTTTTGAAATCTTATATATTGCTTTTGGCGGATTACCAACTTCTTTTCTTACAGTAATCCAGCCCAATTTTACCAGCTTGGACAACGCAGAGGATATTATCCTAGGGTCGTCGTCCTTTAGCACGGCAGTAGCGTCATCGAACCTGAATTCCTTGTCTTTGAATTCCATCCATAATTTCTTTATACGCCTAAGTGCCCACATCGGCGGCAACTCTAATTCTTCGTCGTTCATATACATATTATTAATGAACGAAAAGTATTTATACTTTCTCTTGTATAATATGTGTATTAACGAATCGTTAATTCACGTATAATATGGATAAACATAAAATCGCAAGAGCAATAGAACAAGCCATTGTAAGCAAAGCAGTTCGAGTGTCGGAAATACTAACAGTATTAACCTTAGATAATATAATCAGACCAAGGGTCGAGTTCTCGAAGGACTCAATGCTTAAGGCATTCGTACTTGCAAAATTAAAGCGTATAAAATTTAATTCTAAACTTTCACTTTACTTAGAGGCTAATGAAAGGGATGCATTGGCGCTAGGGTTCTTCAAAGACAGTAATAACCAGATAAAGGTTCCAGATAGGCGCACATTCGGTATTTTCGAGAAGAGCCTAAGCAAAGAGGACAATAATCTAATCGAATTTGTAGTGAAAACTATAGACGACATGGCCCATGTAGTCGGAGTAACTTTGGATTATGGTGTCTTCTTATATAAGAATTCAACAAAGACTACTGCCGAAGAAAACGGTAAGAAATATGTAAAAGAAAGAACGGAAGAAGCCGCAAAGGAAGTAAAGAAAATCCTACTACATCAGCTGGAGAAAGGGACAAAATACAATGCGATATACAACGACGAATCTTTTCTAGATCTTTTGATACATATCGCTATATCCAAAGACTTCGCAAAGAATGGTTCTAAGGTATTAATGTATTTACAAAATGACGAACGGGTACCTACAGGGGCCGCATTATTTTACTATCTAGATAAATACTCTACCGAGGAAATATCTGAAGTTTTTAATAAAATATTTGATATAACTTTTAATCTCGCCGAAAAAGCTAAAATAATCTCAAGAAGGGGGCGTTATACTATTGCCATTGACTGCCATAAATGGGAGTATTGGGGCAGGAAAATAGATAAATTCGTAGTCGGGAAAGAACCAGAACACGGAACGAATAAGTGTTTCAAGTTCATAACCTTGGATGTTACAAACCACGAGCAGCGATTTACGCTGTGTGCATTGCCTTTCTTAGACGGAGATGATCAGAACGATCTAGTAATAAAATTGTTGAATGCAGCGAGAGAGAAAATATCTATCCATACAGTTTTAATCGACAGAGGTTTCTTGGATTCTGAATTGTTGAATTATCTCAAAAGAGAAGGTCTGTACTTTGTAATTCCCTCAAAGAAAAGCAACAGGGCTCTACTAAAGGATGCGTCATTCCTCAAACCAGATCCCGTAGGGGTACTAAAAGATGTCTTGATGGGTAACGTAAGAGTAAATCTTATAGTTAAGAAAGAAGGAGATAAACTGTACGGATTTTTCACTAATATGAATGTCATTACTGGAGATAATAATCTTGCACTGGCGATAGCTAATATGTATGAGCGAAGATGGCAAATCGAGAGTGGTTATCGTGTAAAGAAGGACTTCAGAGGCAAGACTACATCCAAGAAATACATAATCCGATTCCTGTATTTTATGCTATCTGTGATACTTTACAATTTTTGGGTGCTGGTAAACTCGCTTGTGATAACCACTTTGAACTTAAAAAGTACAAAACCAGTTGTATCAGCGAAAGTTTTGGATGCTATACTATACAGTACAAAGGTTCTATTAGCTGTTACTTGATTTTTCTTGTAAGATGTTGTAAATTTGTTTAGTCGTATTTAGGCTAATCTGTCACTTTTCTATCGAAAATCACGTTTATCATTAGGTCCTTGTTGCGAATTTGGCGTAAATATACTCGGATTACAACAATGAGCGTTTAGTAAAAAGTCGATGGTTTAGCACTTTTCGCTCTACTGAATAAGAAAGCCTAGGGCGAGAATCGGACTCGCGATCTTCTCCTTACCAAGGAGACGCTTTGCCACTGAGCCACCTAGGCATGAAATATAATAATTAAATTACTATAAAAGGATTTGTCATTTTGCAATTAAGCTAAACCATTTATCAAAAAAGATAATATTAAATAGTAGTGTCAGCATCTTTAATCAAATATGGGAAGGATAAGAGGGAAGGAAATAAGGAATGCAACAATAGAGGTACTAAAGAGGTACAAATCCCTTTTCAATGACAATTTTGAAAACAACAAGGAAGCGTTGAACAAGGTAATAACTGCTCAGAAAAGGAACAGAAACAAGATAGCGGGATTTATAACAAAGCTTGCGAAAAGCAAGGCGATAGAAGAATTCATAATTGAGCATTCTTCAAAGTAATCAGGCAAGTTTAATCTTTTCTATCGAAGATTTACCCTGCGGTAAAAGTCTGTCTATGTAATCCTCATTTACCTGCACAGAGTACTTCTGCGAAAGTGTCCTGTTTATTTTTCTTATAATCTCATCTCTCTTCTTGTTTCCAGGTTTTATGAGGAAAAAGGTTTTATCAGGTTCATAAGGAGTAACTTTCAAGTCTGCTAGTTCTTCTTTTATCTCTATAGAAATGTAAATGCCTAGCTGCGCACTTTTTATGTAGTCTCTTTTACCCTCTATGTAAAACGCCCCTTTTTTCAGGTATTCACCAGACGGCGGAGTTTTTGTAACCTGCTCAGGTTTTACAAAATAAACGTCAAGGTTTGCTGCACCAGCTCTCCATGCCGATGAATATGATGCTATCATTATAGCAGCTTCTTCCATATCCTTTCTGTTTATGTTACTGTTTTGATTTGATTTTATAACCCCGAATGGGCTGCCAAAAACATCAGCATGGCCAATCAAGTCATTCTTTTCCACATGCTTTTCTATAAGGGATTCATTTTGGTTTACGTCCTTTCCTATTATTGTTAATCTGCCATTAGAGGTTATGAAATGCCTGAACTTTGAATACCACTGGTTTTCTGCCTTTACTTTTATTCTTTTTATCATCTTTGTCTTTGAAGTTATTGCTTCAGTGTCTATTTTTTTCAGTCTCTTTGCCTTTTGGTATAAACTAGATAGGTTATAATTAAGGGTCTGCGTTATGTCTATGTTAAGCTTTTGCCTTTCTTTTGGCATTATGTTCTTTCCATTTATTACAAAACCTAGTTTATCCAATTCCTTCTCTCTTTCTTCTATGCTTTTATCAGATGACTTTAAAATCCTTATTGCGTTTTCTATTCTTTCGTAATTCCCATTTATGAACTCTATATCTTCTTCATATTCTTTAAGCCTGTCCTGTGCTTTGTTAAGCTCTATTTTTACAGGGTTTTTTCGTTCTATTTCCGCAGGGTTTTCAAAGAAGCTTATGATTGCGGAGTTAATGCTGTTAAAGTATTCCTTTTGGCCTTCAATGTGCTTTAATTCAATTGCAGAAAAGATCTTTTTATCAATTATATTTGGCTTCTTTTCTTTAACTATCTCAAGGAATTTTTCCCTTAACATTTTAGCCTCATCCTGGCTTAAATCAAGCGGCTTCTTAGACTTGTCAATTTTTGCGCGGAAACAGGCCTCCTCGGCATAATACCCTCCCATCGAAAAATCCATTGCAAGACTTTTTACTACGCTTTCTCTGTCAGATGACTTTAAAGTGGAATAAAAACCGCCGTACATGTCATTAAATGATTTCTTGTTTCCTGGAGGATAAAAATACTCACCGCCGCTTGATATCTCTCTGCTTTCAAATTTTCGCTGGAAAAGTGCCCTTTCTATCTTTTCATCCTTCAATAGTATGACATTGCCCTTAGAGAACATTTCAATAAGCAGTTTGTTATTATCTGTTTCTATTTCCAATATCCTGTCGGAATTATGCATTTTTATTGAAAATCTTTTACCCTTAAGCGCATTTTTGACTAGCTGTGTAAATCCGAAGTCTATGCTGTCTTCAGGTTTTTCATCAACTACGCAGAAATAACTGCCTGGCACTATTTTAAGCCAGTATTCTTTTCCCTTATAAATGAGAAAATAGAATTCATTTCTCCTGCTTTTTATGTTTCTTATGAATCCCCCGTTTATGTAGTCAACTTCTTCAAGTAATTTGTATATATCCAATGATGTTAAACTTTGCATGATCACTGGTTGAAGTTAGATTGTATGGCCGATTTTATGCTTTCTACATCGCTTTCGAATGCCGCCTTTCTCTGCTCAACGACCTCCTCATTCATTTTATCGTATATGGGTCTTACTAGTTTTGAAACACCTTTCGTCCATTTATTCAGATAGTCTACAAGTATGTCTGAGACCAGCTGTACTTGCACAGTTCCTGTTTTTGCCTTTACCTGCTTGCCGTCCTTTACGGCCATTGTCTCCTGTATGTTCCTATAATCAAGGTTTACAGTGATTCTATAAGCCATATAATCATCTATAACTTTCATGGCTACCCACTTTATGACGTAATTTGCTCCAGAAAACTGGATATAATTTGTTTCCTTTACCGAATAACCTGCTGAAACTAGCAGATCCCTAAGGAAATTGTAGAACTTCTGGTCATCTAGAATGCCTTCATATTGCACAGTGGTGTTGCCCATCGGTATTATTTCCATATTTTAATTAGATTTTGTTTAAATTTAACCCTTTCCAGTATTTCTTACCAGAATATAACAAGGCCTACTGCAGATACAATTACTTCAATCAAAGTAAGCATGAGTGCTATCTGCCATTCCTTGTATTTTTCTTTTCTTAAAAACAGGTGCGTTAGTGAGTAGACTTTATTTCCGTAAGGTGAGGATAATGTTCCATCCTTGTGAATTATCCCCCATGAACTCGCGTGGAATCTTTTCCTGGCCTTTAAAACAAATTCTACTATCCAAGGTATCATAATAAACACTGCAAATAGCTGCATGTCTCCTATTATCGCAACTGCCGCAACAGCCCCCCCTATAAGGTATGTAAGGCTGTCTCCAGGTATTATCTTTGCAGGGTATTTCCCGTAATACAAATAGCCAAGCAGGACAGAAAACATCATTATAGAAAGCGCAAAGCCATTGTAATTCTGTACATGAAAAGAAAGTATGGAAAAGGCAGCAAACAAGACTAAGCCCATCTGTATTGCAATGCCATTAAGGCCTTCTAGCATATTGTAAGCATTTGATGCAAATACCACTCCCAAAGGGATTAAAATTACTATATATAATATAGGATTAATAACAATGTTTCCTATCCCTGGAAAATATACTGTGCTACCAAAGAATAGGACCATCAATGGAACTGCGCCTATCAATGTAAGCAAAGGTTTCTGCCATTGTCTTATCCCCCCATTGAAAATTGAATAATTCTTGGCCATCCTTTTTATGTCGGCCATTGAAGTCCTTATCTTTCCGCCGGATAGATCATCTACAAATCCTATAAGGGAGATTATTATTATTGATGATAAACCGAGAAGAAGTGCCTCCGGATTTAAATCTGCCTTTATGACATAGTTGTAAGCTGCTATTAGTGACATTACACCGGCGAACAGCCCTATAATCAAAAGGAAACCGCCACTTGAAGGAAGCATTGGCCGTTTTTCCTTGTTTATGTCCTGTGCCACTAGCCCAGCTCTCACAAGTAATGGAATTATGAATTTACCGCTTACGAATGTGGCAATCGCTGCAACCACTGCAGACAGCAATATCTCTAATAACATTTAAATCTCTAGGTTTTAGTATATTTAAGTTTTATATTTGAAGCTTTCATAAGCTAATGTTATAGCCCTGTAGTGTAGCGGCCAAGCACGAGGGCCTTTGGAGCCCTAGACACCGGTTCAAATCCGGTCAGGGCTAGCTTCTTTTATTTTTTGTTAATTATATAAACATCCAGCTTCCTTACTAATCATGAAGAATAACCGTGTAGAAGAGAATCTAAAAACAATATCGCCACATAATGGGCCACTTAATAGGACTGATAAAATAAAGATATACCTATCTCTATTGTATTCTAATGTAAAAATGCATCTTGATCCGGATTATCAAGCTGCAAGTGCGTTGGTATTAAATAGAAAGGTAACGCCTTACAATCTAGAGTACTTAATCAACGTATCTGAAGGGAAAGAAGTTGGTAGCACATATAATAAAAATGTTCTAGATTATGCAAAGAAGATTCTGTCAGAAGACGCTAAATATAATGAAGCTCACAACAAGTTATAACAAATCAAAAAACACTTGATTTTTGTAGTGAATTAACGAATTAATTATGATTAGAAACCCTTTATGTTAAGATTCTTTAAACTGTACTCAAATTCTATGTAGTTTATAGCCCTATTCTTTCTTTGTGTTTTTAACGTAGACATTTGTTGTGTTTCTTCTTTCTATCTTGAATGGCTTAAACATATTTCCATTTCCTTCAAAGAATTTAGAAAAGAATTCAACGTAGATAAGCCTTGCTCCCTGTATCCCGCCTTCAAACAATGCAATTACTATGTTGAACAGCTGGCCGAAGACAAGTATTATCACTCCGCCTATGATAAACGGTATAGAGCTGCTTAAGCTTGAAACAAATATCAGGTTTATTACCTGTGCAAGAATGACAGAAGCAAGAAGTATACCAACAAGCCTAGTGTATGATAGGATATGGCTTATTACTGAGGGGATTTCCATTAGAGATTGCGTACCTTCTGACCTAAGTACTAAAATAATTCCTATTATTATTGCCGCATAACTACCAACAGCTTCTAAGTTAGAGAATCCTATGCTTTCCTTATGAAGAACAGCCAAACCTACTATTACAATTCCCCATGCAACTAAGAGCCAGCCCACTCTCCCAATAGCTTTCTTTATTTTCTTATTGTATAAGGCGTTAAGAGCTCCGAGAACAAAGCCGAATGACACCATTGCTACTCCTATCCAACCTGATATTAACAGCAGAGTAGACACGCGTTTTGTAACGTCGAAAAGAGGTGTGTAAGGCAAAGAAAATCCGAAATACTCATTGAATATAACTCCAAGAGCAACGGCTATTACAGATCCGGGCATTATCGCCTTCATTATCATCATCAGGCTGTTTTTGCTGATTATTGTCTTTACAAATCTTGCTAACTTTCTAGGTATATGGCTTTTTTTAGGAGGATGCTTTATCCTATGAACAAGCCAAAAACTAAGTACTAGAAAAGTTGCACCATACCCTGCATCACCAACCATCAGTCCAAAGAATATTGGAAAAGCTATGCCAAAAAATATCGTCGGATCAATCTCGCTGCTTTTCGGTATCGAATAAAATTTTATGAAGAACTCATAAAGCTTGAAAGAAACTGGGTTCTCCATCTTTGTTGGAGGTTCTTCCCCTGTCTTTATTTTTTCCAGTATGAACTGTTGGTTAGTTAGTTTATCAAGCTCTTCATCTAATATCGGTATTTTCTTGCTTTCTATCCACCCTTCGATTACTGTCATGTAATCAGTTGAGCCTATTTTCGGGATTACAGATATCTTTTTTGCCTCTATATCAAGGTATTCTTTAAGATTGGCCACAATACCATAATGTCTCTTTGACAGACTCTCTAGCCTTTTGTTTAATTCTAAAAGCCTTTCCTTGTCTTTCTTTATTTTGGCCTGCTGCAATTTTGTTATCTCCTCAATTTTACCGCTTATTTCTGGTATCTTTATGAGGCTTATCTCCTCTTTGTTTGCCAAGTTGGCAAGCTTTTCCTTGTTGTGCTTTTCTATTGTGAATATGTAAGCGTTTTCAAGTTCTATGCATTCACAATCAATTTCTTTTTTTATCAATTGAACAAATGCATTGTTATCCTTGCTTTTCAGCATCAGAAAAGACTCTACCCTAGTACCGCTCAGTATCTTAAAATCGTGTTTAAAGTCTTTCATCATGTTTACAATGTTCATTATGGAATCGCTTTCTTTAATACTCGCATTTATTTTTTCTTCTTCCTTTTTTATTTCATTTACCTCTTCGTATATCTTTATCTTGTCGGCTTCGTGGAAAACCTGCTGAAGGTTTTTTATTTCAATGTTCACCGGCTTCTGTTTTATCAGGCTGCTTTCTAAGCTTCTTATTTTTTGTCCATACTTATTTATTTTTTCAAATTCAATCTCTTTGAAGTCTTTTAGGATTTTTTTGCTTTCACTTTCCAGTATCTCTATCTGCAGGAATCCAAGCTCTCCGAGTAAAGTAATGGCCTTATCATAGTAAATTTTAGGCAGTATCAATCTTATCTTTTCTATTTTACTTGGCAGAAACATTATAGTTTAAATTCCTCCTTTAAGACATCTTCAAATATGCTCTGCATTTCCTTTTCATCAAGCGGTTTTATAGCGCCTGCTTTTTGGCTCGCTTCTTTTATCGCTTCTTCTCTGAGTTTTTCAGTTTCCTTCTCTACTTCTTCTAATGCATTATTGACTGTTTCATGCGCTTCCTTCTCTGCTTTTTTTATCTTTTGCTCATTTTGCTTTTGCGTCTCTTCTATTAAATTGCTTGCCTTTTCCTGCGCTTGTTCAATTTTCTTTGCAGACAAATCTTCTATCTCTCTTATCCTTTGCAGAGTTTCAAGCGATTCCATTAGCTATGCAGCCTCTTTATGAATTTAATCGATACTAGCCTATCCCTTTCCATATCATCTAAACTTTGTTTTATGTACTTTATCTTTGCTTCCCATCTCGGTATTATCACGTTTTCTATTGAATTTGTTCGTCTGTTCAACTTATAAATCTCATTTAACAGGTTCCTCATTGCAGTCTCTTTTTCAGCGATTTCTATAAGCATTGAAAGAAATGAAGAGTACATGTTTTTTGCATCATAAACAGGAGTAGGTATTGTCAGGCTGTCACTTTTGCTGAGAACATCAATAGTCTCATTTACGTTTATGTTTGGTATCACCAAACCCATAACGTTTCTTGCCTTAAGGCTGGCAAGCTTTTCGCTTTGTTCCTGTGCCACTCTCTCTATTGTTATCCTGCCACTTAAAGCCTCAGCTATCTCAAGGCTTTCTCGGCTTCTGTCCATGAATCTTTTAAGATCTGTCTTCATGCTTTGGACCTGTTTTGCCAACTCAAAAAATTCCAATATAAGAGAGGACCTTTTCATCTTCAGCAGCTGCAAACCCCTATTTGCAGTCTTTATCTTTCTTTTAGTTTCTATTAGTTCCCTTCTAGTTACTCTTATTGTTTCCATTTCCCGTACTTTTCTATGAATTCTGGTTTTATTCTTTTCATCTCGCTTTTGTCTATGCTGCTCAAAAGCTCCCATCCGAGGTCTAAAGTTTCAGTTATACTTCTGTCCTCATTGAACCCTTGTTTTATGAATCTGTTCTCAAACTCTTCAGCAAAATGCAGGTATTGTTTGTCAATTTTGCTCAATGCATCTTCACCGACTATTTCAGTTAAGCTTCTAAGTTCTTTTCCTTTCGCATATGCTGCATACAACTGGTCAGAAACATTTCTATGGTCTTCTCTCGTTGAATCCTTTCCAATTCCTTGATTCATAAGCCTTGACAATGAAAGAAGCACGTCAACTCCAGGATAAATTCCGCTTTTATCCAACGCCCTGCTTAGTACTATCTGCCCTTCTGTAATGTAACCAGTTAAATCCGGTATTGGATGTGTTATGTCGTCGCTTGGCATTGTAAGTATCGGCAGCTGCGTTACCGAACCTTCCTTCCCTTTTACCTTTCCAGCCCTTTCAAAAAGACTCGCAAGGTCAGTGTACATGTATCCTGGGTAACCTCTTCTTCCGGGTACCTCATCCCTAGCTGCAGATATTTCACGCAGTGCTTCTGCGTAATTTGTCATATCTGAGAGTATAACAATAACGTGTGCATTTTTTTCGTATGCTAGATATTCCGCGGCCGTAAGCGCAAGTCTTGGGAGAATGACCCTCTCCATTGAAGGCTCTGCGGCAAGATTTAGGAATATAACTGATCTTTCAAGTGCACCACTGTTCTGGAATTCATTTATAAAAAAGTTTGCATCCTCACTGTTTATTCCTATCCCACCGAAAACAACGTAGAAATTTTCTTTTTCTGCAAGTATCTTTGCTTGTTTTACTATCTGTGCAGCAAGCTTGTTGTGTGCAAGACCTGAACCTGAAAATATTGGAAGTTTCTGGCCCCTCACTAGCGTGTTCATGCAGTCTATTGAGGATATCCCGGTTTGTACAAACTCTGAAGGTTCTTCTCTTGCATAAGGGTTTATTGGGCTGCCATTTATGTCCATCTTCTCATCGCTGAATATAGGTATACCTCCATCTCTTGGCCTGCCTAATCCATCGAATACTCTACCAACCATATCCATGCTTACTGGCATTTTAAAAGTCGTCCCCTTGAACCTAACCTTTGTTGTCTGCGTGTTCATTCCTGTGGTTTCACCAAATACCTGTACTATGGTAACATCCTCATTTGTCGCAAGAACCTGACCGCTTACTTTTTTGCCATTTTCAAGTTCTATTTCAACCTGCTCATTGTAAGCGGCATTCTTTACGTCCTTAACAAAGAGCAAAACATTTGTTACCCTTTCAATCGTCTTGTATTCTATTTCTTCCATGTTACTTCTCCGTGCTTGTCTTTTTTATTGCCTCTATGTCTTTTTCTATTTCCTTTAATTTATCGTCAATTTCTTCTTCCTTTGTATATCTCAATCTTGCTATCTTTGGTTTTATCTGTATCGATTGCAGTTTTTCAATTGGAACATTTCTTTCAAGTGCAGCTTTCTCCGCGTCAAATACTTCGTTTATAATCTTCAGCATCTTGTACTGTTTGCTTACAGATGCATACGTATCTGTTTCGTCAAAAGCATTCTGCTGAAGGTAATCCTCTCTGAGCATTCTTGCAACGTCAAGTATCAGTTTGTCTGATTCTGGAAGAGCATCGTAACCTACAAGCTGTACAATTTCATTTATCTCTGCCTCTTTTTGCAGTGTAGCCATCGCTTTATCCCTTAGTTCAGGCCAGTCTTCCGCAATGTTTTTTCTGTACCATTGGTCTAATTCATCCGTATACAAGGAATAACTGTTAAGCCAGTTTATCGATGGGAAATGTCTGGCGTTAGCAAGCGATGCATCCAATGCCCAGAATACTCTTGTAACTCTGAGAGTGTTTTGCGAAACAGGTTCTGAGATGTCACCGCCTGGTGGAGAGACTGCTCCTATTATGGTCGCCGCGCCTATCTTACCGCTTAGTATTCTTGCCCTTCCCGCTCTTTCATAGAATTCACCTATCCTTCTTCCAAGATAAGCAGGGTAACCTTCTTCTCCAGGCATCTCTTCCAATCTTCCGGAAAGTTCTCTTAAGGCTTCAGCCCACCTCGAAGTACTGTCGGCCATTACGGCTACGCTATAACCCATATCTCTGTAATACTCGGCAAGCGTTATTCCTGTGTAAATGCTTGCCTCCCTTGCAGCTACAGGCATGTTTGAAGTGTTTGCTATAAGTATGGTTCTGTCCATTAACGGCTTTCCGCTTTTTGGATCCTTTAATTCTGGAAAGGTTGTAAGTATTTCCGTCATCTCGTTTCCCCTTTCGCCGCAGCCAACGTATACTATAACGTCTGCATCTGACCATTTTGCAAGCTGATGCTGAATTACAGTTTTTCCCGATCCAAATGGTCCTGGTACTGCTGCAGTACCTCCCATCGCAACAGGAAACATCGTGTCTATGACTCTCTGCCCTGTTAAAAGAGGAATAGTTGGAGAAAGCTTTTCCTTTACAGGCCTTGCCGTTCTGACAGGCCATTTTGTCATAAGTTTTATTTCTTCAGTTTTTTTATCATTTTCTAATACTGCAATGGTTTCATCTACAGTGTAATCGCCTTCTTCTACGATTTTCTTTACTATGCCTTTTTGATTTACCGGAACGAGGACCTTATGCTTTATAAGAGAAGTTTCCTTGACTTCTCCAATCTCTTCGCCTGCCTCTACTGCTTTTCCTTCTTCGACTTTTGGCTTGAAGTGCCATTTCTTTTCTCTGTCCAATGAATTAACTTTCACTCCGCTGCTTATAAACGTGCCTTCTTTGTTTAGGATCTTATCCAATGGCCTTTGTATACCATCAAATATGGAACCTATCAATCCAGGGCCAAGTTCAACAGACAAAGGCTCTTTGCTGTCAACTGCCTTTTCTCCTATTTTAAGTCCGCTTGTATCTTCGTAAACTTGTACTATCGCATTTTTCTCTTCTATCTTTACGATTTCACCAACAAGTTCATTTTCCCCTATGAATACTATGTTGTTCATTTTAGGGTCCTCAAGACCCGAAACAGTCACTACAGAACCGGAAATTCCTATCACTTTTCCTTCCATTTTATTTTAATTTAGTTATGTCCACCCCCAATACTCTCTTTGCTAGGCTTTCTAGCGATTCCTTGTTTTCTTCTACCTCTTGTGAAGGTATAAGCAATACTAGCGGATCAATACTTAAATTTATTGTGCTAAGCTCATTTTGGTCCGCATATCCCTTTATACTTTCTTCCGCTATTATAAGGTTATATTCTTTGCTTTTTATTAATTTAATTACTTCGTTAAGAGCTTCTTTTCCTGTTAAATCTATTGAATTGTCTATACCAGCAAGCTTCAATCCCAAGGCATCTCTCCTGTCCCCTATGAAAACTATTTTTTTAAATTCCATATCCTATATCAACTATTTTCTTTTCTATGTTGTAATACTTTTTAAACCAGCTGAGCCTTATCGTGTCCTTTTCTATTTCTGCGCTTATTATGAATGAAAGAGTAGAAGCTACAGAAAGGGAGTTGGCCCTGAATATCGGCAGGTACTTATCATGCACAATCCTCTTTAGCTCTACTTCAAAGTTTGCTATAAGTCCATCTTCCTTGTAAAGCTGCAGGGCGTCGTTTAAATCATACGGCAAGTCCTTTACGAAGTCTTCTATGTTCCTCTTTGTCATATCATTTAGTTTGTCAACGTTTATTGAGCCGCCCTTTATCAAAAGTTCTTTTGCAGGTTTTTTCAGTTCTATCTCTTTAATTACTGTTATTATGTTCCTTAAATCTATTAATCCTTGTATGAATCTAAGGACAGGGCCCTCATTTCCGTTGTAGAATTTGAAGTTTCTAAGTAGGTCATTGTAGTATTCTATATCTAAAGCTAACGACATTCCAGAAACATCCCTGCTTAATTCAGCAGAAACTGAAAAAGGAAGCAATACTCTCCCGTAAGGATATCTTGTAAGGTAATTTATTACTTCAACTATATCTTTCTGCTCTATTATATTTCTGTACTCTTCCTTGCTTATCAAAGGACTCGATAACCCTAATGGAAAGCTCCTCCCTATAGTCAAAAGGTTTTCAGTCATTTCCACGTTCTTTCCTATAAGCTTTGCGGCCAAAATAAGTTTTATGTTCTGTATGTCTATCTTTGAAAGATAGCTTCTTATCAACGGCTTTCCAATGCTTGGAAGAACTCCTATGGCGGAGTTGCAGTTATTTAAAAAGTGAGTGTTTACGACAATATCTATTATATCCGGCTCCTTAAAACGATTATAGAATTGATCGATTTCGTTTTTGTAAGAGGTGGAAGAAAGTACATTCATGAATTCCTCTTTCTTTGTTTCCTTTATTCTGTCTATCTCATCCTTTCTTAAAAGATTAAGGTAAAGTGCCTTAACGTGTCCGTACGCACCAGCATATGTAGAATCCATTTTATTTCTCCAACTTTTCGATTACTCTTTTTGCAATCTTTTCTTCTAGAGACTGTATAACTTTATCCAAAGACAAATCAATGGAGAACTTGCCATCAGGGCTTTCTGCATAAACTCCAAACATCTTTTTTTTCGTTAGCTTAGCGTTCTTTTCTTTTTTGCCGAAAGTCTGTAGGTCCTCTTTATTCATAAAAAGAATAGCGTCTTCCCCAATTCTTTTTTTAGCCTCTTTTATTAGAATATTCATTAATTTTTCGTATTCCGCAGTTTTGCTGAATTTTATCTCTGAGGAATAAAGGTTATTCATGCTTTCCTTGAAAGCGTTGCTTACCGCCTTTTTTATAATCTGGTTCTTTTCAACGTTTATCTTCGCTTTTTCAATCTCTTCTTTTTCAGCTACAATGGCTTTTGTTTTTTCTCTTGCTTCTTTTAGAATCTCCTCTACTTTTTTATCTGTTTCGTCTGTTGATTGGTTTGCTTTAATCTGCGCTTCTATGATCATTTTTTTGACTTTAGTATCTGTCTCTTTCTCTATGTGCTCTGCTATTTTCTCCAGACTCATATAATGATGCTATGCCTCACAGTATCTGTAACAGCAATATCAATCCCAGCACGAAACCTATTATCCACAGTGTTTCCGGGATTACAAAGAAGAAAAGCACCTGTCCGAATTTCTCCGGCTTTTCAGCGATTATTCCCATACCAGCTGCACCTATGCCTTGCTGTGCCATTCCGGTACCTATCAAACCACCTGCTATTGCTATTGCTGCGGCTATTGCATATAAAGCGCCTGCATCTGTTGCAACTACCATAGCATTTTACGTTTTTTTCTATTTTTAAGCTTTACTGTTTTTGATTAAATATGAATCACTTTTTTTTGATTTTATTTGATTATTGGAAAAAGAAAGCTTTTTAAAGCATGATAAAAGCGAAAGCTATTTATATTAGTTCATTCATACGGTTTATCGTAAACATATGGAAATAGGCTCGGTTCCCGATGACGTAATTGAATGCCTCTTCGATGCGATAAAGGTGGATAACAAACTTTATGTTATTTTAAAAGAGGACAGCAAGGACAACGAAGAAAAAATAGAGAAAGTTTTCGGAAAAAACGTAGAATTTTTGGATGTGATAGATCTGCTGCAGAGAAAGATGTTTTCACAATTCATGGATGCAGTTAGCGTTTTTGATAATGAGCCGTTCTTTAATAAGTTTGGTTTCAAAGAGATAACTGAAATATTTTACGATCTTACAAAATTAGAGCAGAGCAGAAAGATGCTTTTTAATTATGCGCTGCTCGGAAGAAGAGGCAAAGAAGGTTTATTGCAGACTTTAGGAGGAGGAAGGCTAACAAAAAGCGCTATTTTTGTGCCTTCTACACACGAGAAGGAGGCAGAGAATTTCATAAAGAAATGGAATGTTGAATACTTGAAGAAAAGAGTATTCATATTAGGAGGTTAATAAAATGGAAGATAATGACAAAATAGAAATAAGTCTAAAGGTTGCAGAAGCACAGCAGGATGATATAGGGCAGAATTCCGTAAGGATAGGAACTGCATGGATGAAACAGATTGGAGTAAGGCCTGGAGATTTCGTTGAAATAGAAGGCAACAGAAAAACAGTTGCAAAGGTAGATAGAGCGCATCCTGGTGACTTAGGCCTAAACATAATAAGAATGGATGGTACTACAAGAAAGAATGCGAAGGCAGCAATAGGGGAAAATGTAATAGTTAGAAAGGCAGAGGTTTACGAAGCCGATGTAGTCAATCTTTCTCCCCTGTCTACAATAGCGATACGTGGCGCTGAAAATGTAATAGGAAGGCTACTTTTGGACAGGGCAATATCAAAGGGAGATATAATAACCTTGGGCAGCGGCGGAAGGAGTTCATTTGCTTCATTTTTTGGCGATGACATAATGAGCATATTTGAGAACACCGCCTTTCCGTCTTTCCAGTTCGGTTTCTCAGAGCTTCGTTTTCTGGTAACGTCAACTTCACCTAAAGGATTTGTGGTCATAACAGAAAACACAGATATAAACATATCTCCTGAGCCAGTCAAGCTTTCTGAAGAATCAAGGGTAAAGCACGTCAGCTATGAAGATGTCGGCGGATTGTCGGATGAAGTTTCAAAGATAAGGGAGATGGTTGAGATGCCATTAAAGCACCCAGAGATATTCATGCGGTTAGGTATAACCCCTCCCAGAGGTGTTTTGCTTTACGGTCCACCCGGTACTGGAAAGACGCTGCTTGCAAGGGCAGTAGCAGATGAAAGTGATGCTCACTTCATAACGATAAATGGTCCAGAAGTTATGAGCAAGTGGGTTGGCGATGCTGAAAAGAAATTAAGAGAAATTTTCGATGAAGCTGAAAAGAATGCACCTTCAATAATATTCATAGATGAAATAGATGCAATAGCCACTAAGAGAGAAGAAAGCATAGGAGAGGTAGAGCATAGGGTTGTTTCACAGCTCCTTACATTAATGGACGGTTTGAAGAGCAGAGGTAAAGTCATAGTAATAGCCGCTACAAACAGACCAAATGCAATAGACCCTGCATTGCGTAGACCTGGAAGGTTTGACAGGGAGATAATGTTCGGCGTTCCAAATGAAAAAGGACGGCTGGAAATCTTGAATATACACACTAGAAACATGCCTTTGGACAAAAGTGTTGATTTAGGTTATATATCAAAGATAACACATGGTTTTGTCGGTGCAGACATAGAATCGCTCATAAAGGAAGCCGCTATGAATGTTATAAGAAGAAACATAAATGAATTGAATGTTAAAGAGGGAGAAAACATTCCAAAGACCGTTCTTGAAAAACTGATAGTAACAATGGATGATTTCAGAGAGGCATTACGGTTTGTAAGGCCAAGCGCAATGCGTGAAGTTTTAGTTGAAAGACCAAGTGTAGGCTGGGAGGATGTTGGTGGTTTGGATCAGGTCAAAGCTCAACTTAAAGAGGCAATAGAGTGGCCTTTGAAGCACCCCGATTCATTTAGAAAGATAGGAATAACGCCTCCCAAAGGAATACTTCTTTACGGTCCACCCGGTACTGGAAAGACGCTGCTTGCAAGGGCAGTAGCGCATGAAACGGAATCAAATTTCATTGCAATCAAAGGGCCGGAAATATACAATAAATATGTAGGTGAAAGCGAGAAAAGGATAAGGGAGATATTCGACAAAGCAAGACAGGTTTCACCATCTATAATCTTTATAGACGAGCTGGACAGCATAGCTTCATCGCGGTCCAACTACGAAGGTAACAATGCAACTGAGCAGGTTGTGAACCAATTGCTTACGGAATTAGACGGCATAGAGCCACTTAAGAATGTAATCGTTATAGGCGCTACAAACAGAGTTGATAAAGTTGATCCAGCAATACTGAGGACAGGGAGATTTGATAACATAGTATTCGTCCCGCCACCCGATGAGAATGGCAGAAGAGAAATACTTAAGGTATACTTAAATAAAATGCCGATAGAAGGCAATAAAGACGAGCTAATTGAATTCCTTGTCAAAAAAACAGAAGGCTACGTCGGCTCGGACATAGAAAGGCTTGCAAAAGAAGCAGGTATGAATGCACTGAGAAACAGCATTTCTGCAAGTAAAGTAACCAGAGAAGACTTTGAAAAAGCTCTTGATCTTGTAAGGCCAAGCTTGACTCCGGAGGAAGCAAAAAAGTACGAGGAAATGGCAAAGAAACTTTACAGTAAAAAGGAGAAGGCGAAGGAGCTTAATTACTTCGGTTGAGATGGATCACGAAGAGATATACAAGCTTATACTGAATGACGAGCTCGGGTGGGAACATCTTATAACCACAATAATAAGGGACGAAGGCATGGATCCCATGGACATAGACCTTATTAAGATAGCCGACAGGTTCGCTGCGTTGATTTCAAAAATAAACCAGATAGACTTTAGATTTGGAGGAAAGTTTGTTTACACTGCAGCTATACTCCTGAAAATGAAATCCGATACCGTTGTGGAAGAAATGCTTGAGCTCAACGTGAAAAAGGAAAGGGAAAGCCAGCAGAGGTATATAAAGGCAGTGCCTTTTGACATAGCTGTCACATCAAAACTTCCAATTTTCAGAAGCAGAAAGATAACCCTTACTGAGCTTATAAACACAATAAGGGAAGCTATGCGGTACAGCACAAAGCAGAAGATAAACTTCGAACTAAAGCTTAAGGAAGTAAAAATAGAGGACAGAATAAGGTTACTTCTTGAAAAACTGGGAAAGCTCTTTGGCATCAAGGAGATAGTTCTTTTCTCCGAGTTGGTATCAAAAAATAATGACAGAAAGGAGATAATTTACACATTACTGCCGCTCCTGTTTATATCAAACATGAACAAGGTGGAAATCACGCAAAATGAACCTTTCAAAGAGATATATATAAAGAGCAGGGTAAAGTGACCATTAACTTTTAAAATCAATAAATGCGATTGTATCCATTATATCAATGATATGGTAAAAATAAATGAGTATGTTGAAGCGCTTATATTCTCATTTGGAGATGGCATAAGCCTAGAAGAGATAGTAAAACGGACAAAATCCGACCCAATAATGGTAAAAAAAGCAGTCAATGATATCAATAAAATATATTCTGAAAGAAAGAGTGCATTTTACATATTGACAGAAGGTAATTTATACCGAATGAGATTGAGAAGTGACCTTCTTTATTTGGTACAGGATAACCTAAGAACAGACATGAGTAGAGGGGTTTTAATGACCTTAAGTTTGATAGTTTTAAATGGGAAAATAAAGCAGGCTGACTTAGTTAAAAGAAGAGGCAGCATCTCATACCAGCATGTAAAGGAGTTGCAGTCCAGAGGATTAGTCTCAACTGACATAGAAGACGGCAAAAAGGTGATAAAAATCACCCCTTCTTTCTATGATTATTTTGACGTTGATAAAAAAGAATTCAAGGAAATAAAGGAAACAATACAGGAAGAGATAAAGAAGGAAGACGATAAAACCGTAGAATACAAAGGAAACTAAAATACCACTATTTTCCTTTGGATATTTATCTGCGGCTTGTTCTCTTTAATCGCGTTTTCAGGTTTTTTCTGCTCCTCAGCTGTCTGCTTAGCGGGTTTTGGAGCTTCTGCAGACTTGACTTTTTCTATTGCCGATTTTATGGCGTTTTCCACGGCAATAAAATCGCTTTCCTCCATTTTCTGAGGCTGCCAAACATGGTTTATGGTGTCATCATTGTATCTTGGTATTAAATGTATGAGGGCATGTGGAGTCACGTTGCCCTTTGTAAGCTCTTTTGTATAAAGCATTTCAACGTTGTTTGGGGCAAGTGACAGTAATATTGCATAGCCAACGGCCCTTGCGACGCTCATGTACTGTAAAAACTCCTCCTGTGGCATCTCATATATATTGTTATAGTGCTTTTTTGGTATCATTATTATGTGGCCCTTTGAAGCAGGATTAATGTCTAAAATCCCAATTACCATAGGGTCTTCGTAAACTTCTTTGGCAGGCACTTTTTTGCTTGCAATCATGCAGAATATGCATTTTTCCTCTTCCATACACTTATTACGCTTTTAAAGTATTTATTGTTAAGTGATATTCTCTAATTTTTTATTAAAAAAAGCTTTTAAATGACAAAAACTTAAACGTATTATGAAAGCAAAAGACAGTTTAAAATTTGTCGACGAGGAGAAAAGAGCGGTGGATGCAGCTATAGGATTAATCCTGTTCGCATTTGGATTGGTCCTAATAGTGCTTGGTTTGGCGTCTATCCTTTCGTCAGCGGTTCTTAGCGGATATTTCTATAAGACCGTTACAACGCCTCCATCGGCTTATATATACCCCTTATTCGAAGTGATACTTGGAATAATTGTATTCTCCTTTTCGATGTGGGTATTTAGGGTAAAAGTATAAGGATTACTTTAAATTTTTTATTTTTTTACTTTTATTTTTGGTGAAAAAGAAAGATTTATATACTTGTTTATTGCTAAGTATTGTGTAGGTGATTGATTATGGCATTGTCTTTTAGTGAAGATTATATAGCTAAAATAAGGAGGATGTTCGGATTGAATTTATATGAGGCAAAAGTATGGCTTGCCCTGCTTTCACAAGGAAAGTCAACCTCTGGTAAATTGAGCGAGATAGCGAACATACCAAAATCAAGGGCCTATGATATACTTGTTTCGCTGGAAAATGGCGGTTTTATAGTAAGGGATCTAAGCAAGCCGATAAGCTATAGGGCAATTCCCCCACAGGAACTGATAGAAAAGCTTGAGGAAAAAGCAAAGGAATCGCTGGATCAAAAGCTAGATAAGCTAAGCAAATTAAAAGACAGTGCAATGCTGAACGACCTTCAAAACCTTTACAATAAAGGGATAAAGTACGTAGATGAAGGGAAGGTTGCGAATTCTTATCAAGGGTTAGACAACATATATTTCAGGATAAAGAAAAGCATAGGCGCGGCCAAGGGAGAGATAGTACTGATTACAACCGAGCAATCGTTGGAAAAGAAAATAAGCGCACTGGGGAGGGCCCTTAAAAAGGCCAAAGCAAACAACGTTACTGTTCATGTTTATGCACCTGTAAAGGATGTTAATGAAACACTGTTGAACGAGATAAAGCAGTTTGGAAAGCTCAACAAAACGGATTTAGATATAGGCAGGTTTGTTATAGTGGATGGAAATGAGATATTTATATTTACGGAAAATGAAAATGAGACTCACCCTAGCAATGAAGTAGTGCTTCACATAAAGGGTAAGTACTTGCCAGAAAAGATCAAAAAACTTGTATCCTCACACGTAGTAGACTGATTTTACCGGCATAGAGAAATAGTTAGCATTTAATATTAAAAATTTTTTTAGATAGTTGAATATGACTTATATAAAGCAAGTAGAACTCGATAATTTCAAATCCTTCGCAGGGCACATCAAGTTCGATTTTGTAAATGGTTTTAACGCTATAGCTGGTGCTAATGGTTCTGGAAAAAGCAACATAATCGACGCACTCCTTTTTGTTTTTGGCGGTTCATCAAAGAAGGAGATGCGCTCTGATTTGCTTACAGATCTCATATTTAATGGAGGAAAGAGCGGAAGACAGGCCGAGCATGCAAAAGTGAATGTAATTCTTGACAATTCAAAGAAGGAGTTTCATGGAATAGAGGAAAACGAGGTATCGATTAGCAGAAAGGTCGATAAGAACGGAAAGAGCATTTACAGAATAAACGGAAAAGCCTCTACAAGAGAGGAGGTACTAAATGTTCTTGCGCTGGTAAAATTTAGGCAGGATGGGTTCAATATAATCCCGCAAGGAAGGATACTGGAGGTTGTAGGCACCTCCAATGAAGATAGGTTAAGCCTGATAAATGACATATCCGGAATAAGTGTATTTGAAGACAAAAAAAGCAAGGCAATGAACGAGATGAAGAAAGTAGAAGACAACATAGCAAAAATAGAAACGGTATTAAATGAAAAACAGAAGTTGATGGCGCAACTTGAAAAAGAAAAGACAAGGGCAGTTGAATTTCAGGAGCTTAAAGGAAGATACGCTTCCCTTCTTTCAAAGCAATCCACGATTAAAAGAGATGCTGCCGATTCTGAATTACAGGCAATACTCGAAAAACTTAAGGAAGCAGAGAAGGGAAATGAGGAACTTTCGGCCGAGATATCAAAATTGAATGAAAAAGTAAAAAAGATAAATGAGGAAGTCGAGAGCATAAACACAAAGGCAGAAGCAGAAGGAGAAAAGGAGATACTAGAAGCAGAAAACAAAGCTAAGGAATTTGATTCAGAGCTTGCAAGACTGAATGCCGTGCTTAAAAACGACAACGAACAGCTTAATAATATCATTTTGTCAATAGAAGAGCTTTCAAAGTCACAGGAAGAGCTGAAAAAGCAGATAAAAGAGGAAGAGGAAGAAAAGAAGAAACTTGAGGAAAAGATCGCTGCTTTGAATTCTAGAAAGCTTTCCTTGGTAGAAAGTGAATCCAAGACGCAGAATTACCTTAAAACAAAGGAATCGCTTGAAAAAAGGATATATGATATAGACAAAAAGATATATGAGCTGAAGATTGCTTTGGCAAACTACCCAAAAATTGCAGAGCTTCAAGAGGAGCTAACTAACCTAGAATCCAGCAGAAATGACCTTGAAAAAACAATAAAAGGGATGACCTTGTCTTTTTCTTCATTAAAACCGGAAATTGACAAGTTGAAGGTCCAGGCCAAAAGGGAAGCCGATTCAATATATCTGTTGAGAGAGAACCTGCTTAATCAAAGGAATTCTTTATCCTCCCAGAACAGGGCAGTGGAGGTGGTCAGCAGGCTCAAAAAGGATATAAACGGGATATACGGTTTAGTATCTGAGCTTTTTTCGCTGAAAAAAGAGGAATACTCTACCCCGGTTTTAAGATCAATAGGGAGAAGAGGGGATTTCATAATTGTTGAAAACGAGGAAACTGCAAGGCAGTGCATAGAGAAGCTTAAAAATGAAAAGCTTGGCTTCTATACCTTTATACCTTTAACAACTGTTAAAGGCGGCTATAGCTTTGAAAAGTTGAATGATCAGCGGATAATAGACTACATAATAAACCTTGTGAATTTCGCTGAAAATCTTTCACCGGCAATGAAATTTGTTTTTGGTGATACGGTTTTAGTAAAAGATTTTGATTCTGCCAAGGAGCTTATGCACCAGTACAGGATGGTTTTACAAGATGGCACTGTGTTTGAAAAAACTGGGACGGTTTCAGGAGGGCATTTTGACATGCCAAACATACTTAATGTTAATAAAAAGATTGCCGAAATAAACGCAGAGATAAGCGAGCATTCGAAACTTAAGGAGAAGTATGACGAGGAAGTGATAGAAAAAGAATCCACCTTGAATTCGATCATGACTGAGATAAAAGTAAGGCAGAAAACTTTAGATGAGACAAAAGGTAAAATAGCAAAGATTATTCAGGAAAAATCAAAGTTTACCGGCACTGAATCGGAGATATCTGAAAGCATACAGTCACTTGAGAATGAGAATTTGAATTTGAAATCAAAGCTAGAGGAATTGGATAAGAACAAACCAGATATAGTAGACCATAGGAAGGAGATAGAGGCCATTGAAAGGGAAGTTAATGATCTACAGGTAAAAGTGGCGACTTCTGGAAACAAGCTTTCGGCTGTTCTAATGTCTGAGATAACCAATCTAGAAAGAAGGTTTTCTCAGCTTAACAAGGAAAGAGAAAGATTTGAAAAGGAAATAGAAGACGTTGAAAATGCAATAAAGGATACTCAGGAGAATTACGACAAAGCCAGAAAAGAGCTTTCAAACAAGTCGAATAACCTAAGCATGCTTAGGAAAAGAAGAAGTGAGCTTTTGAATGAGCTTAATAGCATGCAGAAGCAAAGGGAAGCGATATATAGCAGTTCTCAGAAAGTCGCAGAGGAAATAAACGCTTTGAAGGTTAAGGAAGCAGGATCTAGGGTAAAATTTGAAACAGCAGAAGAAGAATACAAAAAATACAAGATAGAAGGTGTGAAGATAGAGGAAGGAGAAACGCTTGAGAAGATAAACAAGGAAATTAATTCCCTTAATTCAAAGATAAATTCCTTCGGCCCGATAAATGAACTTGCACTTAAGACTTTCATGGAGACCCAGCAGCAGTACGAGGAATTCAACGTTAAACTTGAGAAATTGAACGATGAGAGAAACAGGATATTATCTGTAATCTCAGAAATAGAACAAAAGAAACTTGAGTCTTTCATGAAGACTTTATCAGACATAAATTCGATTTTTACGAAGGTTTTCAACTCAATAACAAAAGGAAAGGCAGAGTTTGTGCCAGAAGATCCAAACAACGTGTTTTCATCAGGGCTGGATATATCCGTAGAGCTTCCCAACAAAAGAGTCAGGAACATAAGGGGGTTGAGCGGCGGAGAGCTTTCTGTTCTTGCGATTTCATTAATAATGGCGCTGTCAAAATACACCGATGCGGTTTTCTATGTTTTAGATGAAGTTGATGCGGCTTTGGATGCAATAAATGCAGGTAATTTCTCGGCCTTGGTTAAAGCTTACTCAGCATCTTCTCAGTTTATAATAATATCACACAATGAAACTACGCTTATAAACGCAGATGTAATCTATGGCGTTACCATGAATGATGAAGGCATAAGCAGGGTTGTTAGCGTTAAGATGCCCGAACAGAAAGCTCAATGATCAATATATTTTATTACTTCATTTATTTCATTTAAAGTCAATTCCTTTACCTGTTTGTTCCCCAGCGATTTAATTTTATCGGGCAGTTCTTGAAATGCCTGCTTGCTTTCTCTTTTTGTTTTGTAATCAAGTGCGATCCTACCGGCCACAAAGGCGTTTTTCAGCAGCATCTCTTTTCTTCTAAATATCTCCTGCAATATATCATTTTGTTTTTTTGTGATTTTTACCATTCTGCTTGTGATTCTTGGAACTGGATAAAATGCTTCCTTCTTCACTTCCTTTATTTCTGCAAATTCAAAAAATATGTTTTGGGTAGCGGAGAATTTGGTGATGTTTTCTTTTGACAGAAGCTGTTTTGCTAAGCTGTTAGGTAGTATCATTACGCCAAATTCAAAATCATAGAATGAAAGCTTGTCAATTATCCTGTCAGAAATGTTATACGGGGGGTTTGATATTATCTTGTTGAATTTAGGGTATATTATCTCTAGGGCATCCGCATTTATTATCTGTACATTCGGGTCTATTTCATATTTGTCAATCAAGTAAGAGTAGCATTTTATCTCTTTTTCTATTGCTATCACTTTGCATTTTTTACTTGCCAGTGTTTCTATGCTTCCAAATCCTGCGCCTATATCCAAAACCACATCGGAAGGCTTTAATTCTGCTTGTTCTATCTCTTCCTTTAGTACTTCTTCATCTATCAAAAAATTCTGCCCGTTTTCATTGCTGCTTTTTATTTTATAGTCGTCAGCGAGCTTAATTATTGTATCAGTCAATTGGCTCATATTATTTTGAGCGTGTGCGTGGCGGCTTTAACCTTTCTACTGAGTAAACCTGTCCGCATTCGCTGCATTTAAAAACATATTTTTCTTTTGCCTTTCCGGCTTCCTTTACTTTTTCGATTTTCAATTCTGATTCAAAGTCATTTTCTTTTCCGCATTTGGGGCATTTGAATACAAAATGAAAATTATTTTCACCAATCTCTCTGTATATCATAATTTTTTCAGTTTTTCCTTCAAAGTTTATGAAGGATTTTTTTATGAAATTGATTTTATTTATGTCCATAAGAGAAAAAGTTTTTGCTGTTTTATATATGTTTTTATTCCACCTTTATGCGGTTTAATTCACCACTTTCCTTTATCCATATCGCCCAGCAAAGCTCTATCTGACTGATATTAAGAATTTTGCTTATTCTATTCCCTTCTAATATGCATTCATAGGGTGTTTTAACTTCTTTAAAATTCTTGCTTATCCACTTCATTATTATCTTATCAGGCATTATTGTGTCTACTCCGCTTTGTATTCTTAGATACTGAAAAGTGCTTATTCCCACACCATTTATCCTTCCCACTTCATCATTTTTAAATTTAAAAGGATCGGCATTTTCTGCCCAGTCTTTAAGTGTTTTAATCTCATCTCCGCTGATATTCCTTTCCGCTATAAACCCGCAGATTTCCTTCATTGCTTTCCATACTCTTTCGTTTTTGAACATAGAAAGCAGTTCCTTTTCGCTTATCTTTTTAAAATCGTCGCATTTTGATACTACCCCCGAATCTACATATTTTTCACGAAAATAATTGACTTTTGGCACAACCACTGTAAAATAATTCAGACCTGTGCTATCAAGGCATGCATCAAGGATTATAAGTACAGCTTTTCCTCCCCACCTTCTGCCGGTTCTGCACAGTTTGGCGAATCCTTCCGCTTCCTTAATTATTTCACTTCCGAAAAGCTTTAATGCATTATTTTTCATTATTAAAGAATAAAAAGCCGTTACCCTTATTATATTTTGTTTTTATTGAAGGTAAAAATATATATAAAGGTAAAAAACATAAGTAGAGTATAATTTCGAGAATTATGAAAGTACCAAGGTCAAGAAGAAGGGGAAAGAGTAGGGTTTTTAGAGTCAACGATTTCAAGGCAATCGGGAAAGTAAAGCTTCCGAATTCATTCGAGCCAATGAACGCAAGAATAACGAAGCTTATTCATGATCCGTACAGAACTGCGCCATTGATGGAGATAAAATTCGAAAATGGTTCAAAGTCATTTTTACCCGCGTTTGTTGGTGCATATGAAGGTCTTATAATACAATACATGAAAACAGACAGCATAAAGGAAGGCTCGGTTTTAAGGCTTGGCGACATTCCGACCGGAACAAATGTTTACAATGTTGAACTAAAAGCAGGAGATGGCGGAAAACTTATAAGGGCTGGCGGAAACAGCGCAAGGATAATGGAGAATACTGGAGAGGAAGTTGCTATTTCACTCTCAAGCGGAAAGATTCTTAGATTGAAACAAGACTGCAGGGCAATTATCGGTAAAATAGCCAATGCAGGAAGAAAAGAAAAACCATTTTACAAGGCAGGAAATAAGTATCATCTTATAAAAGCCAGAAGCAGATACTGGCCTATGAACGCTGCCGTTGCAATGAATGCTTACGAACACAAATTCGGAGGAAAGAGAAGAAGCACACAGCACAAGTCTAAGAGCTCTGCTAGAAATTCTCCTCCTGGAGCAAAGGTGGGGGCAATAGCCCCTAAGAGGACAGGTGTTAGGTAATGGAAGAGTACAAATTCAGAGGAAAGAGCATAGACGAGCTAAAAAAGATGCCGAATGAGGAACTAGTAAAGATAGCCAATGCTGATTTTAGGAGGGCCATGAAAAGAGGGTTTTCTCCTGAAGAAAAGGCGTTTCTAGAAAACATGAAGAAAAAAGCAGCAAAGTCAAAAACCATTAAAACGCACATGAGAGAGATGTTTATACTTCCAGATTTCGTTGGTCTTACAATACATGTACACAACGGCAAGGAGTTTGTGCCTATAGAGATAAAACCTTCAATGGTTTTTCATCGTCTGGGAGAGTTTGCACTTACAACGAAACAGGTTAAGCATGGTTCACCAGGTATGAAAGCTACGCGTTCAAGCGGGTTTGTTCCTATTAAGTAAATATGGTAACTAAAGTACAGGTAAAAAGAGAGGGGATGCCGATATCCTTAAAGCACACGCATGAGATAATGGAAGCAGTTAAGGGAAAACAGATTTCAAAGGCAAATGCCTTACTTAAAAAAGTACTGGCAAAGCAGGCATACATACCTTTCAGAAAATATCCAAGCAAAGGCCACAAGCATGGCGTACCGGCAGGTTATCCGCAAAAAGCGACCAAGCAGGTAGTTTCAATGCTTGAAGAGTTGAAGGCAAATGCAAAGAACATGGGGTTCGACGAGTCAAAGATAGTGATAAGCAGTTACTCTCTTGGTAGAGGGGGTTATCCTAGATTTTCGAGTGGAACAGTTTACAGGCACGGGAAACGTACAAATTTAACGATTTATTCTTTAGTTGATCAGGAAAGGAAGATGCCTGAAAAGAAGCAGGCTAATGCAGAAAATACAGTTGAAAGTCCTGCCGCTAAAGAACCTGTAAAAGAAGAGTCAAAAGAAGAAAGCCAGAAGCCTAATGAAGAAAAAAAGGAGAAACCGGCCGAGCAGGAAAGTAATAAAAGCACGGAAAGCAATGACTTAAAGGCGGAGCAATGACATGTTACCCAAAAAAATAATCGCAAACAAAGTGAATGATGAGACAGCAAGGGAATATCTATTCAAGAAATTCAATAGATTTGGAATAAGTGATATAAGGATAGAGAAAACTCCTTTGGGTATGAAAATAGTGATAAAAACACCCAAGCCAGGAGCAATAATAACCCGGGCAAATCAAATACTAAGGGAAAGTTCAAAGGAACTTGGAGAATATTTCAACCAGGAATCCCCGAGAATAGAAGTTGAAGGCTCACAGAATCCTAATTTAGATCCTGCCATAGTGGCAGACTCAATAGCCTTTAAGATAGCTAAGTACGGGCCCATGAAATATAAGGTAGTTGCTCATAAGGCAATGGACAGCATAATGGCCGCAGGGGCAAAAGGGGTAGAAATAGAGATAGGTGGAGTCATAAAGGAGAGAGCTGCACATTTTAAATTCAGGCCGACTGGTAGTGTAATGCCAAAGACTGGGCAGGTGGAGTTTTTCGGCGTAAGAAGTGCAAAAAAACAGCTAGTGCTTAAAAGAGGATCAATAGGCATAAAGGTGACTATAGTTGTGCCGACTGAAAACATTGGAGGAGTGAAAATAAATGATGGAAGAGAATCTGAAGGACTTGGAAATGGAACTTCTGAAAATGAACATAAAGAAGACGCAGGGGCTCCAGCCAGCTGATGCTGGTAAGTACAGACATTTGAAGAAGAAAGTCGCTCAGCTGAAGAACGAGCTTAGGAAGAAAGAGCTAAGTTTGTCTTCTAAGAAGTAAAATCTAATATGGATAGCTCAAAGATAATAGATAGAATTGAGTTTTGGAGATCTATCCGGCTATTGATTGTTTTTGGCTTTGTAATAGTTCTTGTGTTTATTGGGACATACTATTCGGGTCACTTAAATTCAGTGAATATGCCATTTTATTATCCGCAATTTTATTTTTATAACATGATTTGGGGCTTTATTGGCTTCGTAATTTTTGTACTACTTATTTTTTGGCTTTTTTCTAGGTCTTGGAGGTACAGCTATAGCAACATCCCCTCTAACAAAAATAGCTATCACGATTACAGAGCAGTTAGGTACTTGCAGAGGAGATACGCGAGAGGAGAAATAACAAAAAAGGAATACGACCAAATTATAAGAGACCTAAATAGAGATAAAAAATGAACCATTCTTTTGGTTAAAATTGGATATATAGCAAGATAAATTTTTTAATTCGTTGTCTAACCATTAATTAAATCAAATAAAGTGTCAAGCTGCTGCCTTTTAGCTTCTATCTGTGCCTTCATTTTTTTGTATTCATCTTCACTTATTTTGCCAGCAACGAAGTTTCTTTCTAAATCTGCAGACTCCTTTTCAATGTCCCTTAATTTGTTGTTAAGCTTCGTTGAACCTTGTGGCCCCATTGAGAGGCTGCTTGAAACACTGTTGGCAAGCTGTCTTTTATCTAGTTTATTGCCGTATTTTCTTGAAAGTTCGCTGTACATCTCTGTCATGTCCCCTTCAAGCTTAGAATATGAGTCTTTGTCCTTGAATTTGCAGTCTCCTGCTAGCACTACTCTTACATTGGCTGATTCCTCTGTAGGGTCATATACACCTATTATCTTTGCCCACAGAAATATAGGCACTATTTTCTTTATTTCAAAGAATATTAGTGATAGTAAGAAAAAGGCTATCATCCCATAAAGCACAAGTGCAGACGGAGAATAGCTGAAATGAGTTATATTTGTGTATATGTTTGAGCGGTAGGAAACAAGAAGAAGCGCCAGCAGCACTATCCCCAGAATGAGGCAGGTCTTCCACGCTATTGGGTATTTTGACCCTTTTTTGTTATCTTTCGCACTTTTTATGAGCGCTCTTATCGGCTTTACATTCCCGCCTCTGAAGGTTTCTTCCAGTTCATTGTCATTGAATTTTGCAAGTTCATTGAGCAATATCTTATAGTCCATGTCAGTCATGTACTCTGATACTTGGTTCCTCAGTACCTGCGGATCGTCGCTTTTTATGTAAAGATCATAGAATACATGCTTTTTTTCCAATTCTTGAGTATCAAACTCCTTCTCGTAGTTCTTTATGCTGAATCCAATCATAAAAATATATGATTTCGTTTAAATAAATAAGTATTATTTGCAGTTTTTAAGCTAGTTTGTTGTTAGTATTGAAAAACCACTTATTTATTTATAAAGTTCTTATCTACTGTAATGGATTTGGGAAGCATTGGGTTTTTGATAATCTCAGGATTGCTTATATCTACTGCCATCCTTATGGTCGCTACCAAGAATCTTATACACTCCCTTCTTTACATGTTTATGTTTGTTATATCCGTAACAGCAATGATACTTTACCTGAATGCTGTTTTTCTTGGAATAGCAGAACTTATAATATACAATGGGGGGATAGTGCTTTTGCTTGCAATAGGGATAAGCTCAATGCCAGAAGGGACAGTTAAAAGGATAAACTCAAAGCTTGCTTTTTCTCTTCCAATAATAATCCTGGCAGTAACTTCATTTCTACTGATTAAAATGCCTTCTACTCAGTACTCTTCTGCTTTGAACTATGCGGATTTTGGAGCGTACTTCTTCCAAAATTACGCAGGCCTTCTTTTTGTGCTAGCATTCACTGCAATAGCAAGCATATTCTCAACAATATACATAATAAGCAGGGGTGAAAATGTATGATACCTGAGAATTATTTTCTGCTGCTTACAAGTATACTGTTTGTCATAGGAATTTATGGCATACTTTCAAGAAGGGAAGGCATATCCATAATCATATCCTCTGAGATAATAGTGAATGCGGCCATAATAAATTTTGTGTCTGCCGCCAATTTTTATTCAGCTTTAAATGGAATAAGCTATGCCCTTATAACGCTAATAATGATAGTATTTGAAACAGTTGTTTTCATCGCATTGATGGTAGTGTTTTCAAGGAAGACCGGCTCACTTTCGATATCAAAACTAGGGAGGTACAAAGGCTGATATGCTGTATCTAATACTTCTTCCATTGTTAATTTCTGCAGTTGTCATTCCATTATTGGGAGAAAGAAAAAATATAAGCTGGTTGATTTCATTGTCGGCTGCAGTAATTTCCTTCCTTCTTTCAATTTTCTTCTTTATTCTTTATTTCAATAAGGACATAATAGAAAGCTATACTTGGTTTTCCTTCAGTAGCTTGTCCTTCTCGCTTTCCTTTATAGGAAATAACCTAACCCTTTTCATGGCGTTGCTGGTTTCATTCATATCAATCATGGTTTTAATGTTTGCAGGCGTTTACATGAAAAAAGAAAGGCATGCAAGGTTTTATGCAGAGATGTCATTTTTCATATTCTCTATGCTCGGCCTGGTGTTATCAAACAGTCTGCTTCTGTTCTTTATATTTTGGGAATTTGTTGGTATAACCTCCTACCTATTGATAGGCTTTTGGTATGACAGAGAAGGGCCAGCGGTTTCCAGCAAGAAGGCCCTACTAATAACAAGAATTGGTGATCTTGCCTTTCTTGCGGCTTTAATAGTGGTCTTCTCTGCGCTTAAGACTTTTTCAATATCTTCTATTTTGAACTCCCTCTATTTAATGCCTTTGTCTGCATTGGTAATTGCAGGTTCTCTCTTTACAATTGCGGGACTTTCAAAGGCAGCGCAGTTTCCATTCTACACATGGTTGATAGATGCGATGGAAGGCCCTACTCCGGTAAGTTCCCTTCTTCATTCTGCGACAATGGTTGCAGCAGGTGCATACCTCCTTGTAAGGCTTCTCCCCCTCATTTCTGCAGCCGGCCTTCTTAACTTGATAGTCGTGATAGGGTTCATTACTGCCTTTGCAGCCGCATTGCTTGGCTTAAAGGAAAGGCACTTCAAAAAGATACTCGCATACTCCACAATAGAAAGCCTTGCGTTCATGTTCCTTGCAATAGGGACCTTAAATGCAGGAGGGGCAATCTTTTACCTGTTTACGCATGCAGTTTTCAAATCCATGCTTTTCTTCATAAGCGGAGGGCTTGCAATTATTTTCGGTACTTACGATATATATGAGCTGAATAAGAAGAAATTAAGGGGAACATGGTTCACAATCCCTGCATTAATAGGTTTTGCTTCAATCTCGGCCATACCTCCTTTTATGAGCTTTTTTGCACATTCGGCCCTTACGCATAACTTTAATGTATTTGAAAACATCGCCTTTGTTTTTGTTGCCTTTATTACTGCTATTTTTTCATTTAGAGCCTTTTTTGTTATATTCGGCAGTAAGGCAAAAAAACCTCTTAAAAAGGAATTCAATCTTTTTTTTCCAATAATACTTCTCTCAATAATTTCCACGGTTGGTGGAGCTTTCCTTTACTTCTTTAAAGGAATAATAAGCATTGCGTATTCTTTTGATGTCTTTTCGTTTATAGCACTCGCGGCTTCTTTGCTAGGTATCCTCGTTTCATATGAGGTCTTTTATCTTGGGAAAACACAGCAATTAACGGAAAGAATGAAGAGTCTATCAGAAAAAATTGCAGGCTATGGATATGAGAAGTTCATAATAGCAATTGGAAATGCGATTTCAACCTTTGGTTTTTACGTTGGAAGGTTTGATTTCATGTTTTCAAGTGCAATGTCGAGGATTGCGGAATCAACTTTTATCCTATCCTCAAAGACAAGAGAGATTGAAAATGGAGATGCTTTTAGGTATCTGACAGCAGTAATTATAGGGCTAGCTGTAATTCTCCTTTTAGCGGTGATTTTCATATGATAAACTTAATCTTTCTTTTATTGGTACCGGCGATAGGAATGCTGCTTTTAATATTAAAAAGATTCTATGACAAACTGCCTTCTCCTGAAATAATAGTGCTTTCAGTAATGGCAGCAAACGCCGTATTATTTGCTCTGGGCCTTGTTTTCGGCTTTTCAAGCTTTAATGTAAACATAAATTCCAGCATAAGCTTCTCTTTTTCACTGCAGGAAAATTTCATAACTATCCCGTTCCTTTTGTTGGCAATAACTGTACCCTTTGCAATACTTCTTTTCGCAGCCAAGGAAATAAAACAAAGCAAAACCATTTTTTACCTCTTTTATCTTTTAGTATATATTTCAGTTATATCCGTTTTTGTTTCATCTAACTTGATAGTGTTCTTTATTTTCTGGGAAGTCGCAGTTCTTTCTCTTTTCTTCATTACAGGATTATGGGGCAATAGTGAAAAGGGTAAAAAAGCGGCAATGAAATTTCTGGTGTTCACACAGTTTGGAAGTCTTACTCTTCTTGCATTCTTTATACTTCTTTTCCTTTACACGGGTAGTTTCAACTTTTCTGTAATTGCTTCTAGAATCTCGGCTTTGCCTTTATATATAGAATATCTTTCCTTTTTCCTACTGTTAATAACAGTCATGATAAAAATGCCGATTTTTCCGCTTCATGGGTGGCTTCTTGACTCTTATTATTATTCCCCTTCTTCAGGAACAATGCTGTTATCCAGCATGCTTTCAAAGCTCGGAGGGTTTGCATTTATCCTGTTCGGCTTTGGACTTTTTGGAAATTTGCTTTTGGAGTTTAGGTTGCCGTTAATAGCTTTAGGGGTATTCACTGCAATCTACATTGCATTTACTGCTTCTGGACAGAAGGATCTGAAAAAGCTGCTTTCTTATTCAAGCATGTTCTACATGTCGTTGGTTTTTATCGGTATTTCATCAGGTATTAACTTGGCAGTCGCAGGTTCGGTTTTGTTAATGGTAAGCCATGGCTTCATAATAACAATGCTGTTTGGCATCTCCTATATACTTCTGCAAAAGACAGGTACAAATGAAACTGAAAAAATGGGAGGATTGATGTCAAAGATGCCCTTGCTTTCCTTCTTTCTTATTTTTGGCATATTTGCAAGTCTTGGCGTTCCCGGATTATCTAACTTTCCTGGAGAATTCCTTATATTCATAGGCTCATATGGCGTTGCGGGCATATCCCTTTTTGCGATATTCGGGATAATGCTGTCTACAAATTATTATTTAAGGGTAATCAAGCAATCTTTATTTGGTCAGTTGAAAAAGACATTTGGAAATTTAACGGACATATCAAAAATAGAGCTGCTTTTTATGGTATTCCTGTCTTTTTTTATCCTTTTGTTAGGTCTATTTCCTTCATTACTTTTAAGCACGCTGGGGGGCCTGTAAAATGGAATATCTAAACCCTCAGTACATTCTTTTTTCCGGAATATTGCTTCTTATACTTGTAGATTTTCTAAGGCGTAGTTTAAAGAGCAACAAAAAGGTCTTTTTGCACTATATAACGGCCGTTTTCCTAGGCATGGCGCTTGTTTTTGATATCATCTACGGAAACATGAACACAAATCTATTTTCAGAAGTGCAGTACTCTCAGTTTGTAACCGGTTTTATGCTGTTTCTCTCCTTTTTTATATATCTTTTTATAATATCGGATAAAAACGAGCATGGCGTTGCAATAGATATTTCGTATCTTTCTGCAGTTCTCGGTTCAACTCTTGTGGTTTTATCAAGCAACCTTCTTTCGTTGTTTATTTCCATTGAAATACTTTCCATATCAACATATGCTCTTGTTTACATGTACAAGTCGGGAAACGCACTCGAAGGGGCGGTAAAATATCTTTCAACAGGGGTAATATCTATGGTAATTTTGATATTCGGTATTTCTCTTGTATATGCTGGTTCGGGGACTCTATCATTTTCTTCTTTGCATGTTATTTCGTATTTACCGTTTATCGCGGGTGTTGCGATAGTAGTAGCAGGGCTGGGCTTTAAATCAACCCTTGTTCCCTTCCATATGTGGGCCCCGGATACCTACGAAGCTTCAAGGAGCTCAGTTACGGCATTTATTTCGTCGGTATCCAAGGCGGCCGGCTTAATGGCAATGATAAGGGTATTCTTTTTCGCACTCCCAGTCTCTTCTCTTTTTGTGACTGCACTTTTCCTTTCAATAGCTCTTATAACCATCTTTCTTAGTTCATTTCTTGCATCCGTTCAGGATAGGATAAAGAGGATACTTGCTTATTCAAGCATTTCACAAGCAGGCTTTGCATTCATAAGCATAGCAGTTCTTACTACAAAAGGGATAAATGCAGCAGTGTTTTACATATTTGCATTTGCTGTTGCAGATGCAATAGTATTTCTTGCATATGATATGTTTGAGAGCAGAAAAGTAATTTACAAGAAGGAAAGCAGTTCAATGTCACAGGTCTCAAGAATAGGCGCAGTGGCTTTCTTTATAGGGATACTATCTCTCGCTGGTTTTCCACCTACCATAGGGTTCTTTGGAAAGCTCCTTATCTTTTATGCTTTATTCAGCAGCGGATACTTTGCACTTGTCATACTTGCATTTTTTGCCCTTTTGGTCTCTACCTTTTATTATTTTAATATACTATCGGAAATGCACGTCATTGACAGGATAACAAAGGATAAAAAACAATTACCTGTTAAAAAAGAGCAGAGGGTAAAAGAGGCTATACTAATAATACTTACATTGGCTTTGTTCATTGGTGTAATATTTGCATAGCGGTTATGATCGTTACATGGCTATGCAGGTCATAACTGCAGAGACGTATTAAATATGCTTAAAGGCTTATTTTTATATAGAATATTAGAGCAATAGGGTATTGATAGTTTTGAAGGCTATAATGGACATAGAAGATTTTAATATAAGGTTTAAGAAGGGTTCAAGGGCAGTTTTTGTAGGGGAATATGCGGTTGTTGGCGATGTGCATATCGGCTTTGAAGATGACATAAACAGCAGCGGATACAACATCTGGGAAAAAACTGATGAAATCACAGATCAGATAATAAAGCTGGATTCTAGAAAGCTTATCTTGTTGGGGGACATAAGGAAGGAATACACAGAGATAAAGCCGAAGGAAGGTGGCGCACTGATAAAGTTTTTTTCAAGGCTGTCAGACAATTTCGATGAAATAATACTTACAAAAGGTAACCATGATGGTGGGATAGAAAAGATAACCAGCAGATTCAGCAACATATCAGTTAAAAACGAATTCATATACAATAAGATGGCGTTTATGCATGGCCACGCTCTTCCATCTTTGGAAGCAGCAAAAGAAGCTGACACCCTCTGCATCAGCCACATACATCCCTCCTTTACCTTCAAAGATTCAAATGGGGTTTCATATAAAGAAGACTGCTTTTTCATGCTTAAGATAAAACTTCCAAGGGACAGGTATCCAGGGTCTAAATTGAAGAAGGCACTAATAGTGCCGAAATTCAATCAATACATAGGAAGTTCTACCGAAATAAGTAACAGGGGAATAATGAAATACGCTGAAATAGATGGTAGAATGACCCTTGATCTTGTGGTATTCTGAAAAGGAATGGTTATAAATTAAAAATCTTCTTATAAATACTATGAGTCCAGGAGAATTTTGGGTTTTCGTAGTAGGAATAATAGCTTTAGTTGCTCTTTTCCTTCTAAGCATTTTCATACCAAGTTTGTTTTATGCATTCATTATAATATTCATAGTATTGCTTGCAGTGATATTCTTTATAACTTTTGTAAAGAAATATAGCCAGTTCGAAAGAGGCATAATATTCAGACTTGGCAAGTTCAACCGTATAGCCGGCCCAGGCTGGGCTATAGTTGTGCCATTTTTTGAAGAGGAATACAAGAAGGTCGATGTTAGGGTAAAGATGATGGATATAACTTCTTCAGATATATTCACAGCCGATGACCTTAAAATTTCACTTGACGGCACTATATATTATCAGATTGTGGATCCTGAGAAGGCAACATTACAGATAGATAACTATGGGCAGGGTTTATCCAATTTAGTTCAATCTGCAGTCAGGAATGCAATAGCATCCTTGACTATGAGGCAGGTTTTCGGAAGCCTTGACAGATTAAATGACATACTTGCAGACGCAATAAGACACATGACTTGGAAGTGGGGCATAGATGTTCCTTCCGTGCAATTAAGATCGGTTTCGCCATCTAATGAAGTTATACAGGCCATGCAGCAACCGGAAATAGCCGCTAATTTGTTACAGGCGCAGAGGTTTAAAGCAGAGGCACAGAAGATAGTAATGGAAGCAATAGGAGAAGGCAGCAAAGCACTTGATGACCGTTCAATAATGTACCTATACCTTCAGGCTCTTAAGCAAGTGGGAGAGTCAAGCTCTTCCAAGATAGTGCTCCCAATGCAGTTTATGCAAAGCGCAGGAAGCATGTTAGGTGGTATGGCAGGTCTTTCTACAACTGCACTTGCCTCTCTTGGTGGACAGGAAAACGTTCAGAATGTTATAGACAAGATAAAAGAGAAGATATCTCAGTCTAATACTTGATTTAAACCATCCAATATTTTGTAAATATCCCGCATATCCTCTATTACAAAATCTGGCTTATTCTTAGAGATTTTTCGCTTTTCTTCGTTGTATCTGTCAAAAAGCACCGTTTTCATGCCTGCTTCTTTTGCGTTGTCAATGTCTATATCAGGAGTGTCTCCTATGAATATTATCTCATCTGTTTTAAGCTTCAGCATTGCAGCCGTTTTTTTAAATGCTTCTGGATTGTGCTTGCTTTCCTGTATGTTATCACCTGCAATGATTTTTACATCAAACTTTCCATTACGGTCAAATTTCTCTAGTGTTCTTTTTTTTAGGCCAGGATAGAACCCTGCTCCTGTTAGCAGACCTACTTTCAATCCCATATTTTTAAGCCGGTCTATAGTTTCTTCAGCCCCCTCTGTAAATTCCATTCTATTTATAAGGTGGCTCTCAAAAATCTCAGCATATACATCTATCTTTTCGGTATCAATGCTCAAGCCACTTTCTTCTGCAAAAAGTTCATAAAAAAGCCTTTTGTATCTTTTCATAGGATCTAGACTGTCGAACTTTCTTTGGACTTTTTTAAGTATTCGGTCAAAGGTTTTCAAATCCATCATTTCGAAGTCTTCCTGCATCTTGTTTAAAACGGATTTGTTGGCATCGTCTATTGTTTTTGAAGAGTTTATTAATGTATTGTCGAAATCAAATATTATACCCTTTATTTTCATATCACCAAATAAGCCTCCGACGGGTGCTGGCCCCGCGACCTTCTGCTTACAAGGCAGACGCTCTACCGCTGAGCTACGGAGGCTTAATCCAAGCATTGATAGTTTATTACATTAAAGTAAACTTATATATTTTATGCTTAACGTTTAATCTATTGTTAAGCATGGAAGAATATGAAGTTATAGAGCACCTTAAATCGGGTTCAAAGGCCCCAGACAACAACTTTTTAATAGTTGCAATAAATTACAAAGTACCGACATACATAAAGTTTGAAAGCGAGATGGACTTTAAAGTAGGAGACAAGATTAATGCAGAAAACAACGATGTATTTTTTAATCAAAAAAAGATAGGCCAGATAAAGGAAATAAAAAAAGCAGACGACATAAAGATAGATACAAGGTACGACATAAAGTACACTGGCGGTTATTCAGTAGACGGCAAAAAGGTATATCTGGATGAACATTTTCCAAAGAATATAGATGTTGATGGGAAGACTGTTGATACTGTGGAAAGCATTGACAGACATCATGAAGTTACAGAGAAATGGTTAATAGACGATGCATATGAATATGCATATGCACATGAGATTGCAACTAAAATTGAAAGGGAATATGTTGAATCCTTAGGTGTAAATTGGGATGATTACTGCAAGGAAGTTAATAAAAATTTGCATGAGGTTTACATGTCAAAGGCAGAGAAAACACCATCAGATTTAGACCTTGCACCTTATTTCTATTCAAAGGATGAGAAGGCATTGAAGGAGATACGGGAAACTAAGCAGTAATCATTGTTTTTATTGCCAATTAAAGAATTAATCTTGCAGTTTCATAGTTTTTGTATGGAAGCGAAATTCATAGATGTGCATGCCCATATATCTGACAAGTCATTGGAAAATGTAAGAGGTAAATTTTTGGACGGCATATCAGATTCTTATTTAATACTGAACGCAGGCGAGAACAAAAAGGACAGCGAAAGAATACTTAAAGATGGCCAAAAATACAAGTTTCTGCTTCCCTGCATAGGCCTACACCCAAACGAAATAGCTTATAATTCTTATCAAGCTACACAAGCAGAGCTTGATTTCTTTTCAAGCAGCATAGATAAATTTTTCGCAGTATCGGAAGTTGGTTTGGATTATAAAGGCAAGGATATATATCAGATGGAGCAGGAGAAGGAATTCTTTTACAAGATACTAGAGCTGGCAGAAAAAAATAAAAAGGTTTGCATAATCCACAGCAGAAAAGCCATAGAAGATGTTTTTGATGTAGTTTCAAGTTTCAATGTAAAAGCAATAATACATAATTTTGAGGGTAACCTTAGAAATCTTGGCAGAGCGCAGGATTTGGGAATAAACATAAGTATCTCAACAGGGTTTATGAAATTCAAGAAAGAGAACATAATAAAGAATGTGGATATTGACAATATGTTTACAGAAACGGATTCGCCAGCATTAAGTCCAGATGATAAAATAAATACGCCTTTGAATATACCTAAACTATTAAATTACATATCTAGTATAAAAAAGATGGGAGCAGATGAGATAAAAGAAGCGGTTTACAAAAACTTTGGCAGGCTGTTTTATGATTGAGGGCACATTTCTTGGCACAAGTTCGGCATTTCCTACTGCAAAGAGAAATCACCCGTCTGTTTATCTTATGATTAATGGGGAAAGAATACTATTTGACTGCGGGGAAGGCACTCAACGGCAAATACGGAAAGCAGGGTTAAGCCCCTCTGTAGATTACATTTTTATAACGCATTGGCATGGTGATCATTCTCTTGGATTAGGAGGTATAATACAAAGCCTTAACATGATGAAAAGCAATAAGAAATTGCAGATATTTGGCCCTAGTGGCACAGATCAGGGAATAAAAAACATATTAATGACATACAAATTCTATAATCAGCTGGACATAAAAACAAAGTCAGTGAATGCATTGAAAGAAAAGGCAATACTTGAAAGAGATTGTTACAGTATTTCAGCTATAAACGTAGAGCATTCTGTCAGATGTCTTGCTTACAAAATAAAGGAGAAAGATGTACGTAATATCTTAGTTGGGAAGCTTGCCGAGAAAGGGATAAAGCCCGGCAAGTTTTTAAGCAAGCTTAAGGAAGGAAAAGATGTCGTTTATAACGGCATTAAACTAAAATACAAAGAACTTACTTACTTAAAGAAGGGAAAATCGTTAGCATATGTTACTGATCTAAGATATAGCCGCAAAATAATCCCCTTTATAAAAGGTGTTGACACGTTGATAATAGAAAGCACATTCGGAGAAGAATTCCAAAAATCCTACGATTTCTTCCACTTAAACATAAAGGAAGCAATGCTACTTGCAAAGAGTTCAGGTGCAAAGGAAGTTTATTTCGTGCATACAAGTCAAAGGTATGAAAATGACGATTCTATGGTTAAAAGTGCAGCAGCAATCTACTCAAAAATGAAATGCAGTTTTAGATACTCCTTTCCTGATGATTTTGATAAATTTGGATTGTAAAGAGGATTAGCTATCTTCATAAAAAAAGTATAATTTAACTGGTAATTAGCAAATATTTATATTCTTATTTTTTATAGACTATGTATGTCATTTAAACGATTTTTCAAATATTTAGAGTATAGCTCTAAATTATCGTTTTTAAGTAAAACCAAGCGTTCACAGTCAGCTCTAGAGTATATGATGACCTACGGCTGGGCCATCTTAATAATAGTAATAGTAGCTGTAATATTATACAGCATGGGCATTTTCAATCCAAGTTCCAGTTTAACGACTACAAGCAGTGGTTTTTCACCATTCACAATTTCATCAACAATATGCAACCCGGCAGGTCTTTATGTAGCAATAATAGGAGGTGGGCTACCAGATACAGCAACTTCGGCAATAATATCTAAAATATACATAACTTCAAACACAGGCACAACAGCTTTAACAAAAGAGTATAATCTAACCCCCATAACAGTTTATCCTGGAAAAACAGCAACAATTCTAATCCCTACAGTCGCATGTAATTCTGCAGGCATAAAATACTCCTTGTCAGCTAAACTTCAGTACGGCTATTCAACTCCCGCAGGTAGCATAGTAACAAATTCAACAGGTACTATTGCAGGAACTTCCTCTTCGCAACCTATAGTGAAGTATCTTCCATTAACAATAACCTCCTCAACTGCAACGCCTTCGCCATTCCAGCAGATGGCAGTTATAAACATGGACAATTACAAGTCATACGCTGCTTCCAATCTCTCAAATATAGAATTTACCTACCCAAATGGCACAATAATACCCTCTTGGAGGGAGAATGGAACAAATAACACTCAAACAGTAGTTTACTGGTTACGGTTAGGCAGCTTTACTACAGAAACAGTGGAAATGGACTTCTTTTCAACCTCCACGAACGTTCTGAATTCCGTTAATACTGGCGAAGCACCGCAGCTAACCTGTTCAAATCCAAGCGATACTGCTCAGTGTTCAACCTATGGAGAATATGACAATGGCAATGCAGTTTTTAATTACTACCAAAATTTTAAAGGCAGTTCTTATCCTGCAGGGTGGACTACCAATTACTCTGATACGGCTAAATATGTTCAAGTACATAATGGGTTTACAATAGATTACAGTCCAAATGGAGTGGGGGTTGAATTTTATTATAATAAGGAAAATTTCTCTTTGCCTGATGTTCTTGATTGGAACGGCAATTATATCTCAAATCCGGCCCGTTATTGTGGATGGACAATATTGGGGTGGTATAACATTACTCCTAAGTATGGATCAAGCGCTGGATGGGCTCAATGGCAAAATTCTCCAACTTCCTGGGAATATTATCAGTACGGGAATGTTAGTCAAGCTGCCCAAGATTTTTATAATAGTACTGCATTAATCGGCGGCACAGATGTTTTTTCTCTTATAAATACTGGAGCAAAAATGAGTTACTTGCTTAATTACACTCCAGAATTAAATGTAAATCCCGAAAGCATACCCTTAAAGGCAATACTTTTTAGGAATGGCGGGGGTTGCGGCCCGGTTAGTGGAAGCGAAGTCAATGTAACTTGGTTAGATACAAGAACTTATCCTCCGAATGGGAATATGCCTTTAGTAACAATCGGCAGTCTGTCTTAATGAAGGATTTATATCCTGCTTTGTATTGCATAATTTAATATTAATAGAAACTTATTTAAATTTACCATTCTTTATACAAAAGATATGAATTCGTTAACAGTAAGCGTTATAGGTCCGTATAGGTCTGGAAAGTCAACCCTTGTAAACAAGCTGCAACAAAGGAAAGGCGCAGAGGAAGATGTTTCTTTCTTTTTCTTTAAGTATGGTGGGAAGAATGTCACTTTGATAGATACTCCCGGAGATATGGACAATCCAACTACATTGGCTTCAGTTCTTACATTATCAGATGCGATAATATTCTGCGTTTCGCCTGAAAACGGCGTTAACCTCCAAGTGGGTGAACAGATAATAATGGCAAGTTCAATAGGCATAAAGCAAGGTTTAATCTGCATAACAAAAGCAGATATATCCACCGCTTCTGACATAGAAAAGCTGGAAAAGCAGTTGTCTACAATAATAAAAGGAACTTCGATGGAAAACTTTGAGATAATGGTTGTTGATATAAACAATGATCAAAGCATGGCAGATATAAGGGCAAAGGTTTCGGGTTTTTCCTATGATTCAGACAACATACAAAAGCCTTTCAAAATACTGATAGATCACGCTTTTGAGTCAAAGGGTATGTCAGTCGCAGTAGGGACCATGCCAACTGGAAAGATAGGGATACACTCAGAAGGCATAATTGCACCAACGCCATTTACAAAAGAAATTTCGATAAATTCTATTCAGATAAATCAGGAAGATGTGCAGTCTGCAGAAGCGGGCGACAGAGTGGGAGTTGCAATAAAAGGTGTTTGGCCTTGGGATTTGCCAAGAGGCGTTGAGATAAGAAAAAAAGGAAGTTTCAGGGACATAAAAGAGGGTGAACTTACAGTCGATGTAAGTCCCTTGTACAAGCAGGAAATAAAAGATGATGTGAAGCTTAATTTAATATTGAATTGGCAGAACATTGTTGTAACTTTAAGCAGTGTAAAGCGTGAAAACAACAAGCTAACCGCCCATTTCATTGCAGATAAGAATTTCTGCTTTGACGAAAATGATAAAATGATACTAATAAACAAGGACCTTCCGATAAGGTTTTTGAGGGTTGTAGGTAAAACTACTGTAATATAAATTTTATAATCTCTTAATAACTACTTATATTATGTCAAATACAGACAGAGGAGATGAGATAAGAGTTGACTATAGGACAGGGACAAAAGTTATATTCTCAAGTGTACGAAACAATAAACCTGCAGATTTTTATAATCTTTCAGAAGACAAATGGGAATCCGATGTTTCCAGGTGCCCGTTTGAATATGGGAAGGAAAGCCTTAACAAGACGATAAAACTTGTAGGGGGCGATGAGCATTCTTGGAAATTAAAAGTTATAGAAAACAAGTTTCCGATGCTTTCCCCGCAATTTGATTTTGCTCCTGAAAACAACTTTCTAAGGGAAGAACCTGCTTTCGGCTACTGCGAGGTTGTATTTGAAACCCCTTTGCACAATGTAAGGTTTTCACAATTGGAGAAAGAAGATTATATGCGTTGGCTAGATGCAATAATAGAAAGGGAAGAGGTGCTGTACTCGAAAGACAGGATAAAATACGTGTATGCTTTTAAGAATGAAGGCCCAAGAAGCGGTGCCAGCTTATCTCATGCTCATAGCCAGATAATGGCATTTGAGGAAATCCCTAAAACCATAAGAGAAGAGCAAGCAAAGATAGAGGAATTTTACGATAAAAACAAAGAGTGTTTGTATGAGTATGCTATTAACTACGAAAGAGAAAGGTTGCTAGCTGAAAATGAGAGTTTTATCGCCTTTGCGCCCTTTGGATCAAAGATGAGCTCAGAGTCGGTTATCATGCCAAAGAGACATGTAAATTATGTAGGTCTTTTGTCAGATCGGGAGAAATCTGATTTTGTGGATCTTCTTTCAAAGGTCATAAAGACGAATGACATCCTATTCGGCAAGCTTTCCTACAATTTGCTGTTCCATGAGATAAAGTCAGACAATAACTTTCATTTCCATGTGGAGATATACCCTAGAGTGATCACATTTGCGGCAATAGAATTCGCAGGATTTAATACAAACCAATTATTTCCTGAGAAATATGCTGAAATGTTTAGGAGCGCTTTAAAGTAAATCTATGTTATAATTTTCCTGTACATAGTTATATACAAGATCTCTAAATTCTTTGCTGTAAAATTTAAGCGAGCTCTTAAATTTCTCCAAGTTCTGTTTTTCAAGATTGTTATCTATCCAATGTTCTATTCTACCAAAGTCTCTGCATTTGTAAATTTTAGAGTCTATAAGCAAACCATACGCCTTTTTATTTTCTTTTTTGCACTGTAAGGACATGGCGTCGGTTATATTTAACTCATTGTCTTTTCCTTTCCCAACTTCTTTTAAGTATTTAATGCTGTCTTTATTCAATACATACACTCCTCCCCACATTACATTATAATTGCCATCAACGCTTTTTGCCGTGTCTAAAATGTAATCGTCAGGTTTTTCTATCGCTTCTTCCATTTCTATCAGCATATCATCAAGTTTCTTGCCTCTTACAAATCCTCCTTTTTTGGCATCATCCCTTTTAACACTATCTGCAGAAAACATCGGCCTGCCATTGAAACGACTTATTATATCCTTTAGGTAATTATTTCCGTTTGCACTTTCAATAATTAAATCCCCTAGTATAACTATGTAATTCTGCCCTTTTAATTGGTCTTCCGCAGCAAGTATTGCATCGGCAGTGCCCTTTGGCTTTTTTGTTGCAGGATCCTCTGTTTGGTATGCGATTTCTATGTTTATGCCCTTTAATTCAGGGTCTTTGCTTAGATTTTTCAAGTATTGGTTTTGTAGCTTAAACGATCCATTATTATCCTCGTCCCTTCTGGTTATGACTACAATTTCTTTTATACCCGCTTCTGCCAGGCTTTTAATGTGGTGATACATTATGGGCTTGTCTGCGTAAGGAAGGAATGGCTTTGGAACGTAGTTGCTAAATGGGCGAAGATGACTGCCATTTCCGGCAGCTAGAATTACGGCTTTGCCGATTCTTTCATCCGCCATAATATAAAAGCTAGATGAAATAAACTTATATTAATACTTTCTTTTTTAATTTATGAACCTGATCAGCCAAGAAGTACATTTTCTGTTATCAAAGCCGGCAATTTATTTACTGTTTCCTCCTCGAAGTCTGTTTCCTTTGTTAGAAGCTCGTTTATTGTCTTTTCAGCCTCTTCTTTTGAAATCTTTCCCTCGCTTAAATCCTTGCTTATCTCTCTGTATCTTACAGAGTCTATCATTGGAAAGTTCTCATATGTTCTTATGTAGGCCATAATGTCTTTTTTGTAATCTTTTTCTTCAACGTTTATAATCTCTCTCCAGAGTTTGACCTCCCTTTCAGCAGTTTCGCTGCTGTCGGAAGCATGCACTAAATTGATACCTTTAGTTGTTCCGTACCTTCCTCTTATAGATAACGGATCGGCCTTTTCGCACATTGTCTTTCCCAACAAAGTTCTTACCTTTTCAACTACGTTATCGCCGCTTGCGATTATTACCGCTAGTTCGGTGGCCGACATGAAATTCACTAAATTATCATAGAAGAACTTTCCCTTGTGTTCTGCATAATGTCTGTCTGCAAGGAATTCCTTTTTGGGCTTCAATACCTGGAAAAAATTTATGTTAACTCCGAGTTCTACTATACTTTTTAATGCTCTTGCACCCGCGTATCTTCTTACCATTCCGTCTGGTTTAAGTAATATCAACATCTCTTCCATATATTCTATATTTTTTTATTGAATATAAACATTATTCCATCTAATACAAAATACATATATTAATACTACTTATAGATAGTAAAGTATTTATATGATTGGGCCCATATTCATTCATGGGAAAAGTATTGTCTGATTCAAAACTGGAGCATCTTCTTAAAAAAGGCACTTTGGAGTTTTATCCAAAGGTAGAAAAAGAGCAAGTAAAGCCCGCATCTATTGATTTAAGATTAGGTAGAGTATACGATGAATTTGGAAATGAACTTAATGCAGATTCTGAAGGAATATACCATTTAATGCCAAAAACAAAGTATTACATAGAAACCCTAGAACGTGTAAGAACCGGCGCAAATAAAAATTATAGTTTTTACATAATACCAAGAAGCTCCTTTTCTCGTGCTTTGATAAACATTTTTCCAACTGACGGAAATTATGCTAGGGGTCCATTACCAAAACCTGAAAATATAAGATGCTCTCTTGAAAACGGTCCTTTCAATATTAACGTTAGAAAGGGGGATTCTATAATACAATTAGTTGTTATAAAAGGGAATAATAAACCTGCAAGGAGTTTTTATTTGCGCGGGGGAGAGATGCGCCATCCTCTGGCTAATAAGGCGGTTACTCCAGCGAATGGCATTAGGGATGATGAGCTGTTTTTAAATATTCCAATTGATTACGTTGTTGATAAAAACACGCCAATTAAATACATCTCTGATGGCAGATTGGATTATTCAGATGCAAAACATGCCGCAATAGTTTATAGTACAGATTATGGTTCAAAGATAAATGTTAGCTACGTTGATCCCGGTTATTCAGGGACTTTGTTTGGTTTATTTATGACAGGCGGTTCGCCACAGAAGATAAATCCCCGGGTTAAGCTCCTAAAAGTTCAAGAGTATGAAATCCATGGAAAAGTAAAAAAAGATTATAATAAATCAGATTCTCATTACAAGTAGGTTCAAATAGGTAAATTTATTAGCTATCAACTTCATTAAAGTACATTTGAAGGTGGAAAGATATGAGATCTCCGATATGCGCATTTTTAGGACATGTAGATGCAGGCAAAACCAGTATAATGGACGCTATAAGAGACACAATGAACGCATATAAGGAAACAGGCGGACTTACCCAAAATATCGGTTCAACCGAAGTGCCAACAGACAGAATAAAAGGGATAGCAAGCGATCTTCTTTCGAAGTTCAATATAAACATAAAGGTTCCGAGCATAATATTCATTGACTCCCCCGGCCATGAAGCTTTTGTCACCTTAAGGAAAAGGGGAGCATCGATTGCTGACATAGCAATATTAACCGTGGACATAACAGAAGGCATACAAAATCAAACAATAGAATCAATTGAGATATTGAAGTCCTATAAAACGCCTTTTTTAATAGCTCTTACTAAGATCGATACAATAAGGGGATTCTACAAGATTGAGAACAGTTCCTTCATTGATTTTATATCGAAACAGAATCAGGAGTATGCACAGAAACTTGATGAAAAAGTATACAATATTATCTCTGACTTTTCAAACTACGGTTTTCAGGCAGAGAGATACGACAGGGTCAAGGAGTTTACAAAGGAAATAGCGGTTGTACCCTTGTCGTCTGTCAATGGAATAGGGATAAAGGATCTGATAGTAATGATAATAGGCTTAAGCCAAAGATACTTGGAACTTGAAAAGCAGGAATCAAATAGTGCAGCAATACTGGAAGAAAAGAACATAAAAGGGCTTGGAAAAGTATATGATGCGATTGTTTATTCCGGAAAAATATCGGTCGGGGATTCAGTTATAGTGCAAACCCCAGACGGCCCGGCTGAAAACAAGATAAAAGGGATTATGCGCCTTATCCCCTTAGAAGAAAGCCGAGAGAATTTTGGTAAATATGAAAGCCTTTCATCTATTGAAGCAACCGCCCCCATAAGGCTTATCCTGCGTGAACCCAATGCAATGATAGGAACTTCGATAATTGCTTTTTCATCAGAAGAGGAAAAGAAGAAAATAATAGAGGACATAAACGCAGAAAATGTTGGACAAAACAACGATGAAACCAAGGGATTAGTAGTATGTGCGGATTCTCTAGGAAGTATAGATGCCATAAAAAATATAGCAAGCTCATTTGGAATAGAAGTGGGGAAAACAAAGATAGGCGAGCCATCAAAGATCGATATAACGACTGCAAGCATAAATGGCGGTGCACTGATGTGCTTTAACGTTCCTATATCAAGACAGACAGAAAGCATAGCCGAAGAATACAGTGTAAAAATAATAAGCGCAAATTCAATATACACTTTGTTTGATAGTTACAATGAATTTAAGAAGGAATTAAATAACATGAATCTAGAGAAAAAACTTGAAAGGCTGAAGCTTCCATCCAAGTTTGTTTTTATAAAGGGAAATATATTCCGCCGTTCAAGCCCATGCGTGTTTGGAGTCGAAGTATTGGCTGGTGAGATACGGCCGAATTACCCCGTTATAAATTCAAAAGGAGAAAGAATAGGCAGGATTTTAGACATAGAATCGGATAAAATGAAGCTTAACAAAGCAGTAAAAGGAGAGAAGGTAGCAATCAGCATAGATGATGCAGTTTATGGCAGAAACATAATGGAGGGGGATGTTCTTTATACTGACATAAGCATGCCAGACGTGATGAAGTTTGACGATATCTCTGATGAACTTACAGATGATTATAAAGAAGCACTATCCGAAACAAGGAAAATCAAAGGGATTTAAGGCCAATTTTTAATTGCTTTGTCATACAGGTCCATGCTGTCGCATGGTAACCATTTTCCCGCATAAATAAAACCATCAATTATCTTTTTCTCGGCTACCTGCTCGAATATTTTCGATATGTTCGATTCACCTTGCGGAATAAAACTTAGAAATGCAGGGTTGATGACGTATATTCCTGCATTTACAAGGTGGGATACCTGCTCTGTTTTTGGCTTTTCTATAAATTTCACTATTTTGTTTCCCTCCATTTCAACTACTCCAAATTGAGAAACGTCGTCCTGCGGAACCAATGCAATAGTTGCCATTGCTTTCTCTTTCTTGTGAAATTCATATATTTTATTTAGATCAAAATCAAACAGGTTATCGCCGTTCAGAACAATGAAATCATCATGGAAAATGTTCTGGTTCTTTTTTATTGCACCGCCTGTGCCCATAGGGGTGGTTTCCTCCGAATATCTTATCCTTACACCGAATTTGCTGCCATCTCCGAAGTACTCTTTGATCTTGCTGCCCAAGTAGCCTATTGATATTATTATGTCTATAAACTCTGCTTTTTTAAGCTGCTCTATTATATGTTCCAGTATTGGCCTTCCATTGACAGGCATCATCGGTTTTGGTATTTCATATGTAAGCGGTCTTAATCTAGTGCCGGAACCTCCTGCTAAAACCAAAGCTATCTTGTTTCTATTTGGTTCAAAATGCTCTTTTATTAACTGTTCTATTGCTATTGATCTATTTGGTATGTTTATTCCATCTATGGTTTTGTCTATCTTCTCAAGCGTTTTCTCATTTATAGTTATTGTTATCCTTTTCTTCATATAAAGTATTACTTTGTATTATTTATAAGCTTTTTCCAGAATTAAGGATACTGCGTTTTCCAGGTTTTTCATAAATCTTTTTTCATCGTATCTTGTTGAGTTTTCCGCCCCTTTCCTCAATTTTGCATACATCTTTTTATCCAGTACCATGTTTAGTGCATCGGCTATACTTCTTTCATCTGCATTTACAAGCAAGCCGTTTTGTTCGTTTTTTATAAACTCCTTAGGTCCGCCCTCATTTACTGATATAACCGGCTTTCCATATGAAAGTGATTCCAAAGGTGTAAAGCCCGTATCCTCATTTATCGCTAGAAATAAAGTGACGTAGCATTTTTTGTAGAGGTTGGAGAGTTCCTTCTCAGATAGGTTTTCAATTATTGTTATATTCTTTCCTTCGAATTTCTTTAAGCTTTCAAAGTATTCTCTGTCTTCAACAAACCCGCCCAAAACAAGTTTAAAGCCTCTATCAGGCATTTCCGACAGGTTAAAGGATCTTATAGCAAGTTCTTGTCTTTTGTACTTTATGAATCTACTTGGATAGAAGATTATCTTTTCAGTTTTTGCCCTTTTGTTTATCTTTGGATAGTTTGCTTGGGGCCCAAGATTAAATATCCTTTCTTCATCAATTAAACCGTAATTTATTAGCCTTTCCTTTACTTCATTGCTGAATACCATTGCATATTCTATTCTTTTCCAAGCCGATTTTTCAAGCAGTTTGTAGACAGCGACTGCAAAAGGCAGAAGTATTCGGTTTTTAATGCTTTCTTTTTTGTAATAGTCATACATTGTATGTGCAACTCTCAGTGGGGTATGGCAAAGTGCTACAGTGTTTTTGTGCTTGTTCCGGAAAGTTATAAGCTCTGCAATTCCTGCCGTTGAAATCAGAAATATATCATACTCCTTCAAATTTGGTATTTTCGTTGAAATGATTGATTTGAAAAGGCCAATTCCTCTTCCAATAAATCCATTGGGTTTTGAATCTCCGATAACCTTAATATTGTATTTTTTGAAATCGTCAAATGTATTTTCAGAGTCATAAAAAAAAGTGAAAATATCCGTCTCATAATTTTTGTCCCCTGCAATCCTAAGAATAGCTCTTTCAACTCCTCCCTTACTTTTTATCCAGGGAATAAATATTGCTATTTTTATTTTATTGTTGGATACCATTCAATATTTAATACTTAAATGACCAATATTAATATTTATGTCAGATATTAAAAAAGGTCAGTATTCAACAGAATACGTAATAATAATAGGCATCGGTATAAGCATTATCGCCGCGTTTGTAATATATGTTATGCTTTTTTATGGTTCATTTGCTTTAAGTTCCTCAGCCAGTCAGATAACCACTACTGCAAACAATCTTGCAAATGAAGTTAATTACGTCGCTTCACAGGGCCCTGGGTCCATGCAGACCTTCCCCATTACTATTTCTTTGCTTCAGCCACAGTATTCCTTCTTTTGCGGTGACATAATAAAGCTGCAGACCACTACTGAATTAGGTGTGTCAAAACCTGCAGAAAATGTATCGGGGATGCTTCCTTTATCGGGAGGAACTTTTGATGCATTCGTAAGAGGCGAAAATGGCAGTGCTATAATCGGTCTTGATTTTTCAGTAGCATATATCCAGCAATCCTACTCTCTCTCTTCAAGCACTCTTTTTTATAATCTGCGTTTTTATAATTATTCTGGTGGCTTGAAAAGCTCATCTTTTAATCTAACCGTTTTTTCTGCGGGAGAGAAATATATAACCAGTGTTATGGGTTCAACTTCTCCCACGGATATAGGATACGCTTCCGGAACTGTTACTCTGCAGTCAAGTGCGCCGAATCGTTATATTATAGAGATTTACCCAAATAATTCAGGCGATTATTCGTCTACATGCATAACTGTTCCTTGATCTACAAGGTCTTTTATGTTGTATTTTTAGAATTCCTGTATAAGTGGTTTGCCCAATTCAAAAATCTTAATAAGACAGAAATTTAGTATATAATTAATATAAAATTATGCTAAACTGGAAGAATGTTGTCTGGCCAGAATGGAGAATTAGGCTTTTGAAATGGCTCGATATCGTGCTTATCATTTTTGAATTAGTTTTAAGCGCGGTATTTATCTTATTTTCATATCTTACGGACAAATTATATTTTAAAGGGGTGGGCATAGGCTTACTGATCGCAGGGATCACAAGTATTATAGCATACGTCTTCAAAATAAAGGTTCCAAAGAATATTCCCAGAAGTGATAATAAACAAATTTTATTGGCAAATTACTGCAAAACGAAAGCTTTAAATACTAGTTAGTATCATACTATATAAATCTTATGAAAGTGGTTACAAGCAAGTATAATATTAAATGTCCTTCCTGTGGAAGCGATGCAGTTATCTATGATAAGACTACCGGCGAGTTAGTCTGTCAGAACTGTGGATATGTAATAGAGAGTGATACGATAGATTACGGCAGGGAATGGCGTTCTTTTGAAGACGAAAGAGATGAAGGAAAAGGGAGAATGGGTTCTCCATTAAGTTATGCAAAATATGATAAAGGTACAAGTACTGTGATAGGAAAGGCAAGCGAGTCCATAAAACTTTCTAATGCAAACAGAAGAACTTTCTATAAATTAAGGAAGTGGCAGCCAAGAATCTCAACTGCATATGAAAGGAATTTAAAGTTTGCACTTACAGAATTAAGGCACGCAAGCAATCGTTTACACGTTTCAAATATAATACAGGAAGAAGCGGCAAAGATGTACAGAGAAGCCATAACAAGAAGATTGGTGAGGGGCAGGTCAATGGAAAGCGTAATTGCAGGGGCACTTTACGCTGCTGCAAGGAAACACAATAGGCCTATAACATTGGATGAAATTTCGGATACATTTGAAGTCGAAAGAAAAGAGGTTGGAAAGGCCTATAGACTGCTTTGCAGAGAACTTGGGATAAAAATACTCCCAACATCGCCAAGCGATTACATCTACAAATTTGCTTCTGAATTAGGAGTTTCGAACAAAACTGTTTCGGACGCAGTAAAACTGCTTAAAGAAGCAGAAGATAAAGGGCTTACAAGCGGAAAGGGCCCAATGGGCATAGCAGCGGCAGTGCTTTATGTTGCAACTCTGATAAACAAAGAAAAGAAGACACAGAGAGATGCTGCGAAGGCTGCAGGTATAACCGAAGTCACGATAAGAAACAGGTACAAAGAGCTTTACAGGGTCCTAAATCTTAAGGAAAGGTTTAAGATAGATGATTAATGCGGTATAACTAAAAACCTTATTAAACATTTGCATACCTTGTTATTAGTATGGATTTTTTTAAAGAGGGCAAAGTTGGGTTTTTTGCGGAAGATAAACAGCTTAAAAAAGCAGAAGTATTTTTTAACCCTAAAAGGAAGTTCGATAGGGACCTTAACGTTCTCCTGGTTTCCTCTTTAATGCATGAAAATTCCGCGGGTTTGGAACTTTTTTCAGGCAGCGGCATTCGAGGTTTAAGGTTATGTATTGAAACGGGAAAGTTTTCTTCATTTAACTTCAATGACATAAAGTCCAAGGAAATCATAGAACGGAACTTAGAAATAAACAAGAAGAAACTTTCTGGAATTGACAAGGTTGTAACGAGCTCAGATGCGGCATCATTTAAAGCCAGTAAAAAATACGATTATATAGACATAGATCCATTTGGCTCTCCAGTTTTTTATCTTGATTCCGCATTGGAACTGCTTAAGAAAGGAGGCATACTGGCCGTGAGCGCAACAGATACAGCAGCGCTTATGGGCAGTGCACAGAAGGCATGCCAACGGAAATATAACTCAGTTTCGCTTAAGACTGCATACAGCAATGAACTTGGTATACGGATACTTATAAAGAAGGTTTTTGAAACCGCTGCAAAGCACTCTATTTCTCTTCTTCCCCTGCTTTTCAATTTTGAAGGCAACTTCATAAGAATCTACTTTAGGTCAACGACTTCTAAGATGAAAGAAAGCATTGGTTATGCATACCAATGCAGCAAGTGCCCTGCCAGGCAGATCAATGCCACAGTGAAATGTAGATACTGTGGCTCTAAAATGCACAAGATAGGGGAGTTATGGCTTGGCTCCCTATACAGCAAAAGACATGTAAATGTTATGCTTTCCGCCATAAAAGAAAACAAAATAAACATGTCAGCAGGTTCCCTTGTAAAATTGTCAGACTACCTTACAGCGGTTTCAAGGGAATTAGATGTTTTCTCTTACTACACCACAAGTGAAATATCTTCCTTTCTAAAGCAACCCGAATTGCCCATGTCTAAGTTCAAAGACAAAACAGTGTTATCTCCGAAGGGCTTTAGGATAACTGGTAGCTTCCAAGATCTTTTAGATACGGTGCGTTTGAGATAAACTAAGAAAGCTTTATCTCCTGGTTCATCGCTTGGCCGGGAAGTCCCCTTCTGAATCTTATTACGACCTTTCCCCTTCCGCCATGTGCTTTCACTATTACACCCTTTATTGATGACTTGGAGAACGCAATCTCAACCTTTTTTCCTATGAATTTTTTTGCTTCTTCTCTGCTGTTCACTTTGTCTATGCTTGCTATTGCTTGGTTAACTTTTTGCGTCTTTCTTCCCCTTCTGTATGATAAAAGTTTTGCCATATCACTCCTCCTTTTGTAGATATTTGTCCTTTATTTCCTTATCAGTTTGCTTTAATAAATCTTTGTCTATTACAGGTTTTGTTTCTCCCTTCTTTTCCCTAAGTTTTTCTATTATAGAGGTTATTTTCTCTACAATGTATTTACTGTCTTTCAGCTTTTTGTCGAATTCTTCGCCGGTGATTTCCTTGACTTCTCCGTGGTCTATATTCTTAAACCACTTCACTACACCATCGACCTTTTCTACATCTTCATGCGTAAGCACTTTTTCCTTTGCTACCGCTATATCTTCCAATTCCTTAGCAACCTGTTTTGGTACTGGGGGCAGATACCCATATTCCATCAATAAAGCCTGACCAGCTGCAACTACAGAATTGTAAAGATCTAGGCTTAGCTTTGTAGTCAATACATTTTCCGCAAGCATTATGAGCCCTTCTGCATTTTCTACGTTGGCGTTTATTGATTCTATAGTGGGTATTATATTTCCTGTTTTATACAACATCTGTATTGGAACAAAGAAGCCGGTGTCATAGACCGCTACGCCATCTCTTAACAAGGTAAGTATAACCGGATTTGGTTTTATTATTGAACCCCAGAATTCAGAAAGAGGGTATGCTTGTGCATGTATTTTATCTGAAAAATCTCTTGCTATTTCAGCCATCTTTGCGAATAACCTGTCTCTTAGCTGTTCAAGCGTGAATTTTTGTATATCTGTATCGTCTACTATAAATGCTACATCTATGTCGGAAGTGCTTGTCATGCCGGTTTTTGTCTTTGAGCTGCCAAATATTACGATTGATTTTATGTATCTTCTGAAAAGGCTCAAGACTCTTAAAAAATATGCCCTTATCGAGTTTGCATCCTTAGAGGGGAGGACCTTGTTTAAGACATCAAATGACAAACCTGCAAGCTGTCCTGGCGGTTCAACCGACTCTGCGTTTTCGCCTTCGCCGATTTCAAGACCTATAAATGAGCCCATGTAATCTACTCTCTCATTAAGCTCGTCTATTTTAGACGAAAGTGCGTCTATTGTCGAAAAAAGCTTGTTTAAAGTTGCTTCTATCGGATTTATGTTCTCTGTTTGATGCATAGTACCTCCATTTATGTGATTATGGCTCTGATTATTTATAAGTCTTTGCTAATTTTTTCAATTTGTCAGTTTTTTGGTATAAAATGACATGTTTTCTTCATAACGCGCAATTTTTATATATAACATTATTTAAATTAGCAGTATCTAATAAGATTTATGAACATACGGGAGATAAGCGAGATAGCAAAGAGGTTTAATGACTCAAAAACAGACGTTAACTATGTACAAAAATGGATAAATGAGCTGGAAGCAAGGGCTTCTAGCAGCGATTCTCACTATAGGGGAGAGGTTGATTTTAGGTATGCCTCTGGTGAAGAGATACCGAACCCTGGGTTCGTTGGTAATCCTGAAGGTTACAAGTTTACAAAGGACATATACAAAAGATACCATTTCCAACCAGAGTACTACTCTGTTATGCAGATGTTTGGAGCATTGGGTTATAGGTCTATGAGAACGGCAGAATCAGTGGATCCCTCTTCATTATCTAGTTTGATGAACATGGTTTTTGAGAAAAGGAAGAATCTTGAAGACAGGGTAATGCAGCTTCTTGGAAACATAAACACGGTTTTGAAATCCCTTATAGCCATAATATACGAGCTTAAGGAACTTGAAAGGAACCTGTATTTGTATGACGAGTTAAAAGATACGGACAAGGACAAAGCGGAAGCAGCAGAACTCGCATTAAAAAGAGTGTTTTTGGACAATGTTGATTCAAGAAAGGGGGGAGCAAGCCTTTCTGCGCTTTCAAGGTCTCCGACGCAAAGCCAGGGTGGTCCGGGATTTATTGATATAATGTCGGTTTTCTACCAAGTCAAAAGTCTAAAGGATGTACAGAATATTGACAGGAACGAGCAGTATAAAAACATACTGAAGAACAGGTACATTGAATATGAAAAATGGAAGGAAATAAATGGCAATGACCTTAAAAACAGGAAAAGCATGCTTCTGCAGTACCTTAAGAGCCAGATGGGTTCGTTTAACCTATATGTTGATTGGTGCTCAACTTATCTTTCGCTGCTTGCAAAGATGGGCCTCAAAACAGCTACAAATGCAAGTAGATACATAGAGGGTGCAAGCAAGCCTGACATATTTGAGAATGAAAGCTTTTCTGTGACAGCTATTGGAAGCAAGCCAATATATGCAAAGGAGTACAATGCCGAGTACATCAGATTATTTAAAAACAAAGGCCCGGAAATACCTATAAAGGTCGAGCCTAAAAGCATAGCCGGTAATCTTATATCACGAGGGTATGAAGAGAATAAAAGATCCTTCATTTATGATAGAATTAAAAAATATGGGCCGCTGGTAATAATGGCAATAAAATTGAGGATGGACTTTAAGGAAAAGCCAAGCAAAGAAGCTCTCCAGCCCCCTTATGAAGGAACAATATATTTCAACATGTTTCCATATTGCTTTACACCTGAGGAATTTTACCTTTACAAGAAGGCGCACATTGCAAATATTCAAAAAACAGTATTTGCGGCCGTTGATCAGGCCATTTTTCGTTCTCTCAGCGTTATACAAGCAGATCTTGACAAATACGTTAAAGAAGCGGATGAAGAAGAAAAGAAGAAAAAAGAGAAGAAACCGCAGAAGGACTACGCTTTTATGGACATCTACAGAGCGTTTAAGGACGATTTTTCCGGCATTTCAAAATCACTTTCTACGATTTCATCAACTGAAAAACACAAAGCAAGTCTTTCCGGAGAGCAGGCTGAGATATATGAGATGCTTGTCAACGTAAAGCGTTTTACACAATCCGACATAAAGAGGGCGCTTGAAATCGGTTTGTTTGTTGCCGATAAGGATGCAGCATACATATATGATGAATCTAAAAGAAGGGCCGGCCTTCTAAACTGGAAGCCGCCTTTTTCGGTGAATTGATTATGAACAGCAAGGGACAGATGCCTATAACCGAGATAATAGCAATAATACTTGCAATTATAGTTTTGTTTGCAGGCATAATAATAGGCCTGATATTTACTGGAGCAGGCTCAACAATTGCAAAGGACATGACAAGCGTTTTTTCATTTAGTTGGCTTTATGGCAAGGGGATATGAACAATAAAGGTGTTGTAAGCGGTGTTTTCCTGTACATAATCCTGATAATTGTAGGGATCCTGCTTATTATTATCTTTTTGGAGATTTTTACGCCATACAAGTTTACGAATCTTTTTAAGGTATTCATATCGAAGTCAAACAGTTTGAACGTGAGCGGTTATGAATAATAAAGGCGTGGAAAGCTACATACTGCTTATAATAATAACCTTAGTAATTCTAATACTGATAATAGTCTTCTATCTTTTTTTGTTTTCACCAAGCACCATACACAAACTCATACCGACAGTTCCAAGCATATAACATGGAATCTGTCTGGTTTTATGTTATAGCTGTGATTTTAGGCGTTACACTTCTTTTAGTTTATCTGTTCTTGGTGGGCCCTTCAGCGCTATCTAAGGATATCTCCGGCTTTTTTTCAGGGATAAGCTCCTCAATAATGGCAGGCTTCAAGAATGCATATTAACATTTTTATACTTTCGACAGCTATTAGGCATTATGATAACTTACAGCGAATTTCTAAGAATAAGAAGGCAGGAGCAGGAAGACAATAGGACATTGACAAAGTTCAATGATGAAATGCTTGAAGAGATGAAGGAATACATAGCAATAAACAAGAACTCATTGGAAGAAGCAAAGAAGATGAACGATGAGAAAAAATCGGAGGAGATATCAACACAGATAAAAAATGCAATCTCAACGTTGGAGCAGATAATAAACTTGAGGATGCTTAAAATCGCGGGGATGGCAATACTGGATGTTGACAGCGAGCAGGCAAAGACAAACATGCTTTCCAAGGAGATAATCTTTTTTGACAACTTACTTAATCTTTCCAAGCAGTACAAATCTGGGATAATAACAGAAGTAAAATCAATAGAACCAAAGAAGCTCCAGAAAGTAGAGAGCAATGACAGTGAAAGCGAAAAAGTCGTTATAAAGATACTTTCTGATATACCTAAATTTGTTTGGAGAAATGATAAATCGTACGGGCCTTTTAGTTTCCCGAATGTGATAGAAATAGATAAGGATGTAGCGCAGATATTGATAAAAAGCGGAAAAGCCGAGAGTGTGTAAATGACCCTCTTCAAGGAAAAGATAGAAGATAGAGAATATCAAAACAGGATATTTGAGACGGCAAAAACAGGTAACACGCTTGTCGTACTGCCAACCGGCCTTGGAAAAACGATAATAAGCGCGATGCTTGTTGACTATAGGTTGGAGAAATACCCCTCTTCAAAGATTCTCTTTCTAGCGCCTACAAAGCCATTAGCTAATCAGCACTACAGGACGTTTTCTTCATTGCTTGCAGTCTCTCAGGGAATTGCAAGTGGATCGGTGTCAAGCAGCAAAAGGAGCAAAATCTATGAGGAAGCGCAGCTGATATTTGCAACCCCTCAGACAATAGAGAATGACATGGCTAAAAAAATAATAGATTTCTCGGATTTCAGCCTGCTTATAGTTGATGAGGCCCACCATACAATAGGAAATTACTCCTATGTAAAGATAGCAAAGACATATTCAGAGCAGTCTTTTCACCCACTTATACTCGGATTAACAGCTTCTCCCGCATCAGATCGGGAAAAGATAAAAACAATATGCAGTAACCTGCAGATAAGCAACGTTGAAATAAGATCGGATGATGATCCTGATGTCATACCCTACATACAGAAAAAAGACATAGAAGAGATAAAGGTTAATCTTCCGCAGGAGATGCTTGAGCTTGCCAACAGCTTAAAGCTGCTTATAAGCGAATCGATAAGCGAATTGCAGGAAATAGGCCTTCTTAAAAACGTTCAAAAAGCAAGAATAAACAGGGTTACTATTCTGATGCTGCAGAAGAGCCTTCAAAGGCAGATGTTCAGCGGAAAAAGGACATATTACCTTATCAGGGGGATAATATTGACTTCAAAGATTTTGAAGCTTTACCATGCTTATAATCTTTTGTCAACACAGAGTCTTGTAGCGTTTTTGAATTTTCTGGAAAAAATACAAAATGGAAAGGCAAAGACTGACAAGGATCTCTCTTCAAACAAGAGGTTCATCGAAATAAAGGAAAAAACACAAGAGCTGCTGGACAGCGGGATGGAGCATCCAAAGCTTAGACAGCTTCAAATTATATTCACAAACCATTTCAATGAATCAAAAAAAGCCATAGTGTTCGCGCAGTACAGGGACACTGTAGATGTTATATACAACAGCATATCAATGATACCCGGAGTAAGGCCGATAAAATTTATTGGCCAGGGAAAAGGAGGGCTGTCACAGAAAGAGCAGGTGAACATAATACAGGATTTTGAATCTGGAGTATACAATGTGCTGGTGTCAACAAGCGTTAGCGAAGAGGGGATGTCGATAAAAGGCGTTGACCTTGCGGTGTTTTATGAAACAATACCAAGTGCAATAAGAAACATTCAACGTAGGGGAAGAGTAGGCAGGTTCTCTGCGGGAAGGATATTCATACTTATCACAATAGGAACAAATGACGAGGGTTATTATTGGATTTCCAAAAGAAGGGAAAAGAGCATGAAAAAGATAATAAAAAACATAAAGGAAAATCCGGACACTATAAAGCAGGATGGAACATTGCACCCCTTTATCTAACTGCCGAAGATTTCAGTTTCACAAGTTCCGCCTGCTGAGTACCTTACCCCATCTATGGAAACATTGCTCCCTGACGTGTTTCCTATAATGACTGTGTTTATGTTTGGATTTACGATGGTTAAATCAGTTGAAAAGGAATCTATGCCCGCGGTGTAGTTGCCTATGACCGATAACGATGAACTTTTAGCAGTATTGCTTGCGAATACCCTGTAAATTAGTCCAGGGCTGCCATCAGATACTGTTATTTTAAATGTGTTCTGTTTGGAAGGCGTGCTTATGTTTGTCACATTTGCGGAGCATGGTACTGGGGAGCCGCTCCCGCTTGTTATTACTCCCGATGGGAAAATAGCAAAATGGAAGACAGAACTAGCAATCACGACACCTATCACTAAAAATGAAATAAGCAGTATAACAACTATGAAATACTCTACTGCACTTGTACCTTTCACTTTGTTACTGCGCATATATAAATTAAATTCCTCCCTAAAAAGTTTGGCTTCGATATGCCTATTTCCTGAGGCAGAGAAGTAAAGAAGTAGAATAAAGACTGTGCACATTGTTCTAAGCCTGTAGCATATAAAGATGAATAAGCAAGCTTTCCTGTGTATACTAATGCATTTGGTGCAATATCGTCTTTGCATATTGTGTTGTTAAAGCATTCCGATGCTCCAAATCCCGCAAGTACAGCTCCAGCTACTAATCCGGGGTTTGAAGGCGCAAGAATCCTTGCTCCTATTCCAGATGCAATTGCCCTTGAACATTCATATTCTATCCCTGCAGTAGGATAATTGTTAAGGAAAGTAGCGGGCTCGCATTCACTTGGCAGGCTTATTGAGTTTGGCGGCAGTCTTGTTCCAACCAGCGAATTGAGGTAAACTATATATATTTGCGCCTTGTTTATCGACTTGCTGCTGTTTGGTAGAACAAATCCGCTTTGGCTGGGGTTGCTCACGTTTTTATAGCTGAATATTACATTATCGCCCGGCTTTAGATAATCTGCATAAGATTCATTAATTATTGACGTGCTTTTTACAGGTTCCGTCAATACGCAAGAGGAAGGGGCTTCATACGAATCAGTTATCGAATCATAACCAACAGTGCAGTTGTTTCCATTACAGAAGTTGGTGTACAGATCGGTGCATGAAGAAGTAGACCCACTTGGAGTTGTGCAAGTTCCCTTAGTAGTGTTGAAAGAGCAGCCCTGTGATGCCTCGCAAAGATAGCTGGAAAGGTTCATTGCAGCCGTCGGCGGCTTTGATCCATCCAAAGGTATATACTTTGTTGTATAACCTTGTGTAAAAGGTGTATAGCCAGATTGGCTTCTGCAATTGAAATAATTTAATGATTGGGCCTCGCACAGACTAGGGTCATTTAAATCGCATGAGTATCCGTTTAAATTGGAGCTTGTCAACGGATCAGAGCAGGATTGAACGGCCGTATGGTTAAGACAGCTTACCTCCGTTGTATAAGCATTTGTTTCAAGGTAATTGGTAAGGTTGTTTATAGTCATATTCTGGTTGGTATTGACATCAATAACTGAGCAGGTTGCAGGCGAATTAGTTAGTACGGTGAGTCCTTGATTTGCGCCATACTGGTTCCAGCAGCTTGTCAGATCAGTTGCTACGGTTGAAAATACCTGCGAAGGCTTGGAACCAGGGCCATATCCAGAGGTTGAAGTTGTGCAGCCGAAGAGAGGCGGCGCTATTCCAATAGCTTTAAGCGTACTGCTTAAACAGAAGAAATTTGATACACACAGGCCATTGTAATAAAAATTAGTGAATTCAGAGCTTACATAGCAGATACTGCTGTTTGATAGGTTGACTCCAACTAAAAGAAGATAACCTGCAATAGCTACTATCACTATTATGAATATTACTGCCAAAACTATGAATATGAAGCTCTCTCCAGGTGTCTCTGCCATTAATTAAGTAGTGTTTTTATGCAATAAATTAATATCCAAGTTTATATTTGAGGTAAAAAGCATTACTGGCCAGGTATACATACAAATACTCTACTTTGACTGTATACCATATAGTTGCTGAGTTTTCCACATAAAGGTACATAATAATCGCAGCCGCTATTTTCATTTACAAGATTTAAGGAGGGGTTGCCGTTGCTGAGAGAGCTTACGGTTTCCCTGCTTAGGTTTGTAGTCTCATTTGAATATGTACATATGGACAAGTCATTTATTACTGGCTGCTGGTATTGAGCAGTGTACTCGCATTGGTCTTTGAAGCTTACTTCACAGTTTTTAATCCCACCAGAAGGGTAGCCAAAGTAAGTAACTGTGTAACTGGAATTTGAAAGCCTGTCAGATGGCTTTATATATGCTGCATTTCCATTGCTTCCATTTGTTATGAATACCATCTGCAGAGGGTAGCTTCCGTTGTAATTGCTGTCGATATAACTTATTATGGCAGAATAATTTACATTATTGCTTTGGCTTATCAAAGCGCCTTTGTAGCAGTTAAATATCTGATTTATATTTTTAGCAGAAAGAATCTGCGAGCCTATTCCCGCATTTCCCCCCGAAAATAAACTGAAGCAAGATGAAGCTTCAGTATAAAATGAGGATGCAAAGTCTGCAGCTGCCTTTTCATTCACGTTTGTAGTCTGCAAGCAGTCCTTTTGCACCTGTGCAGATTGGGTTGGGCTTACAACTACGTTTGAAAAGCCGAAGAAAGATGTTACTCCTGTAAATGGAGCTAAAAAGGTGTTGACTATCTTGTACTGGGTAAACGCAGTAAAGCAGCTTAACCCAAAGTTAAGGGTGCCGAATGAGGTTATTATGGAAAAGGAAACGACTGAAAGTATTATCCCCGCTATTATAACAAATATAACGAAGACTATCGTCAATAGTATCCCCTCTTCCATTTAGGAACCGCCTCCTAGCAGATTTCCGAAGTATGAGAATGGGGAGCTGCTGTGCGAGCCAGCGTAAAAAAGTATTACAATAAGGCCTATGACCGCAAGGGCAGTTATTATAACTAGTATTATCCAGATAAGACGCCATTCTACGCTTCCTTTTTTATCCATATCACTGAGCTACGCATGCTGGGCAGTAAGGCCCGTCCCCCGATATGCATGCTGTAACGTTTATTGCGCAATTTTGTATGTCCGTAGCGTTATTGGCCACAATAGTGCTTTCCGAACAACTAAATAAGTCGGCTGTATTGGTTGGGGATACAACACTGCAGGACTTATTTATACTTGCAGGGGGGCTATCAATGCATGCTTGAACTGCAGATTCGCTACCCTGTCCATTTGTCCAAAGATCATAGTAACACCAATGTCTTATGCACGTTTGCTCAGCCGTTGCCGCATTATAACAGGCATTTTCATCGTAGCATCTGAAAAGAGGCGTGCCCTCCATCCTGTTTGCATACCCGTACTCTGCGCTTGTAAACTGGTTTTGCAGCAGAGCCGTTGCAGAATCGCAGCCTACTGGGAAAATTGATGAATAATTGTTGTAGAAAAGGAAAAACATGGTAAGGGCTATTACTATGCCGATAAGCACTTCGAAGAATAGAAACTGTTCAACGTCCATTTGATTCTTAACCCTTATTAATTTAAATTGTTTTTATGGATAACAATCCGTAAAATAAATGCAGGCATTAATCATTTCTAACTTTTTGCAGAGTATGCAATAAACATTAGTTTTAAAAAATGTGTAATTTACAATTTTTCTCTGTCTGCCAGCACTACTTCAAACCACTTGTTTTTTCCGTCTTCTATAAGAAAATACGAGCCTATAATCTTCATGTTTTTGTACACTCTTAAGGCCCTGTTCCTTGCGATATCTTCTTTGCTGACTTCTAATTTATAGTATAATCCGCTTTTACTCGGTCTTCTTGCATGGTTTGGTCTGGGCCTTCTGAAATCTCCTTTGCTGACTCTTACTCTTACAACTATGTATCCCTGCTTGGCCTTGTACCCTATCGTTTTAGCCTTTGCAAGTTTTGTAGGTTTCTCTAGTCTCTGCAGTATTGGTTGATTCCTTACTTCTTGTAATATCTCCTTTTTCCTTTCGTCATTCTTATACAAAGCCATTTCATTCGCGTGTATGTATTTATATGATCCCATAAGGGATAAATTAAAATCTGTAAGTATAAATATCTAACTCTATCCTAATTGATTATATTTCCCATCGATGCTATTACCGGAGAAGAGGAAATATTTGTAGGGGTATAATATATAAAACCGTTTCCACTGAATGAATTTCCCAGCGATACAGACGTTAAATTGCATTCACTGTACTGCAAAGCAGGCAGATATGTTTTGGAACACACAAACCCCGTGTAGTTTACTCCAGAAATTAAAAGCGATATTTTGTCTATTTTCACGTTTTCATTTAACAGGTTCTCAAATTTTATGTAAAAAAGGGATTTTGACGGAATGTAACCCTGTTGTATTATTTGGAATCCTGGAAATCCAGAGTAGCTCGACTGGGTAGTGGCTCCAGTTAAACTCGGAAAAAATGTGAATATTATATAAAATATTGACCCTATAACCGCGATAGCCAAGCTATAGATTATTATCATCTCTAGAGATTCCTGTCCTTTCATATCTTTTTTATGAATTTTTAAAATATAAGTATGATTTTGTAAAGCAATACAAATGGCAATCATCAGTACGGGAGGTATTCTTTAATAACCAAATGCTCTCAAATGTTGATTTTGATAAAAGCCTTGGGTGGGTTTCGAACCCACAACCTCCTGCTTACGAAGCAGATGCTCTGCCGTTGAGCTACCAAGGCATAATACTAAGAATTGACTCTTTATAATAAAAGTATTTAATGCATTATAAGTTATTATATTGAATATTTACTTCTAAATAGTAAATTATAAATACTAGTGAAATTCATATAAAATAGTGGAAAATGAACGCTTGGAAAAGATAATTGGATTTGAAACCGAGAGAGGGTCCAAGTACCGGTATCAGGATAACAAAGTGATAAGAAAGAAATATAGTGGAAAAGAAGACGAATTCAATCTGAACGTTTTCATACCCCCTTACAGCGAATTGGATGCAGGAACAAAGTCCAAACTTGAAAGGATGTATGAAATTAAAAGTGAATGGGCATACAACAGGTTCATAGAAGAGGTAGTGTATGACCGTTCAATTTACAGATCGCATGTTTTTTCATTTGAAGATGGAGTGCTTAAAAAAATAGATAGCGATGAAAATGCGGAAGGGAAAGAAGTATACTTTGTATCCATATTCAAAAGTGAAACCGGGCCAAAGTCAAAAATAGCCTTTTTGGTTAAGGCAGATAAATCACCAAAAGAGGGGTATTTTCCTTATCAAGAGAATAACACAAAAAAAGAAACTTACCTATTTCACATAGGAGATAAGGTTTCAAAGGTCTACAAAGCTAGGCTTTGAATGTTTTAAATCCTACCTCTTTTTTGTTGACCTCTTTTTTGTAATTCTCATTGCTTACAACATGATTCATGACAGCGAAATTTTTGCCGCAGTAAAAACATTTTACGGTTTTAATGGATGAAGTTTTCCTGTACCTGCCGCAGTTGGGGCATTTCACAATTCTGTAAACCGTCATATCCTAATTATCTGCTTTGCTATGCTGTTAATGTCCCTTGCCGCAAAGCTTTTCGGGGAAGATATGACCAAAGGTATCCCTACCTTGAGGGCATTGTAAACCTTGTTGTCCTCTCTTATCTCCCAAATATTGCTTATCCTAGTCAACTCTTCGATTTCTTTTTTTGTCATTTGCTCCTTTATCCTTGTGTTTACTTTGTTTATAACAAGACCTAATATGCTTATTCCCGCATCTTCCAGTTCCTGCTTCAGCTTTTTAGCCTCTATTATCGAGGTTATGTCAGGATTTGATATGATGAGGCTGTTTGCCTCCTTTATGAGTTTTATGAATTCTATGTCATAAGAAGGCTTAGAGTCTATCACTATAAAATCGTATTTACCCAATAGTTTGTTTATGTAAAGATTGATGTTTATCAGTTTATGCGCAGATCTGTCAGTTCCGCTCTTTGCGACCCTTGATGGCAGAAGATGGAAATTTGGGTTATCTCCCGTGTATATAGCTTCTTCTATTTTAGTTCTTTCATTTAATACATCCTCTAAGGAGTATTTGAATCCGACGAAACCATAATAAACTGCAACATGTGGTGTTTCAAGATTTGCGTCTATTAAAAGGGTCTTTTTACCAAGATTAGAAATTGCAGTGGCAATGTTTACGGCGGCGGTCGTTTTTCCCACCCCTCCTTTTGGACTCATCACCACAATAATCTTGGCTGGCATATAAATAATAAAAGATAGACTAATTAATATTTATGGATGCCGACAAAACGTGTGCCATATGCGGTAGAGAAGCCGTTTTTTATTCTTCTTACCTAAAGCAGGAGCTTTGCAAAAAGCACTTTGAAAGGATGCTGATAAAAAGAGTCAAGTCAAACATGAATACAAATAAATTAAGAAGCAGGCTTTTCAGGTTTGGAAATGAAAATAATTACGGCAGGGCCTTCCTTGAATTTATGTTTAAAGACCTGGAAAGTAAAGATGGTGAAAAGCTTTATTCTTATACATTGGAGGACTTTGCCATCTCTGTGATGAAATTCTTTCTCTTCCATGAGCCTACCGACAAAAAAATAAAGAATAAGGACGGCTTCAGCCCGCTTTTTAATGTATCGGAGAATGAAATAATGAGCTTTTTCAGGCTTAAGAAGAAAACGCTGCAAAATGCAAAGAGGAGCGGAAAGGATGAGTCAGTACTAAAATTTTTAATGGAAATAGAAGAAAGGAGGCCTGGTGGAATGATATCTCTGGTAAAGGCGGGCATAACCTTGGGTATTATCTAAGCCTGTAATATTTCTTTCTTACTGTATTTCCCCAGCTGAAGTTTCCCAATTCGTTTTTGTTTTCTACAGTTACTTTGCCGTCCTTCAATGCAATGTACAGATAATGATAAACTATCCTGCTTGATACTTGTCTACCATTCTTTTTTATTTCCTTGTATATCTCGTAACCCGTTTTTTCTCCGTTTGATAGCGAGGAAAGCACTGCTTCCATCAGTTCCTTATCTATTTTTCTTACCATTTTTCAACTACACTGCGGCAAGGATTCATTGACCGAAAGGCATATGTACTTTAATATATCGTTGTATGCAGTCTGATTATTTGCAAATCCTCCAACTTTATAATATTTTCCATTGAATACTATCAGCGGTACCCTATTCACGCCTATCTTGTTGAAAATTGACACCGCTGAATCAGGTAGGTTGGCAGTTACGTTGTTATTGTACGCAGATATGTTGAATTCCCATGCACAGAAATAGCCGCTGTAAAATGTTTTGTTACCCCACAAGCCAAAAAGAGACGTTACATTTTGGAAAGAATCAATAGTAGAAGTGCAGGTTTTGCAGTTGTCTGCATAGTAAATAACAAACGATGGCAGAGTTGGAGAGCAGAGTCCAGACATGTTTAGATCTGTTTTGTGGAAGGAATATAAGCTGGTTAGCGAGTAAGTCTGATAGTAAAAGAATACGGCAAGCATTAAAAGTACAAAGATTACAACCGAATAAATGTAGTATCTTGACTTAGTTAGCATAGAATGACATGTTCAAATTCTTCATTTCGCTGGAATTGCAGCTGTTTTTGCTGTTGACTATGCATATGTTTGTGTAATTTCCTAGGCTTTTGTACAAGTAACTGTAGCTTTGGGATGAAAAGTAATTTGGATTTACAACTATGTTGAATATTTTTGAGTAACTGCATTGACTTGCATTTATTAGCCGGTAAACCTGGAACTGGAACGGGCTGTATATACCAGTTTCATTTTCATAGTTTAATATTTTCCCGTTTCCATTGAAGACTATGTTTACTGTCATCTGCTTCATATTCAATATCGTTTTTATCATGTCACTTATGTTTGTGCTTTCATTGAATAGTTTTAAGTCATATTTTAAAGGATCAACAATAGAATAGTTCTGAAACCCTGAATTAACAATGTCTGCATAATAACTTTTTACCTGCGAATAAGAAAGATTAAACATCTGTTTTATCTGCATAGGGGTCATGCTCTCATTTATGAAATTATAAAGCTGTTCATATGCCTTGCTGCAGTTAGTGACATTTTCCACACTGCACATTGAAATAAGCGCCATGTTCGTTATCACATTATTATATTCATTCTGCAGTACAGCAGAGTTCAAAGGTATATACGGAAAAGCAGGTTCCATCTCATAATTGCAACCGAAAATTACAGAGTTGTTCGACAACCCCCCGTAAAAATAGTACAGGTCCTTGTCTGAAAATCTGCTTAGGTTTATGTTGTAGCTTGAAAGAAAATCCTCAAGTTTGATGCCATTTGTGATGTTTTGTTGGTTGTTTACTGTTACTGGTTTAAATGGATAAACGTACAGTATGGCAGTAAATGCCGCAAGCAGGATTACCAATACAAGCAATGCCTTCATTGTTGCATTATTTTCCATTATTTAACTTTTCGCTCATTTTTTTTGCAGTCTCTTCTGGAGAGTAGTTTATCCTATTTATGCCTAGTGTATCTATCGGATCATTCTCGCCGGCAAGCACATCCAGTTCGAAATGGTCTGCTCCAGACTGCTTAATGTTAAAGGTAATCTCATTTGTAAATTTGTTTATTATCTTTATAATGAGATTCGCTAGGTCAAATGCCACAACGCTGTCCAATTCCTCTATCGCAGTGTGTTTAAGTGTTGTTATTCTTGCTACTTCGTTCTTTTTCGGCGAAAATGGCACATACGCTATTAAGTTTTCGGTTTTGTATATCTCCCTATTTCCTACATAATTCAAGCTTTCACACACATGGCATTTTTGAGTGTTGTGCATAGGTATTGGCAGTATAACCAAATCCCAATAATCATGTCCGTTGACATACCTGCTTACCGATATGTTTTTTCCTATATCATAGGTTTTGAGTTCATTAAGTCTCTCGCTTACAACTAAAAGTAGCTTTTCAATGTCATCTGCCGAATAAGTTACAAAGTCGGCAGAATGTTTTTCGTTTTCCACAATTAATTCTTCATACCCATGTGCGTTTGAGCGCTTGAAAAACTTTCCGTCAAGCTGGTATCTTGAAGGCTGTACCCTGTCCTTTATTTCATATACTCTTAGGTATCTTCCTTTGAATTCGATTGATTTTATTGCATTTTCAACAGGCAAGCACTCTCTGCAGCCTGTTCTTTCATTGCTTATCAAGTCAAAGGTAAGGTCCACCGGATCCAATCTGAATTCTTCCATTTTATCCTTCAAGCTTTCCTATTATTCTCGCATATGCAGGTCTTGTTACCAGCAAACCGATCAAAGACGCAAGTATTGTTGTAAGCGCGAAGCCTGCAAACAGGCTTGCTGTTGAAAACAGGAGGGGAAACATTATGGCTGCAAACGAAAAGAATGAAACGAATATTATGAAAAATGCCCTGCTTATTCTCTTCTTTGTAACGGCGTATTCCATCTGTGATGAGCCCCTTCTCATCTCATCTGTTATTATTATCTGGTCATCGACAGATATACCTATGCTGGCTATTATACCTGCCATGCTTGGTATGTCCAATGTCCAGTGTATTGCCGCCGCAACCCCTATCACTATAAATATCTCCGTAATACTTGTAAGGAGTATCAATGAAGATATCTTATAATCCTTGTATCTTAAGAATATGACTATGCTTACAAGCACGAATGCTAGCAGCAATAAAATGTATATCTGGCTTATAAACTGGCTGCCTGCTGTAGGAGAAACGGAACTTATTGATATTATCTTCAATGGTACTGGTAAGCTGCCTGACTGCATTACTGCCTGGAGCGTTTTCATGTCTGCCGTTGACTGCTGCAGGTCTACTCCCCCGCCTTCTATGGTTATAGCACCGTTGAAGTTTGTAAGTATATTTTCAGAGATCAAAAGAGGCTGGCCCTGCTGCACACCATTTAAGTACAGGTGTATCCTCTTGTTGAAATAACCCGGATTTGTAGTTGAGGGCTTCAGGGTTTTTACCGCATTCTCAAAGTTCTTTGCAGCGCCGGAAGCCAGCTGTATCCCGAATTGGAACTGGTAGCCATTTGCTGCACTTGGAGTTTGATAAACTCCGAAAGGACAGCCTGATGAAAGGCAAACATCCAATATGCTTTCGCTCGAATTGCTGCTGTTGAAAACTGTGATGTTGCCTATAGTAGCATAAAACTTACCCTGGTTTTGAATCAATGACAGTGCTTGGCTTTCTCCCACATTAGGCATGCTGACCATTATAAATGCATTGCCTGACAGCGCCTGAACAGTGCTAACAGTAGTGCCGCTTATTCCATAGACATCAAGCCTCTTTGAAAGCGTTGTCTCTAAATCGGAAAGCACAGAAGCGTTGTAATTTGTGGAGTTTGGAACCACTTCTATCTGCGTTCCTCCTATTATATCCAATCCATAGTTTAAGTGCGTATAAGGCACGTTCTGCGTTTGTATAGTTGAAGAATTAAAGATAGCGCCGGGCTCTACGAATATTCTAGTTGTATTGCTTCTGTATATGTAAGGGAAAAGCTCATTCTCATATGTCAAGCTCAGTGAGGTATTGACTAATGCGCTTTTGTTTAGTTGACTGTAAAACTGCTGTATGTTATGAACCGGTACGCCATCTACAGCAGTTATTATCGATCCAGCCTGTAATCCAATGACCCCTCTTGAACTTAAATTGCCTATGTAAGAGTTAACAGGCATGTAAACGACCTGCGCACCGTTTACATTCGTAATGTTTGGCTGTATGGCCAAGAAAGATACGACTGCCAGAACAATCATTAATATTATACGCCAGTCATAAAATATTGATTTTGCCATATTACGCCTTTGCCACCTGCTTTTCTGCTTCCTTGTATTTTAAGCCGTACAGCTGTGTGGAGCCATTCAATATCCACACAGTGAAATCATCAAATATTACTCCTATTATAAGGATTATCGCTATCTCATGCAGCGTTGAATTTGTCGTTCCTAGGAAAAGTATGAGAAACGTTACCAATGCCGCGGCGTCCATCGTAAGCGAGGTTTTTATTGTCTTGACAAGACGGTAGCGCATGCTTGCCTCCTCCCTTTTCAGTATGTTTGTAGCCAAGATTATGTTCCTGTCAGCAGAGTAGCCCATTATCATAAGTATACCCGCTATGGAAGCGGTTGAGAAACTGAAGCCTATTATATCAAGCACCCCCACTATGTTTATTATATCGCTTATTATGCTTATCACGTTTGAAAAGGCCTGCCATATGCTTCTGAAGTAGAATAGAGAAACCGCAGCTACAAGGATGAATGCTATACCAAGAAGTATGAAAGAGCTGTAGAGAGAGCTTTGTGCCAGAGTAGCGCTTACAAAATCAACGCTTGAGTCCTTGCCGTTTATTGGCATTTTAAGTATGCTTGAAAGGCTGCTTTCCAGCAAAGTAGTGTTAACATTCTTTCCAACAGTTATTGAGTACCCTGTTATTGTATTAGTAAAAGGAGCTTTTACCACGCTTACTGTCACTGCCTGCTTCAAATCCGTTCCCAAAGAGCTAGCTATCAGCGTTGGCGAAATGCTCTGGTTGGTGCTTACAACTATATTGGTACCGCCGGCAAGCGATATCCCTTCGTTAACCGGCATTCCATGAACATGGTAGTAGTAACCTATAAAAGAAGCGAAGAATATTACGAATATTATGGGTATGAACACCATCTTTCTGTAGTTTCGCAGGTAATAATCAACCACATTATCTATAGTTTTGCTTACCTTGTTTCTTATGCCCATAAAGAATCCATAACCCTTGATTTTATTAATTCTTAATGTATTTTGGCTTTTAAAGGCTTTTGCCCCTATCTTTTGAAGTAATGCCTTTCGTATAATGCCCTTATCTTGCTTTCATCCTTTAAATTGTAATAAAGCTGCGTCATAACATTTTTAAGGGGATTTTTCCAAGAGTTCTTCCGCATTGCCAAGTTGTAGTTCATAAGGAATTCCTTCTCTTTGCTTTCGGGGCAGTAATCCCAGACATTGTCTTTCAGCATGTAAATCTTGTATAAGCTTACTTTTTCTTCTTTATACTCGGCATTCCTTTCCTCTGCTATTTTGCTGCCTATTCTTCTTGCTATCCTGTATCTTTCATTTTCAGTTAAATGCGCAGCGTTCAATGACAGTGAAAACCTTATCTCATCAACCTTCAATATCTCATTTAATTCAATCGCATTGTATGCCCTTTCAACAGTTCTTATCTTCTTCAAGATGTTCTTTTTCCTGTGGTGCAGCAGTTCATCAGCCTTTATAGTCTCTATCTCAACTATCTCGCATATCCTTTTGCCATTGTCATTGTAAAGCAAAACAAGGTCCGCATTCCATTTGTCTGTCTTTAGCTTTTTCTTCTCATTTTCATTTACAGAATAATTCATCCTTTTTCTGTAAATTTGCAAGGGATATTCTGCATCGGCGTAGTCTATCTCCCTTCTTTTTTCTATGTAAGAGAATGTAGAAACCTGCATCAATTTGTGGAAAATAGAGGGATTATTGTCTATGGTATTCTCGATAAGCAATTCCTCAAGTCTTCTCTCCCCCACGCCTTAATTAGACCGGAAATAGTATAAATATGCTATGCTTTTAATCTAAATATGAAAGGACAGTTTTCCTTTGAGTTTGTTATAGATGTGTCATTTGTTCTGGTATTGATAGCATTCATAGCGATCTTCTTCACGCACATATCAGCAGGCAATCCAACAGTTTCTAAAATGAACAGCATATGCTATGAGATAGCTGATTCCATAAACTCAATAGCAACCTCAAACGGCCTACAAACCGTTGAATACCTGCCCTTGCTTCAGTTTACATCCTTTGAAAATTACACCATAAACGTTTCGAATGGAGTTATAATAATCTATGAGAGCTCTCTTTACGGTGGCAAGCTTTTGGCAGGGCAGGATTTAACATCATGCGGTGCAAATACCATGCTAACTGAAAACGAGTCCTTTGGGCTATCAAACCTTGCATTGTACACAAATTCAACTGATATTGCAATGGCCTACGAGTATGCAAACTACTCTGACAACCTACCAAATTACCTTTTCATAGGAGGGTTTACAGGAAAGGTTAATCTTTCATTAGATTTTTCAAATGGAACAATCCAAACATTGGCTGTAAGCAATTCTCCTTTCACCTACTTTGCAAACACAAAATCAATAGCTTTACCCGCGGGAATCTACAATTATGTAGCAACAAGCGTCAGCAATCCCAATATTTATATTGATTTGCCATTTTCAATAGGTTAATCCTTATTTTTACTTTTTGAAATAGTAAAATATGAATGTTTAAATACCAGTGATTTTTTATATAATCATGGCAAAAGGACAGTCAGCATTAGAGTACATGATGACTTATGGTTGGGCAATACTGATCATAGTCATCGTAGCTGTAATCCTATACTCTATGGGTATTTTCAACCCTAGAGCAAGCGTAACTGCAACAAGTAGCGGGTTTGCACCGTTCACAGTAAGTTCGACCGTGTGCACTCCATCGTATCTGGCAGTGGCCTTTAGTGTTGGACCATTACCTGGCGGAGCAACATCCGCAAAGGTAACCCGCCTTACACTTAGTTCGCCAACTGGGTTAAATTTCTCTGGGTCCAAGTCTGTGAGTGACAGCAATAACGGCTTCCCTACAACAGCCATAACGGTGACTACAGGAACTAGCTTCGTCATAAACGCTACGAATGTAGGTTGCACAGGTTCGGGGATAGCATTCAGTGCTCCGGGAAACTTGAGCTACGGTGTTACAACCAGTGCAGGTACAGCAACTTATTACGCGACAGGAACATTAGTAGGAACAGGTAGCAGCTAAAAAATGATTTGATTTTTTTATTTTTTTCTTTCTGTTTTAAAGAATTAGGTTTAATTGCTGAACTCTAAGAATTCTGAAATGATGATACTTGCAATTCTTAGAGTACCTTTAAAATATCTATAGAGAGCATTTCTTGACAAATTAGTCTAGTAAAGCTTTTAATTTATTTAAAGCCATATATTTAAAATGGCAACACGTGCCCAAGCCGCTATAGAATACATGATGACATATGGCTGGGCGGTTCTGATAATAGTTGTAGTGATGGTTTTTCTTTATTCAATGGGCGTTTTCAGTCCAAGCAGGTCTGTTCCTCCAACTTCTACAGGCTTTTCTCCATTCTCAATATCCGCGGCGATATGCAATTCAACCCAGTTGACTTTCAGTATGCAGGTTTTATTTTCGGGAAATGTTGAATATGGGTATCTTAAGCAGATAACCTTCACGTCTGCGCTCGGCTCCAATATTACTTCAGGAACCTTTAATTTGAATAATATGCAGGTGATAAGAGGTCATTTTTACAATATCAAAATAAAAGGCATAAGCTGTCCGGCACCTGCGGTGACCTTCCGTTTCGCTTCAATATTGGAGTACTCGGATGTATCCTCTGCGCTTCAAGCTACTTATAACACAACCGGCACTATAGCAGGAAAAAGCACATAAAAAACCTTTATTTTTAAAAATTTATTATTTCAGTAGTAAATCCTTTCTATAAATCAACCCAAATAATATTGCACTTAGCGCAGGGCCATTAACAAACATGCCCTTCTTCACCATCTCAATTGCTTTTTTGGCAGGGACTACGCGAACAATTATATTCTCCGCAGGTTCAAGATTTTGCTTTCCTCTAATACTGCAATCAGCTATAAATATGTGCATGAACTCGTTTGAAAAGCCGGGAGAAGTGAACATTCCTCCTGCCTTTTTTATCTTTTTGCATATGAGCCCGGTCTCCTCTTCAAGCTCGCGCCTTGCTGCCGTTATTGGAGCTTCATTTCTTTCGATTAATCCAGCAGGGAATTCATACAGCCATTTTTTTATTGTAGGCCTGTACTGCTTTATTATTGCAATTTTGTCATTGTTGATTATGGGTAAAACAAGCGCTATTTCCTTAGAGCTTACCTTCTCAAGTTTCATTGTGTGGCCGTTTGGAAGCTTCACGTTCTCAGTTTCTACCTCAAAGCGCTTTCCGGAGAACTCTTTCATAAAGTCAAATAAGCTTGCAAGGTATTAAACTTTTTTATTTTGTAATTAGGTTATGTTAATTAATAACTGCAGTTAATGAAAAAGAAATTAGCTTTTTTAAAGCGGTCTGCATTAAATATACTATGAAAAAGGCAGTCTATGCAGGCAGCTTTGATCCTATAACTATAGGGCATGAATGGGTTATAAAAAAGGCTGCGGAATTGTTTGATGAATTGGTGGTTGCAGTAGGCGAGAACCAGCAGAAAAAGGAGGATTTTTCACTGGAGGAAAAGAAGAAAATGCTTTTTTCTGCAACAAAAGACTATAAAAACGTAAAGGTAGACTCGTTCAAAGGAGAACTTCTAGTAGACTATGCCGTCAAGATAAATGCTTCTTATATAATAAGAGGCATAAGAACAGAAACTGACTTAGAATACGAAAAAGGGATACAATATATAAATAGCAGATTGAATGAAAAGATAACGACAATTTTTCTTATACCACCAGAGGATCTGTCAGTTGTAAGCTCTAGTTTGGTAAGAAGTTTGGTAGGAAGCAAAGGCTGGGAAAAAGTGGTAAGGAAATTCCTTCCAAATGATGAATGCTACAAGGTATTCACAGAGCATTATTCCAAGATATAAATCTCACTCTTTCTTTTCAGCTTTTTTTATCCTTTAATTTATACAGAAGACTTCTTGCAAGGTTTTCATTTAATTTATCCAGGTATGTCTTTGCCTTCTCCAATATCTTTCCGTAGTTTTCATTGGAAAGTTTGAAACTGCTGAAAGAATTTAAAACCATTCTTTTTTCTTCTTTTACATTTGAGTTTGAGAAATGTTCAGAGTATGTTTCTATGCTCGTTTTTACATCTGTTTTGTATAAAAAGCTGGATATGGCGGAGAATCCTGCAAGCGCTTCTATGTAGTTGTTTGATTTTGAAAGCGCATACCTTGTTGCTTCCGATTCCGGAAAGCCATCTACGACGTAATTTCCGCTGTTAATGTAAAGCAGCCTGTGGAAATAGTCCCTGACGTTTTTATTTTTGTCTTTTACATCATGGGAATGCCCTATTTCATGCCGTATTATAAATTTACAGCCTTCCCTAAGTTCTTTGAGTTCATCCTTCTCTGCTATAATGTACATTATACGCCTAGCTTCATTTGATATCCATATCTTGTTGTATCCTACAGAATAGGCCATGCTGTTAATGTAGTAAGGAAGAATGTTTTTTACGAGTTCAAGCTCTTCATTTATGCCAAATTTTTCAAATAAGAAGCGTTTGTACTCTATGTTATCTTTCAGTATCCTGTTCAGGTTCCTGTTCTTCATTTCCTTTTTAGATTTTAAATAATATAAAAATGTTTATCTGCAAGTGATTAATAAAAGATGATGCAAGTATATAATTGAGAGGGCACTCAATCATAATTTATGAAAGGAGAAATAATCTACAGCTATTTTTACGATTTCGCAGATGAAATAGACCTGAAGGAGGTTAAAAACTATTTTAGGGGAGCAGAGGAATTCTCCTTTTACGAGTATGGAAAAGCCGTGCCGGATGGGCTAAATCCATTTGAGCTTCCCTTAATAATTAATGCCGGTAAAAAAGACGTGAAATTCGACAGCATAAGCATTTCAGTGAATATTCAATGCGTAATCTACTCTGTAGGAGCAATGGCTGTTAGGGTGCGTTCTCCCATTGGAAATCTTAATACAGCTTTGTTGGAAAGTATAACCTTTGACAAGCGGTTTGAAAACCGATTTAAGGAGCTTGCAGAAGATACTAAAGTTAGGATTGAAAAAACACTTTCAAAGAGGATGCAGGTAAAGGAAAAGAGAATATTCGAGATGTATCGGTCATACTTCCTTGAGCAGTGTGCCAGCAGTTTTGTAGAAAAAAACAAGGAGCTAATAGCAGGCATATTGTTGGATGAGCAGAATTACAAGGAACTTTCAAATGAATACGTTACAAATACGATAAAGAGGAATTTGTCATACTATGGCTGTGATTCAGTCATCGTTGACTGGGATGCGATGTTCCTTACATCAAACACAAGCAATTATGAGAATGAAATAATGGTTGCTGATACAGCAAATATACAGCTTTTGGAATACAGAGTATACCAGAGTGAAGTGAACAAAATGATAGACACCGTAAATAATCGTTTCCTGAACATGAAAAGGAATCCAGTATACATGGTGTTTACAAGAAGGAATCTGATAAGGTTAAGCAAGGAGATAAGTGATTTCTATGCAGAGTACAAGGATCTTGTCGAAGGCATAAACCAAATAATCATGAGTTTCGGAGAGTGGTATCTTGCTAGACTTTATTCTCTTCTTTCAGATGCCTTCCGTCTTGCTGACTTAGCAAAAAGGCTGGAAACCACATTTGAAATGCTTGTAAACATACGCAGTTTTATACAGAGCCAAGTATCAGAGGATACCAGCTCTTTTTTGGAATGGATAGTCATCCTTCTTTTTGTAATTGAGATAATCCTCATAATAATACCGTTCTACAAATAGCGGCATTTCCTCTTTATCTTCAGTTTTCTGCTATAGAAAAGCTTAATAACAGGGATATATCTTAAATAATTAATGCTTACTAAGAGCAGAATCGATTTTAAAGGAGTAGTGTTTGATTTTGATAACACTTTGGTGGATACTAAAACAACCATAGCTAATGCATACAAGGCCGTTTTCTCCGATATGGCCGAAAAATTCAATATAGACAAAAAAAAGCTTGTTTCCGAAGCCGATTCTTTCCAGCGGGAAAAGATAAGGGAATTGGCGGATTCTAAAGTGTCCTACAATCATGCAGATTGGATACCATTAATAGCAGAGAAGGAATCAATAAAGTTAAATGAAAAGGAAAAGGAGTACTACCAAAAGATGTTTTATTCCTATGTTTTAAACAATCAGAAATTTTCAAGCAAAACCGAAGATTTACTGAAGAAACTGAAAAAATCTGGCAAAAAGCTGGCACTTCTAAGTGAAAGAGATTCAGTAAGCGGCTTAAAAGCTGAGAGAATAAGCAAGGTTCCTTTTCACAGCTATTTTGATGTTGTAGTTATAGCTGGGGAAACGATACCTTTCTCAAAAACAAGAGACGGCGTTAAACCCTTTATAGAAACTGCAAACCTTTTGGGATTAAGCACAAAGGACATAATAATGGTGGGAGACCGCTTAGACTTAGACATACAGAATGCAAAAGAATCAGGAATGAAAGCTATTCTCTTTACAGGCTACACACGCTCAACGGAAACAAGCGAGTATAAGCCGGATATGATAATAAATGACATTTCTGATTTTGAAAGAATTCTTAGTAAAAATTAAATGCTTTAATTGAAGAGTAAGTTTAGGCTCTGCCTTTTCTCTAATACCTTCTTTTATACGAAGATAGGTCAATTTTCTTGTAACTTATGCCTTCCTTTTCAAGCTTTTCTGATATTCCGTTGAGGTGGTTTCTTCCTGTTATAACTATCACTGGTTTTTCATTGTAATTGTTTTTATCCACGTAGTTTTTTATGTTATCAAACATGTACTGTTCTCTTTTAGGGTTTATAGCATCTATCCAAGAGTCATATTTTTTCAGGTAATATTCTGATTTTTCAATTCTTTCTTCTTCTTTTTTAAAGTTCGTGTAATGGTTGTTATTGAGCTCGTTTAATTCTTTTGTGAAAGGAAGCCTGCCTTTAAAATCGATGTCATGGTTAATTATCTCTGTTCCATTTTCTCTTGCTTTGTTGTACAGTAATCTTTCCTTCTCATTCATTTTTCCTTCTTTGTATCCTTCCCATAAAAGGTAGGCTGGCTTGTACTTCTTAAGTATCTCCATTTCTCTGTATTTATGCTCTACATTTGGATGCTCTTCTCCAACTATTATTACTTCCTTTTTACCTGTCAATTTTTTAGGTATTCCAGATATTATTTCAGATAGCCTTTTCATGTACATTTATAGATAGAGGTAGTATAAATACTTTACTATTATAAAGTAATATATTTTATATGGTAGTAAACACAAAAAGCAATTTGCTGTATTAACAGCGGTAAATAAAATATTCTTAAGTAAAAATTAATTATGAGTTAATATAAGTATGATATATTTTTTATATTTCTATTATAATTCTTCCATTCTTTTCTTTGCTGTTGTTTTCCTTGAATGCATCCTTTACTTCCTGGAAATTGAATTTTTTCCAGACTTTAACCTTTAAGTCCTTAGATTTGTTTACCACTGCGGAAAATTGTCTGATTGATCCGCCTGTTGAGCCTAATAAACTTAGCTGTTTGGAATAAAGCTGTGAAATATCTATTTTGGCATTGCTACCCGTTTCTGTCCCAAATGCAACCATCCTGCCATTTTTACCCAAAAGAGAGTAACCTAGCTCCCAGAATTTCTCTCCTATTGATTCTACTACTACGTCTGCCATCTTTGAGTTCGTTATCTTTTTCACTTCTTCCAATGCGTTTTCATATCCAATCACATAGTCTGCACCGAAATCCTTTACCCAATCCTTGCTTGAAATAGCGATAGTCTTTGTACCAAGCATTTTAGCAAATTGAAGTGCAAATATGCCCGTGTTTCCTGAAGCACCGACTACAACAACAAATTCATTTTTCTGTACTTTTGCTCTTTCTAAAGCATTGTAAGAGGTAAGTGCAGCTACTGGCAGACTTGCAGCCAATTCAAAATCAACTGAATCTGGTAGCTTTAATGCGTTCTTTTGATCAACAGCAACGTATTCTGCCAGTCCGCCATTTGATCCTATGCTGAATATGTATCCATTGTCGCAGAGCATTTCATTCCCGCTTTTGCAGTAAGAGCATGTTCCGTCAAAGTACCTATTGTAAATGCTTACTTTATCTCCTTTCTTTAATTCCTTTACATCTTGCCCTACTTCTTCTATTTCACCGGCAAATTCTGCTCCCGGTATTCTTTCTGCGTTTACAGGTATTAAATCAATCACCATTGAATCTACTGGGTTTAGTCCAAGTGCCTTTACCTTTACAAGAACTTGTCCTTCTTTAACTTCAGGTTTTTCAACTTCCTTTAAATTCAAATTGTCTATTCCGTTTTTACTTAGAACCCATGCTTTCATATCGTATAGGATATATGTTATTATATAAAAACTTTTAGAGATATTCTTCGTAGAATGCCCCGACCGGGATTTGAACCCGGGTTTCCGCCTCGAAAGGGCGATGTCCTTGGCCTCTAGACTATCGGGGCATATCCTATCTAAAAACCATTTAAACATTTAAAGATTGGGGCGTATAAATAGGTATGCCAAACGTAACCTTTTATTTTGAAGTGCATCAGCCTTACAGGCTGAAGAGAGTATACTCTTTCATAGAAGACAAGGAGTTCATAGATGTAGAAAAAAACAGGGAAATATTCAACAAAGTTGCAGATAAATGTTACATACCTATGACAAAGTTGCTCATAGACCTTGTAAAGGAATACCCAGAATTCAAGGTTAACTTTTCTTTGACTGGCGTTTTCATGGAGCAGGCCGAGATGTTCAGGCCGGAGGTCATACAGCTTTTTCAGGAGCTGTTTGACACTGGGAACATGGAACTGCTTGACGAAACATATTACCACTCTCTTTCGTATCTTATAGACAAGGAGGAGTTCATAGCGCAGGTAAAGCAGCACAAGTCACTGATGTACCATTATTTTAAATTCCATCCAAAAATATTTAGAAACACTGAAGCGTTGTACTCAAACGATATCGCAGAAACAGTGGCTAAAATGGGTTACAATGGAATAATAGCAGAGGGCTGGGACAGGATATTGGGATGGCGTTCACCAAATTATATTTACAAGGATCCTGGGGAAAAGATAAAGGTTCTTTTGAGAAATTACAAGCTAAGTGACGACATAGCCTTCAGGTTTTCAACTCCAACGTGGAATGAATTTCCTTTGACTGCTGATAAATACTCTAACTGGGTGGCAAACAATGAAGGAAGCACAGTAAACCTTTTTATGGACTATGAAACGTTTGGTGAACATCAATGGAAAGAAACAGGGATATTCGATTTTATGAAAGATCTGCCGGGCAAGCTTATAAGCAAAGGAGTAGGATTCAACAAGGTCTCTGAGGCAATCAAGCAAAAGGCAACAGGCATAGTGGATGTGCCGTATTATCTTTCATGGGCGGATATGGATAGAGACTTATCAGCATGGCTTGGAAACCAGATGCAGGATGCGGCATTTAATAAATTAAAATCAATGGAGAAGGAAGTTCTACTTTCAGGGAATGAGGAGCTGATAAAAAGATGGAGGATACTCCAGACTTCTGATAACTTTTATTACATGTGCACAAAATGGTTTTCCGATGGGGACATACACAAATATTTTAATGCTTACTCTTCACCGTATGTTGCATACCTGAATTATATGAACATAATCTCGCAGCTTGATTCTATGGTCAAAGCCTTCTTAAAGCAGCGTCATAAGCCTCAAGATAAACAGGAAGGAATTTCTCCCAGCCAAATTGATTAGCTAGATCGTTAGCAGATATCTTCAATTTCAAAAGGTCATCATCATCCATAAGAGCTATCTTAAGCATGTCTTTTGCTATCTGCGTTATTGAGTCTTCCCTCTTTCTTCCAAGCATTCTTTCAACAAAAACTCCTTTGTATCCATCATTATAATCATTTAACAGGTACTGGCCAAAGCCGCTGTAATCCGATGTAAAGGAAATTGACATGTAGGCTGCAGCTTCCAAAGGAGTATAGCCGAAAGGCTCATACTTTGAAAGGAAAAATCCTGCAGTTGAAAGGGCAAGCATTTCATAGTAAGTAAGGTTAAGCAGCTCATCGCCAACGGCAAGGTATTTTGGATAGAATACAACTTTTACGTGGTTTTCTACCGAGTTATTAAGGTTGTTTTCCCTGAGTTTGTTTATTATTGCGTCGTTGTTTTCAGGATATGAAAGTATGAAAGGAGTAAGCGGTGGGTTTGTAGGTTTCGGCCTCCTAAGTTGTTTAATCAGCCTTTTCGAGTCATTTATTATCTTGCTGTAAGCTTTGTCAACATTTCCTTCTTCCAGTTCTATTGAAGAGGCTATAACCGAATCGAAATTTTTCACGTCTTCATCTAAGGCGGATTTTATGCTCATATAAGTGAGATAGTTTGCCACTACGTCATTTCTCACCCCTATCGTACCAGAAGGAACAGCTATGAGTGCGATGACATAGCTGCCGTCTGTAAGCATCTTATCAAGCTTTCCAAGTGCATCTATGAAAACATCATAGCCTTTGTCATAAAATTCATACCTGCCGCTTGTTATGAACACCCTTATGTTGCCTGGATTAATGTCATAATAAGGGAGGAAATATGCATTTAGAAAGTTGTCAAGTTTCTTCTTTGCATTTACTCTCATAGAAGTAAGTTCATCTGTTAGCGGAAGGTTATCCGTGTCTATTCCGTTTATTGTCACAAAATCCGGTTTCTTGCCCAGGATTATATTTGCTTCCTTTGCCACTACTCTGCTGACAGCAGTGAATATAGTTGCGTTGAATGCTCCCGCCTTTTCAGTGAAATGCTTTGCTGCTACCCCATACTTATAAGGCATGTCTGGTGTTATTCCTGTGTTTGCAATCACATATGCGTTTGTGTTTCCACCGGAATAGGAGATGGCCCTTCCAAGCACGGTGGCATGGACCGTGAATACCGTAGGTATTTTCACGTTTTTGTATTTTAAGTAAAGTATTGCTCCCGCAGAGAGCCATTCATGGACCTGCACAACTATAGACTGCTTTATTGTTTTGCTTAATGCTTCTATGACCGCTCCAGCAGCATACGACCATGCAAGCGGTTCATTGTAATCTTCTGGTGAGTTCAATGAGTCTATCTTAAAGTTGTCCCAGAAATCCTTCTTTATCTCATTTATGTGCTTATTCTCAAAGTCCTTTGCATCTATCAATATAAGATTTACATCATTCGCAGATGACCACTTTCCAAAGTATATCTTTAAGCCATCAAGCTTTATGTTAGCCATTGCGTCTTTTATGTACTGTGGAGGCTGGCTTTCCATGAATTCAACGGCCGCCTGATTTGGATTATAAAACCCTATAGCTAGGTAGTTGTCCCCGAATTGTTTTTTCATGTATGATGATTTGGATGTCAAAACTGTCCATATTCCCCCCACCTTATTGCCTGCTTCAAATGAGACCTCTATGAGAAATTTATCCATTACTTTATTAATTGTTGGTAGAATAAAAAACTATCTTAGCAGAAAGCTTTATTTATATCGTATGATATATAGAAAGAATGGTAGAAAAGTTGATAATAATAGGCTCCGGGCCGGCAGGCTATACTGCTGCAATATATGCTGTAAGAGATGGTCTAAATCCATTGTTGATAAGGGGCTTTGAAATAGGCGGCCAGCTTATGCTTACCTCTCAAGTGGAAAACTTTCCTGGTTTTAAATCAATTTTAGGGCCGGATCTTATGGACAAAATGGCTGATCAGGTTAAGGCATTGAACTGCAGAGTCATAGATGATAACGTTTCCAAGGTTGATTTAAGTGTTTATCCATACAAAGTTTTCGTTGGCGAAAAGGAATATGAAACCTATTCCATAATAATATCAACTGGCGCATCAGCAAGGTGGCTTGGATTAGAAAACGAAAAAAGACTGATAGGGAAGGGAGTTTCTGGCTGTGCAGTCTGTGATGGGGCATTCTTCAAAAACAAAAAAGTTGTAGTTGTAGGCGGTGGAGATAGTGCAATGGAAGATGCAAGTTACCTTTCAACGCTTACAAGTTCAGTGACTTTGATACACAGAAGGCATGAGTTCCGGGCCAGTAAAATAATGCAGGACAGGGTGCTTTCAAACAAGAAAATAAACATAATCTGGGACAGTGAAGTAATAGACGTATTGGGAAAGGAGCATGTAGAGGGCGTTAAGATAAAAAACCTGAAAACAAATGAAGAAACCGAATTAAAGACAGACGGCCTTTTCCTTGCGATAGGACACAACCCAAATACAGACATGTTTAAAGGCTACATTGACTTGGATGAAAACGGTTACATAAAGACAAGGGATTTTACAAAGACAAGTAAGGAAGGAGTATTTGCAGCCGGCGACGTGCAGGATAGGCGTTACAAGCAAGCGGTTATAGCGGCAGGCTGGGGAAGCATGTGCGCAATAGATGCAAGAAAGTTTTTAGAGGAAAAGGGCTTAAATTGATCCTACAATTTCCTTGAATTTTTTAGTGTAGTCTTCAGGCACCATAGTATTAACGAACACATTCTGCCCAAGTTCTATGCCTGCCAAATTCGAAAGCCTTGGATAAACCTCTATGTGCATGTGGTAATCCTTCTCTTTTTTGTTCTCATGTATGACAAAGTTGTACGCCTGCTCACCAAACAGCTTTTTATTTGTTTGTATTAATTTTTTCAGTCCTTCAACAAGCTCTTCCTTTTCTTCCTGGCTCAAATCCATTATGTAATTCACATGTCTTTTCGGTAAGATCATGGACTCACCAGCAAATCTTGATCCATAAGGTGCAATAGCTATTATCTTTTCAGTTTCAAACAAAATTCTTCCCTCCTCTTTCTTTATCGCATCTTCGTAAATGCAGGAATTGTTTTCTTTTAGGTAATTCTTTGCTATCTCTATTTCTATTGCCGGCGTGCCGAGTATTTCAGGCCATGCTATTATCTGCGTATGTGGATGGCCTATGCTTGCACCCCCAGAGGCTCCATAATTTTTAAAGACCATTACGTGCTTTATGTAGTTCCTTGAATACAGGTCCTCTTCCCTTTCTATTAAGGTATTCAGCCATTCAAGTGATTTTTTCAGGTTCATGTTTTCAAATTTATCGAAGTGCTTTGGGCTCTCTATCAAAACTTCATTGTATCCATACCCCGATATAGATGAAAAAAAGCCGTTTTCATATTCTAATGGAGTATGGCCTTCTAGCTCAGGAAACTTGTTTCTTATCACCATTGTAGTCCAAGGCTCATTTACGTGCATTATCTCAAGATTTACTCTGTCTACTGTATCAGGTTCAAAAGGGCAGTCTTTAAGGTTTTTTGCGCCTTCATCTTCTATCTCTAATTCCTTTGGCCTGTGGTCCCTGCCCGGAACTATTACTGAATAGTATCCAGTCCTGTAGTCTTTCCTTATCTCGCTGTATTGGCTGTCCATTCCTTATTAAAGGAATTTTTCAATTTAAAGTTTTAATGGTTTTTCTGTTTGTATCAAATGCTTAAATGTTGATAAGATAATCTGGATTGCAAAATCATTTAAAACAGTGGAAAACTTTAAATATAACACTAAGCTCTATTAGAGATATCAATGCAAGCATGCATTGAACATATCTAAGTTATTAGGAGGAGGTACAATATGGCAGAAGGAATTCAACCGATTTTCATCTTACCAGAAGGATATAA